>NZ_JBIMRC010000040.1:0-9512 GCF_043945575.1 Enterobacter cloacae complex sp. 2024EL-00214 | reverse complement strand
CGTTTATAGTACCGCAGTCTCTCCCCTTTATTTTTACTGAAGAGCAGACAGAAACCATAAATACCGGCTTTGACATGCCGGGGAAGTCCTTATAGTACAATAATTTTCGATATCCAAACTGACCCCAAGTAAGGACGGTCGCGCCTGTGGTGGTTTTATCTCCGTGGAGCGCCTGGCCCCGGCCATAATTGTTAGTTCGATACCCCATGAGTCACGCCTCCGGGTATTGCCAGAAAGTCGGGGGCTTCAGCCATACCTTTGCGCGATAACAGCACTAATCTGTCCTGCGGGGTCGAGACAATTTCATCCCCGTTATCCAGTACGCTGCCCACCAGCGCGAGCCCTTTCTCGAAGTGTGTAGCTTTCTGGCCAGCGCTTGAAACAATCCGTGCAGATGAACCATCGGTATAAGTGACTGCATCACCCTCCACTGCGATTTTGACCATTTGACCGTTGCCTAGATCCATAACCCTGGCGCTATCAACAGCGGTTACGACACCACCTCGCGCAGTCAGGCTTCCCTCGACCGCAACACGCCAGATTGCTGTTACCGGGTGTTGGCGATCCCTTTCAGCGTTCTGCTCAATAATTTGTCGAGCATCCACATCCATTGCGGCCAGATCAGCGTCAGAGAAAGGGGATTTGTCAAAGTCGGCCAGCATTTGTTGAGTTGCTTCATTTGTAAACTGCTTCATCGTTATTACTCCTTATAAAATGTACGGATAAATTCCGAATTGTATACGAAGTAAGCACGAGTAAATTCTGAAAATGAACTGAGGAATCATATGGTTGCAATTTGTTATGTGCAGTTACCCACTTCTGGACAAGTGATAAGAAAAACCTGAAGAGTGATAGCGGAAAATAACTTTCGGAAAAGGAGGTGCGAAAATTCCTGGCTCCTGTCTATAATACTGTATGGATATACAGCACCACGAAGAGCAGAGCATTATGAAACTTATCCCAGTGACACAACAATCACCAGGCCAATTCCCGTTGTTCGTTGAGCCTGTCAGCGCAGGTTTCCCTTCAGTCGCTTCCGATTATGTTGATGAATTTATTGATCTAAATACTCACCTCATCAAACATCCATCTGCAACCTACTTCTTACGAGTAACAGGTTCATCGATGGTAGAGGCACGTATTCACGAAGGCGATCTGGTCATCGTGGATAGCTCACTTGAGGCGAAAGAGGGGGATATTGTGATTGCGACCGTTGATGGTGATTTCACCATTAAGCGGTTGCAGCTAAGCCCGGCTCCCGCGCTACTGCCAATGAATAGCCGGATGTCACCGATCTATCTGAAAGAAGGCGAAGAACTGGCCATTTTTGGCGTGGTGACCTTCATCGTGTACAAGGCCTTGTGATGTTCTGCCTGGTGGATTGCAACTCATTTTACGCCTCCTGCGAGAGAGTCTTTCGGCCCGATCTGGTGAACAAGCCAATTGTATGCCTTTCGAACAATGATGGCATGGTCGTGGCACGTTCAGCGGAAGCTAAAAAATTAGGTATCCAGAATGGTGACGTGTACTTCCAGAAGAAAGCATTCTTTGAAGCTAACGGTGTACATGTTTTCAGTTCTAACTATGCCTTGTACGCGGAGATCTCCCGTAGGGTGTGTGAGACATTATTTAAATTCTCCAGTAATACTGAGGTCTACAGTATTGATGAAGTTTTCCTTTCGTTTGAAGGAATGCAGAAAAATTATAATTTTGATGACTATGGAAGAGAAATAAAGAAAACCGTATTAAAGAGCACCCATATACCCGTGGGGGTGGGCATATCGACAACTAAAACTTTGGCAAAACTAGCAAATAAAGCTGCAAAAACATGGACTAAAACAGGCGGAGTGGTTGATCTCAGCAGTCCAGAAAGACAACGTAAATTATTGCCATATATTGACGTAAGCGATGTCTGGGGGGTGGGCCGGAGATATGCCACCAGACTGAACAGCATGGGCATCAGGACTGCTCTCGATCTGGCCAATGCGCCAACATCGCTTATCCGTAACACATTTGGAGTCGTACTGGAGCGAACGCAGCGCGAATTGAATGGCGAGTCCTGCATAGCCCTGGAAGAGGTGAGGAAGGTTAAGCAGCAGATCATCAGCTCGCGTTCATTCGGCCAGAAAATAGAGCACTACGAAGCAATGCACCAGGCGGTGTGTGAGTATGCCGAACGTGCAGGCGAGAAGCTGCGCGAAGAGAAGCAATACTGTCGCTGCATAACGGTTTTTATTGGCACAAGTTACTATTCGAAAACGGCCCCTTACAGTGGCCAGCAGACAGTCAAGCTGGAAAACCCCACCGCCGATACCCGGGAAATCATTGCGGCTGCGGTCGCAGGGCTCCGGCATATCTGGCAGGAGGGATACCGATACCATAAAGCCGGAGTGATGCTATCTGACTTTTATGATAGCGCCACCAGCCAGCTCGATTTGTTTGGTGAGAACCGACTCTTTGCCAATGGTGAAGCGTTGATGGGCGTGATGGATAGAATTAACCGGTCAGGTCGGGGGAAATTATGGTTTGCGGGCCAGGGCATCGACAAAGACTGGACGATGCGGCGGGAGTTATTGTCACCATCCTATCTCACTAACATTAATGAAATCCCTCGCGTCAGGATTGGCTAATCAGCAGTGAAAACTTCATTCGTCATCGATAAAATTCGTCTGTAAACAAAACGAACTTGATATACTCGGTTTCGCTTGTTATGAGTATGTATGTACATACAGTCCTCCGTGCAGCGGAGGGAGTTTAGAGCCCTTTTTCGGGGATAGAAATGAATATCTCAACAACTTTCCAGACGCTGGAGAGCGAGATCACACAACTTCGTGGAGTGCTGGGTTCCCGGCTTCCGCTCAAGGCGAGTGTCTGCGTCCTGCCAGCCGTTGCTGATGGCGAAGAAGATATGGCCATCGAACACATCATGCCTGAGCTGAAACAGGGACACGATGCTGTCCATGCTGCCTGCGCGGCATACGCTGACCTGCATATCAGGGATGGCTATTCGCAGAAGTCCGCTCGGCGCACTACCGGCGTATTATGGTACGACAATACAGATGCGGAATTCTCTCAGCTGGTTACCCGTTTGGTGACATCCATCAACCAGCATAAAGAGAGCATTCAACGCCACATCATCGAAAACTACGGTGGTGATCGCCGACCGGAATACATGCGCTTCAACGCGCTGCATAGCGCCTGCCCTGGTGTCATGACCCTGCATCTCTATCGGCAGCTGCGTATGTTTGATAATGCTAACGTCAATCTGGTCAGTTTCGGCTGGAGGCAAAAGACGCTTTTTAGCAGGGTTAACAAAATCGAGTTGCTCCAGAAGATGGGCAAGGACATCGAGGAAGATGAAGATAAATCAGTCAGACTCAACTCGTTGATTAAGGCTATTGCGCGTGTACCGGAAGAAAAGCTTCGCTTACGCCGTCCGGTTAAAGTGCATCCAGCTGCAAACATCGCGATGGCTGATCCTGAACACCCCGACCAGATACTGCGTCTTTCTGCCGCTTCATCTATGCCGTTCATTATCATTCAGGATGAGCACGTGAAAATTCGGCCATTGCCAGAGTTCGTGGCCAATGAAGTAAAGCCGAGGAGTAACCGCCTCAAGACAGATGTGATCGGTATATTCCACGGCGAAAGTATCGAAATGATTCTCTGACCACACCGGCCAAAGGACTGGCCGTATTCCCCCCTCATAATTTCGTCACTCGCCGTCCATGCCATACCCTGAAACTAATATTGAAAATTCATTATGTTCAGCAAGGAATGTGGCGTGAAATACTTTGAATGTGCGCTCAGGTTCAGAATCGCCCCAGGTGACGTGTATGGGATCCACCAGCAACTGGATAAGGTAGTCCAGGAACGTTCTGGGTCGCGACTCCCATACACCTTCTACTCTCGCAAACAAAGTGCCTCCGACACCCAGGTTGTTCTGAGAACGGCTGTTGCACTCGGGCTCCCTGGCGAAGTCATGAAGGAAATCATGTTTGTGTCTGGCCAGAAAATTCGAATCTGCGGCTCGCTGGCCACTATTCGACGCGAGGAAGCTGGAGGCCGGAAAAGAGAGATTTGTCCACCTGCCCATGAACTCCCGGATTATATCCACTATCACCTGGAACGGGCCGGAGTGATCTGTGGACGGTTACGTATCGTTCGAAGCACCAAGTTCCATATTATTAAGCCCGGGAGCGTTGGCCGTACATCCCACAAGATCATTGTACCGATGAGCCAGTACGATGCTGAATGCGTGATTGAAGATGTCGGCGCACTTGAACAGGCATACGCTTTCGGGATCGGCAGAAAGCGGATATTCGGCTTTGGCTATATGAACAGCATCGAAGTGCTTTCCTGAACAGGCCATTAAGCATAGTTATTATCTGAATTTCAAACCGACTCGCAAACTTACGGCATTAACACTTCTGATACACCCTTTAAATGCTGTAAACTGTTGTAGCCCTTACTAAATCGTAAGAGTGGGGATTTGCAGCCCCGACTAATGACACGCCGTTCATGTACTTGAACGGTTCGCACTCGCTCGCCTGTTTTTTGTCAATGGTGGGTCGGGGCGTGGGAGCCTTACGGCTCGCCAGTCGTCATTAGCTGGTACTGCAAACCATGTTCCGATTCACCACCAAAGGAAATGGAGATGGAAAAACAGGACTGGCATAAGGCAGACATCATAGCTGCGCTACATAAGAAAGGTTTGTCACTTGCCTCACTGAGTAGGGCTAACGGTCTTTCAAGCAGCACTCTGGCAAATGCACTGACACGTGACTGGCCTAGAGGCGAGATCATCATCGCTAATGCAATTGGTGAAGAACCTCAAGAAATATGGCCAACCCGATATTTTGATAAGGCAGGAATGCCGATCAAGAGAATCATAAGAAAACCGGTTTAAATGAAAAAGGCTGGCATTTTTGCTGGCCTTATATACCTCCTGGCTCTGCTACTGAAACCACTAACACCGATCAAATGGTCATCAGCGAAATACCCCGTTCATTTCTATTGACCTCTTTACCTCCATGTAATCAAATTGATGGAATAATAACGGTTACGAGAGACAAACTGATGACGGTGTTATCTGCCCCTGAAATGCGCTTTGGAACCAAACAGGATGTTCCCTTTATCATAGCGGTGATTCGCGACGGTATGCGGGATGGGTATTTTAACTTTGATGATGATGACGGACTGTCTCAGTTCGAAAGTCAGATCTCAGAAGCCATTGCCAGGCGGGAACGGGGAGAGAATTGCGCCGATTTCTTGTTTGTCTTTGATGCTCAACATAATGGCGCAGCGATAGGTTTTGCCCTACTGACGGGCAAAAATGGTGCAAATGGACTTGCTTCACATCTGGAAATCAGGATGTTTGGTGTTACCAGGAGTCAAAGACAAAAAGGATTTGGGCGCTCCATGTTGCAAAGTATTCTGGATGCTACTCCCGGCCATAAAGTGGAGGCATCCTGTCTTCCTGCATCAGTTGTCATGGCCAGGATGCTGACTAATGCGGGTTTTCACGTCAAAGAGATAAGCCCGTTTGGAAAGCGTACTTTCAGACGCTAATGTAAAATTCAGATAAAAAAACCGGCTGACGAATTCAGTCGGTTTAGTAATCCTGCAAAAGGATGCTGGACAGCGACGGACGACTTCAGAGCTGTGGCAATGGCCCCTGGTTATCTTCAGTCGCAGCCTGGTCTTTATCCGGGGTGGCCGTTGCAGTCCGCGAGGCATCAAATGAGACCGTTGGGTCGCTGAGAGTCAGGATGCCAGTGTCTTCAACTTCTCGCGTTGTCAGCGTAAGCTCAGATTTACTGTCATCACACTTATTCGTTTTCTCCGCCAGTGCCTTGCACCAGATATAACGACCTCTCTGGGCATCAGAGACTGAAGGCTCTCCATATTTCTCGATCGCCGACTTCAGTAAGAGATCAGGGTTGCTGAATGAAAAGCGGATTTTGTAAGCCACCGGCTCAATGGGGTCAACTGCCGTATCGGGGATAAAATAGACCACCGTCTCCTGGTGAGCATCTCCCCAGAAAATACTATTCAATGAGTTGTTACTGTAGCGCTTTTGAATTTCTTCACCAGCAGACTGGCCAAGTTTGTCAGTGATAGCAGTGATCGCTTCAGAAGCTGTCATCCGCAGGCTTACCGGCCCTATAGAAAAAGACATAACATCAAAGCTATTCAGGGGGGTAATGGTGCTTTCTGGAGCGGTAGATGAATCGGGTACGTCATCACTGTACAGACTGTCATCCCCCGGAGAAGGCGTTACAGGTGCTGAATTTTGGATGTCAGGTGTGTAGCTGGGATCGGGAGCGTATAGGCCCATTGTATCATTCTGTACAGCAGAATATACCGAAGCGGTCGGCAGGACGGTAAGGAGCGCAAGGGCGCAGTATCCAAGGTATCTGGTCATATTCACCTCGTCAGTAGCAGTTGTCCTACTGTAACAGCGCGAGGTTTGAGAACATCATGGAAATGGGGTCAAAGCGGGGCGAAAAACAAGCCTGATTCACATGGCTTACGTAGCAGCATGGAGATCTCCTGAAGTCGGAGAAAATGAGTCAGATAACGCGAATATCGAAAATGGAACGAAGTACTTAATTACCTAACAGGAGGTACATGTTAACCTGACGAACATTGCTTACTGCCTATTTGTAGATTCAGGCTACAGGGAGAATCCAAGTGCCAAACTGCATACCCCTTAATCCGGTATTACCTAAAAACTTCGACGATACACCTAATGAAAAGCGCTCAAAGTCTCAGCTTGATGCCTGGTGGGATCATCCATATGGCATTACTTGCCCGGACGGGAAAATCACTGTTCGATGCCTGAATGGAGGAGCTTGGGATCGTTCGACAGTGCTGGGAGTAGCGGACAATTACGAAGAAGCCTGCGAGCTCGCAGAGCGCGAGCAATCAGCATGGGTCAAACGCCGTGCGGAGCCAATATTCTACTATAGCGGTGAAGCTCCATTCAGAGCGATAAGGGATGCACAACGTCCTGATCAGGAGCAGACCTTTGTCGCGTCTTTTGACACGCAAGATGAGCTAATCAGCTGGCTTAATAGTCAGAAAACCAGTTAATACCAAGTCTGGAAGTCTGCTTCTCAACAGACTTCCACATTTGATTATCAAGCTCCCCATAATTTGGGTTCAGTATAAACATTCCATTACGTTCTATTCCCCTCATTACATTCATCTATCCGTAAATTTCGTTAGCCAGCACATCGGGGTGATACTGATGTCAGGTAAACAAAACGGATGCAAAAATGCAGACATGTTCGGAAGTCCTGGCGGTTGAAATATTCAATCAAGTTGGACGTGAGGCAGCTATTGCTCAATATAACTTAATTTGTGAAATAGCCCAGCGACGTTACGAAGACAGCCTGGCCAAATATGGTTCCGTGCCAGCTGGTTTCACCGCGCTCAATTTCCTCCATCCGGCAGAACTTCAGGAGCGTTACATCCTGGGGTTGGGAATTCAGCTTTGTATCGATGAGCAGCATGAAGCCAGGGAACGGGTTTTAGCTCGCTGCCTGGCAAGAAAAAGGGCCGCATAAACAGGTGATAAAACAACTCAGCTATAGCTGAACACGCACTAATTGGCTATGTTAACAAAACGAACAAGGTGGCGATTATGTACAGTGAATCTATCGATCGTGCTATCAGTATCCTCAAGGACGCGGGCGAAAAAATCGGTATGGAACTGGGTAGTAATGTGACATCTCAGGAATCAGAACTGCTTGAGGATGCGCTGGTGGGCCTGACTAAAGTTAAAGGGCAACTCTGCGGTAATCACTCCTTAACTGATGTAAAAGCGGACGTCGTGCCTTTTAGTCTCAGTTCGACGAAGAACGTCGATAGCCCGCATTAATTAACAACCACCAACTGGACGGAAGGGATATGACTGAAGACAACGCCGGTAGTGTTTCTGGAAAAGCACAGAACGCCCCAAAAGCAAATGCCCACCTGGACAGGCTCTTTGATTTCATTGTGACAGAAATCAAAGAGCAGGGTGCAGCACCGTCTTACGAGCAGATCTGTTCTTCTCTGGGGTATTCAAAAGGGCTCGTTTCCCGGCGTATCCGGCAGTTGCATGACCAGGGACGAATCATTATCGATGGTGAAAGAAAGTCTATGACGCTGCGCGTAGCGAAAGGACAAGGTCATGATGACATTGCCGAACTCCCGGACATGACCAGTGACAGGAAAGCAATCATCACGTATGTCAAAAAATACATGAACAGAAATGGTGGCCGTGGGCCATCAGTTCACGCAATAGGGAAAGCGCTCGGCTTCTCGAATAACAAGGCGCGTAGACATGTGGACTATCTCGACGAAGTAGAGAGGGTACGTTACAGCCCTCATCTTAATGAAGTAATCGTTATCAATCAGGGTGATTACGTTAAAATTACCCAGGACAACGATGAACCACCGAGCCCGGCAGAAGGTTAGCCATGATTCGCATATGGAGAGAAGTTGTAAACGTAAAGGTTCAGGACGGGAGCCGTAACGGACGAATCTGGTTTCTTGAACTTTCGTGTGGCCATCATGCTGTCAGACGTATACCTCGATTACGTCTGCATAATCTGACGCAATTCGAACGACTTGAGCCACCAGCTAAATGTCACTGTGTATTGTGTGAAATAGATGCTATTGCAGGACAAAAATAGCAATAAACACAACATAAAAGCCCTCAATTTGTCCCCATTGTTTTTAGCCTGACAGCATTGGTACTGATAGCCTAATCATATTTAAACGCATAACCCTATGGTGGACATATGAAAAAAGCTGTTTTTGGCCTTTTAGCACTATTGCCCTTCATAACCAGCGCAGAATCGATCGATCCGAACGATTTCTATGCTCAGCAGCCTTCTCAAAACTACCAACAACCTGCTGCCAGCGAGCAACAGGACGATGCTGACAATTCCAGTGACCAGACAGCTGCGATCGTATTGAACCTGGAAAGTTACAAACCGCTGGGGAATTTTGTAGTCCCCCAGGGAGTAGAACGCCCATTCATTGGTCTTATTAACAGCAAAATTTTCATACTGTCTGAGCAACCAGATAAACGCTTGGCTGGCCTATGGATAGGTCGTAGTCAGGATGGTCGTGAAGCACTTTGTGGTTACCTGAACAACAGTATGCAGGTCAGAAAATGTTATTACATCTTATATCGTGAGTAAAAAATGGGGCCGTAGCCCCATTTATTTTAATGTTTGAATGAGGGTATAAAGGGTATTACTGGATTTGTTCCTAGCGAAGCTAATTCGTTAGGCGCAAGATAACGTCGCAGTTCAGTAATCAATATATCAACTGATTTATCCCAGCCATCTCTCACAATGTTTAGAATGTGCCGAGCTGGATAATGTGTTAGGGAAGGTGCGAATAAGCAGGTCATTTCTTCCCAAGCTGACTCGCTGATTAAAATTTCGCGGATCTGGGCCGATTTTTTTCCCGCAAACACATCGAATCAGCCTATTTAGGCTATTTTTTCC
>NZ_JBIMRC010000003.1:0-318609 GCF_043945575.1 Enterobacter cloacae complex sp. 2024EL-00214 | reverse complement strand
GTTAGGCCTGCCGCCAGCGTTCAATCTGAGCCATGATCAAACTCTTCAATTTAAAAGTTTGATGCTCAATGAATTAAACTTCGTAATGAATTACGTGTTCACTCGTTGAGACTTGGTATTCATTTATCGTCCGAGGACGTTAAGAATCCATGTCACTTTGAGTGCCCACACAGATTGTCTGATAAATTGTTAAAGAGCAGTTGCAACGCGGCTTTCAGCTCACCGTTGCGAGGTGGCGTATATTACGCTTTCCTCTTTCAGAGTCAACCCGTTATTTCAGAATTTTTCTCTTCAACCGACCGGGTTGTTTGTGAAGTGATTCACATCCGCCGTGTCGATGGAGGCGCATTATAGGGAGCCTCCGAGGAATGACAAGCGGAAAAATGCATTTTTATTTCAACCGCTCATCTTTTCGCCAAAAAGGCTATTTTTGGTGCTTTTTAATCTCTTTTGGTAAATCTGCCAGGCTATTAATCACCCAGTCAGCCGCATTCTCTGCTTCTGGCGTGACGGGTTTACCAGTGCGCACTAATATTTTGGTGCCTACACCAGCAGCAGTTGCCGCCTGCATATCTTCCAGTTTATCGCCCACCATATAAGAAGCGGCCATATCAATGTGCAGGAACTCCTGCGCAGAGATAAACATTCCTGGATGCGGTTTACGACAATCACAGGTCTGGCGATATTCTTCTACTGTACCCTGAGGGTGATGTGGACAATAGTAGATACCGTCCAAATCAACGCCGCGGTCAGCCAGCGACCAGTCCATCCATTCCGTCAGCGTCTCGAATTGCGCTTCAGTGAATTTGCCACGCGCAATACCAGACTGATTTGTCACGACCACCAGCGCATAGCCCATCTCTTTCAGCTGGCGCATGGCATCTATTACGCCTTCGATAAACTCAAACTCATCAATCTCATGGACGTAACCATGATCCACATTAATAGTGCCATCACGATCGAGAAAAATTGCGGGTACTGATTTTGCCACCGGTTTGCTCCTGAAAAAGGCATGTCCGGCTAGTATCTCATGAATCGCAGCGCAATAAAGTGCTCATCGCACAGAGTTGGATTGATTTAGACGTCTGGATGCCTTAACATCCATTTTGTTTACGGTCATCACCCGTATCTGGCAGAAGAAAATGCCACGGCTAACTTACATACGATAAAAATAATCTAATGATTAAACTTTCCAATATCACCAAAGTGTTCCAGCAGGGGAACCGAACCATTCAGGCGCTGAACAACGTCAGCCTGCATGTTCCTGCTGGTCAAATTTATGGCGTCATTGGCGCATCGGGTGCAGGCAAAAGTACACTGATCCGTTGTGTTAACCTTCTTGAGCGTCCAACCCAGGGTAGCATTGAGGTTGGCGGACAAGAGCTTACCGCCCTCTCAGAGAAAGAACTCACCAAAGCACGTCGCCAGATTGGCATGATTTTCCAGCACTTCAACCTGTTGGCTTCCCGCACTGTTTACGGCAACGTTGCATTGCCGCTGGAACTGGACAACACACCTAAAGATGAAGTGAAGCGTCGCGTAACCGAACTGCTGGATCTCGTCGGCCTGGGTGATAAACATGATAGCTACCCGGCAAATCTGTCCGGTGGACAAAAACAGCGAGTGGCCATTGCCCGCGCGCTGGCAAGTAATCCTAAAGTGCTGCTGTGCGATGAGGCCACCAGCGCACTGGACCCGGCAACCACACGTTCTATTCTGGAACTGCTGAAAGACATTAACCGTCGTCTGGGTCTGACTATTCTCCTTATTACGCATGAAATGGATGTGGTGAAACGCATCTGTGACTGTGTTGCCGTAATCAGCAACGGTGAACTGATTGAGCAGGACACGGTAAGCGAAGTGTTCTCTCATCCGAAGACGCCGTTGGCGCAACAGTTTATTCAGTCCACACTGCACCTGGATATTCCGGAAGATTATCTGGAACGTTTAAAAGCAGAACCGATTGCAGACAGCGTCCCGATGCTGCGCATGGAATTCACCGGTCAATCTGTCGATGCACCACTGCTTTCTGAAACCGCGCGTCGCTTTAACGTGAACAACAACATCATCAGCGCGCAGATGGATTACGCCGGTGGTGTGAAGTTCGGCATCATGCTGACGGAAATGCACGGCACACAAGAAGAAACACAGGCGGCGATCGCCTGGCTGCAAGAACATCATGTAAAAGTAGAGGTACTGGGTTATGTCTGAGCCGATGATGTGGTTACTGGTTCGCGGCGTTTGGGAAACGCTGGCAATGACCTTTGTATCAGGTTTCTTTGGGTTTGTGATTGGCCTGCCGGTCGGCGTGCTGTTGTACGTAACGCGCCCAGGTCAAATCATTGAGAACGCGAAGCTCTACCGCACTCTTTCTGCGCTGGTGAATATCTTCCGTTCTATCCCGTTCATTATTCTGCTGGTGTGGATGATTCCATTTACCCGCGTGATCGTCGGTACGTCTATCGGTCTGCAGGCGGCAATCGTTCCGCTGACCGTGGGTGCTGCACCGTTTATCGCCCGTATGGTGGAAAACGCCCTGCTGGAGATCCCAACAGGGTTGATTGAAGCCTCCCGTGCGATGGGGGCAACACCGATGCAGATCGTGCGCAAAGTTCTGCTCCCTGAAGCGCTGCCAGGCCTGGTAAACGCAGCAACCATTACGCTTATCACTCTGGTCGGTTATTCCGCGATGGGTGGTGCAGTTGGTGCTGGCGGTTTAGGCCAGATTGGTTACCAGTACGGCTATATTGGTTATAACGCTACCGTAATGAATACCGTTCTGGTATTGCTGGTTGTTCTGGTTTACTTAATCCAGTTCTCTGGCGATCGCATCGTCCGGACTGTTACTCACAAATAACGTACACACAACACAAACTCGACGAGTTAAGGATATAACATGGCGTTTAAATTAAAGACCCTTGCAGCGGTAGGCGCGCTGATCGGCTCTCTGGCACTGGTGGGTTGCGGTCAGGACGAGAAAGATCCAAACCACATCAAAGTGGGTGTTATCGTGGGTGCAGAACAGCAGGTTGCTGAAGTCGCTCAGAAGGTGGCGAAAGAGAAATATGGCCTGGACGTTGAGCTGGTCACCTTCAACGACTACGTTCTGCCGAACGAAGCGCTGAGCAAAGGCGATATCGACGCCAACGCCTTCCAGCACAAACCGTACCTGGATCAGCAGATTAAAGATCGTGGCTATAAACTGGTCGCGGTTGGCAATACCTTTGTTTACCCAATTGCGGGTTACTCCAAGAAAATTAAATCTCTGGACGAACTGCAGCCAGGCTCTCAGGTTGCCGTGCCTAACGACCCGACCAACCTCGGCCGTTCCCTGCTGCTGTTACAGAAAGTGGGTCTGATCAAACTGAAAGACGGTGTTGGCCTGCTGCCGACCGTTCTGGACGTTACCGAGAACCCGAAAAATCTGAAAATTGTTGAACTGGAAGCACCGCAGCTGCCACGTTCCCTGGACGATGCACAGATTGCACTGGCGGTTATCAACACCACCTACGCAAGCCAGATTGGCCTGACTCCGGCAAAAGACGGTATCTTCGTGGAAGATAAAGACTCTCCATACGTAAACCTGATCGTGACTCGCGAAGACAACAAAGACGCGGAAAACGTGAAGAAATTCGTTCAGGCATATCAGTCTGACGAAGTTTACCAGGAAGCCAATAAAGTGTTTAACGGCGGCGCTGTTAAAGGCTGGTAATCTCACCTCAGTGTAATATCATCAGGACGGGCGAAAGCCCGTCTTGTCATTTATGCAGGCAACTGATTCAATATCTGACGATTTGATCATCCATTGAGGAACTATTATGCGTGCTTTACCGATCTGTCTTTTAGCACTGATGCTGAGCGGCTGTTCTATGCTAAGCAGATCTCCTGTTGAGCCTGTTCAAAGCACAGCAACCCCGCCAAAAGCGGAGCCAGCAAAGCCGAAAGCGCCACGTCCTGCACCGGTTCGCATTATTACCAAAGCCGACGATCTCGTGGGTAAACCTTTCCGTGAACTGGGTGAAGTGAGCGGTGAATCCTGTCAGGCAACCAATCAGGACTCCCCACCAAACATCCCAACGGCTCGTAAACGCATGCAGATCAACGCAGCAAAAATGAAAGCCAACGCGGTTCTGCTGCACAGCTGTGAAGTGACCAGCGGTACACCTGGCTGCTACCGTCAGGCAGTTTGCATCGGTTCTGCGCTTAACATTACTGCGAAATGAGTTCATTTCAGTTCGGGCAGATAGGCGTTATCCGCTCACCTTATAAAGAGAAGTTCGCCGTACCGCGCCAGCCAGGTCTGGTTACCCGCGGCGGTGGTGAACTTCACTTGATCGCGCCTTACAATCAGGCCGATGCGGTACGCGGGCTCGAAGCGTTCAGCCACCTATGGGTGGTGTTTGTGTTTCACCAGACCATGGAAGGGGGCTGGCGTCCTACCGTGCGCCCTCCTCGTCTGGGAGGCAATGCCAGAATGGGCGTGTTTGCGACTCGCTCAACGTTCCGCCCAAACCCTGTCGGTATGTCACTGGTCGAGCTGAAAGGCATACGCTGTCAGAAAGATCAGGTGATACTGGAGTTAGGTAGTCTTGATCTGGTTGATGGCACGCCGGTTATCGATATCAAGCCGTATCTGCCTTTCGCCGAAGCGCTGCCGGATGCCCGCGCCAGCTATGCTCAGGAAGCACCACGGGCAGATATGCCTGTTCACTTCACCGCTGAGCTAACTGCACAACTCAGCCAGCTGGAAAAACGCTATCCCCACCTTCGGGACTTTATTACTGAAGTTCTGGCTCAGGATCCCCGTCCAGCCTACCGTAAAGAAGAGGATGCCGGGAAAACCTACGCTGTCTGGCTGCTGGATTTTAACGTTCGCTGGCGCGTAACTGAGGCGGGATTTGAAGTCTTTGCCCTGGAACCCAGGTAATTTTATTTTCCTCTCTTTTGGCATCTTTGCCACACTGGTAAACTAAACCACTTTTTTTGTGTCAGGCTGGTGTTTCAGCCTGTTCCAATCGTCGAAATGGAACCGTAACAACATGCGTACTAGCCAATATCTGCTCTCCACTCTGAAGGAGACACCCGCCGACGCCGAAGTTATCAGCCACCAACTGATGCTGCGCGCCGGGATGATCCGCAAGCTGGCCTCCGGGTTATACACCTGGCTGCCGACCGGCGTGCGCGTCCTGAAAAAAGTCGAAAACATCGTGCGTGAAGAGATGAACAACGCCGGTGCAATCGAGGTGTTAATGCCTGTCGTTCAGCCCTCTGAACTGTGGCAGGAGAGCGGTCGCTGGGAGCAGTACGGTCCGGAACTGCTGCGTATTGCCGATCGTGGCGATCGTCCGTTTGTCCTCGGCCCGACGCATGAAGAAGTCATTACCGATCTTATCCGTAATGAGCTGAGCTCTTATAAACAGCTGCCGCTGAACTTCTTCCAGATCCAGACCAAGTTCCGCGACGAAGTGCGTCCACGCTTTGGCGTCATGCGTTCCCGCGAATTCCTGATGAAAGATGCGTACTCTTTCCACACGACTCAGGAATCTCTGCAAGAGACCTATGACAAGATGTACGAAGCGTACAGCAAAATCTTCTCCCGTATAGGTCTGGATTTCCGCGCTGTCCAGGCTGACACTGGCTCTATCGGTGGCAGCGCATCCCATGAGTTCCAGGTACTGGCGCAGAACGGTGAAGACGATGTGATCTTCTCTGACTCCTCTGATTACGCCGCTAACATCGAATTTGCTGAAGCCCTGGCACCAAAAACACCACGCGCCGCAGCAACTGAAGAGATGAAGCTGGTTGATACGCCAAACGCGAAAACCATTGCCGAACTGGTGGAACAATTCAATCTGCCTGTTGAGAAAACGGTTAAAACCCTGCTGGTGAAAGCGGCTGAAGGCAGTAAAAGCCCGCTGGTCGCCCTGCTGGTTCGCGGCGATCACGAACTGAACGAAGTGAAAGCAGAGAAACTGTCGCAGGTTGCCAGCCCACTGACGTTCGCAACAGAAGCCGAAATCCGCGCTGTCGTGAATGCAGGCCCGGGTTCTCTGGGCCCAGTGAATATGCCAATCCCCGTTGTTGTTGACCGTACGGTTGCAGCAATGAGCGACTTCTCCGCTGGCGCAAACATCGATGGCAAGCACTACTTTGGCATCAACTGGGATCGCGATGTGGCGACACCAGAAGTGGCAGATATCCGTAACGTGGTTGCCGGTGACCCAAGCCCGGATGGTCAGGGTACCCTGATGATCAAACGCGGCATCGAAGTGGGTCATATCTTCCAGTTGGGTGATAAATACTCCCGCGCACTGAACGCATCCGTTCAGGGTGAAGATGGCCGTAACCAGATCCTGACGATGGGTTGCTACGGCATTGGCGTTACGCGTGTTGTTGCCGCTGCCATTGAGCAGCATAACGACGAGCGCGGCATCGTATGGCCAGATAACATCGCACCATTCCAGGTGGCGATCCTGCCAATGAACATGCACAAATCTTACCGTGTGCAGGAGCTGGCCGAGAAACTGTACGGCGAGCTGCGCGCTCAGGGTATCGAAGTCCTGATGGATGACCGTAAAGAGCGTCCAGGTGTGATGTTTGCTGACATGGAACTGATCGGTATTCCGCACACTGTTGTTATCGGCGACCGTAACCTCGACAGCGACGAGATTGAATATAAATACCGTCGTAGCGGCGAGAAACAGATGATCAAGACCGGTGACATCCTTGATTACCTGGTGAAAGCCATCAAAGGTTAATAAACAAAAAACCCCGCACATGCGGGGTTTTTTAATGGGATAATTCAGCTTATTTGCTGCTGCAATCTCTGCCCGCCAGGAACTTCGCGTCTTTATCCGCCACCAGCGTTTTCACCATCTCACCGCTATCCGGGTTTGGCTCCAGCGTAAAATGACCGTCAACCGTCAGTAATACCGGCTTGCTGTCATTACCCCGCGCAACGGCATAATCACGTTCAAGCTGGGCGTTATTCGCCACGCTGACTTTCTTGCCGGTAGCGCAGTCGGTAAAGATCGCCGCATCTGCCATATAGAAATACATTCCCCGCATCGCCATTGGCGTGGCAGGCAGCGCTGCTTTTACCGGAGCCAGCGTGTAGTTGAACTGGGACTCAATCGGGTTCCCCTCGCGATCGAGCATCTCCATGCTGTCACCTTTAGGGCGGAACCAGGTTTTATCACCGGAGGTATCGGTCAGCACCAGTTTCTCAGCCGTGCGTGCCCATGTGCCGTAAGTGGCAAAGGACGAAGGTGCTTTTGCACCCTGATAACGCTGGTTCATCACCCAGGTACCATCTTTTTGCAGGAACAGAGATGTCTCAATACCCTCGCAATCCGCGCAAGGCAACACACCACGCCAGCTCTGCTGCATCGGCTTTAATTCTTCACTCTGGGTGGGCTGTAATACCTGCGTTTCCGAACGGTTATTACACCCGAAAAGCGCAAACAGCGTACTCACTGCCAGCGCTGACAATAATGCTTTTTTCACAATGAATTCCTTATGAAAAGTGTGTTCCCTTTCGTCACTCCGTTGGGCGACGAACTTTACCGCGTAGCGCTTTCACTGTGGATTTTTGCGCCTTCGACGATAACCGGCGCTCTTTCGATGCGCGGGTTGGTCGTGTTGCCCGACGGCTTTTTTGCACTGTCGTTAATTCTTTTATCACCGCCACCAGCCTGGCAATTGCCGCTTCCCGGTTTAATTCCTGGCTACGGTACTCCTGCGCTTTAATCACAATGACACCGTCACTGGTGATCAGGTGATGGCTGGCTGCAAGCAAACTGTCTTTATAATACTCTGGCAGGCTGGAGGCCCGAATGTCAAAGCGCAAATGGATAGCCGTCGACGCTTTGTTCACGTGCTGCCCACCGGCTCCCTGAGCACGGATAGCGGTGATCTCCAGCTCATTATCAGGGATGCTGACATTTCGGGACAAAACAATCATGACGCCGGCTGCCACGGCGTTAAGTGAATTTCCAGATTATTCTGAGAATCAGAGAGCCAGATCGCACCGTCCTGAATTGTCGCCTGCAGAACCATCGTCCGGCTGGCAAACTCACTCAGCTGCGCCAGTTGCTCATCGTCCAGATACCAGACGGTAAGATTTTTAAACTGTGCGCATTTGCTCTTGTTTTGCTGCCACCAGATCTCCGCAGCGCGTTGATTATATGCAAATAGCGCCACTTCAGCGGACTGGGTGCAGGCCTTTTTAATACGACGTTCGTCCGGCAGACCCAGCTCAATCCACAAATCGATACCCAGATGATCGTTGCGCAGCCAGGCTTCTGGCTCGTCCTCCGCACTTAAGCCACGGGTAAATTGCAAGCGCTCATCAGCATACTTAATCCACGCCAACAGGCGCAGCATCATGCGTTCCTGGGTTTCAGAGGGATGACGCGCCAGCGTCAATGACGCATCCAGAAACTGGTTGCGATCAAGATCCGCCACATTGACCACAGCTTTATAAATTGTCGCTTTCAGCGCCATGAGTAAACTCCTTTTGAATCAGGCGCACATTGTAGCGAAAACAGCGGCAAAAGGCTGTTACGAGGTGATGAATACCCGACTATCAAGGCTCTGATATTGCTTAAATGAGTATGGTATAGTCACCTTGCTAAACCGAGTTTATCTTCGTAGGCTTAATGGTATCTCACAGTAAGTCAGTGCGCTGGCGGGAGGGGATGTGAATAATTATTGTGAGTTAATTCGCAAACGGTATGCGGAAATCGCCAGCGGCGATCTGGGATACATCCCGGATGCGTTGGGCTGTGTATTGAAAGTGCTTAATGAAATGGCCTCTGATGAGACCCTTTCAGAATCGGTCAGGGAAAAAGCAGCGTATGCTGCGGCGAATTTACTGGTGAGCGATTATGTCGATGAATGATACTTATCAACCCATCAATTGTGATGACTATGACAACCTCGAACTCGCCTGTCAGCATCATTTAATACTGACGCTGGAGCTAAAAGATGGCGAAGTATTGAAGGCGAAAGCCAGCGATCTGGTTTCGCGTAAGAATGTGGAATATCTGGTTGTGGAAGATGCAGGGGCGACGCGTGAGCTTCGCCTGGACAAAATTGCCAGCTTCAGCCACCCGGAAATCGGCACCGTTGTGGTGAGCGAGTCCTGATAACACTCACGGGCAGCCCGACTGCCCGTTACGCTTTCCACTCAAAATTCATCCCCTCTTCTGTCCACCCCTCTTCAGTGATGAACACACCCGCAGCGGCAATCAGCGTCTCACCGTAAAACAGCAGCGGCGTGGTATCACGCAACCAGGGCGGCACATTACACTCCTGCCAGATTTTCTTCAGCTTCCGTCCGCCATTGCGCCCGACAATATGCAACATACCACCGGCCTTAAAGCGCACGGTAACCAGCTCATCGGCTGCAGGCGGACGCACATGACCCGATTGCACCAGAGAAATATGTCCGGCACCGCATGGCAACGCCAGCGTTTCATCTGGCGTCTTCCAGTCGAGAACAGTATCAACAAGCGAAGGCATCGACCTGACCCACCAGAGCTTCCCTTTGTAGCGCCTCACGTCAAAACCGTTCAGATGCAGACAAGGCGCAGCATCTTCCCGTGCCTGAGCCACTTCATCCCAGATGCGGCTCAGCATGGCCCGCGACGGCATTGCCGCGTTGTGAGAGGCCAGCCAGCGCCGTAGCAGCGCGGCACGGCGGACTGAACTCATGCCTTCAAGCGGTGCAATCGTCAGCGTTCCGTCAGCTGAAATCAATTCGGCCAGCTCTTCGCTCAGCAACTCATCCAGCAGACTTTCCTGTTCAGCGCAGAGCATGGCGCTTCGGGCCGTCGCTTCGGCAAAATGCCCCCAACGCTCGGTCAGGAGCGGGACAACGCGCAGGCGCAGGAAGTTTCGGTCGTAACTGTCGTCCTGGTTGCTTTCATCTTCAATCCAGCTCAGCTGATGCGTCCGCGCCCAGGTTTCCAGAGAAGCACGCGTTTCACGCAGTAACGGACGAATTAACTGCGTCCCTGCAAAATCAGCTCGCTCAGGCATGGCGGATAACCCCGCCGGACCACTTCCCCGCTTCAGTGCCAGCAAAAAGGTTTCGCACTGGTCATCAAGATGCTGCGCCGTTACCAGTACCTCGCCGGGTTGCACTACACGGGCAAAGGCAGCATAGCGGGCTTTACGCGCCTGAGCCTCAGTACCCAGACCTTCATCCTGAAGCCTCACCCGTTCAACGCTCAGCGGGATCCCCCACGTCGCGCACAATGCCTCGCAGTGTGCGACCCAATCCTCAGCATGAGGGCTTAACCCGTGATGGACATGCAGTGCCCGAAGCTGAACATCAGGCTCCTGGTCGCGCCAGAGTTTAAGGCGATGGAGAAGAACGGTGGAATCCAGACCACCGCTAAACCCCACCAGTAGCTGGCGGTACGGTGAAACGGCTTGTGCGATAGCAGGTAAGGTCATAGGAAATTACACATAAAAAATGCCCGAACTGAGCGGGCATTATCACACAGGATGGCGATTACTGCTGGTAAAGCTCCAGCGGCAGGCCATCCGGATCATTGAAAAAGGTAAAGCGCTTGTCGGTAAACGGATCAACACGTATCGCTTCACACTTCACGCCGTGGGCTTCCAGATGTTTTACCGCACGATCAATATCATCAACGCTAAAGGCGAGGTGTCGCAGCCCGCAGGCTTCAGGATGGGACGGACGTGCAGGCGGAAAAGGAAAAGAAAACAGCTCAATCACATAGTGCCCGTTTAATGCCAGGTCTCCCTTCCAGGAATCGCGCTCTTCACGGTAAACCTCGCTTAACAGCGTAAAGCCAAGAATGCCACAGTAGAACGCCTTACTTTGTGCGTAATCGGTAGCAATGATCGCAATATGGTGAACCTGTTTTAAACCCAGCATAGTTTCTCCTTTTTATGATGTTCTGAACGTTACAACCGAAAACCTACGCCTGGCAAGCCACCACCTTTATTTTAAGACTCGCACCCAGTACACACCGTTCTCATCACGCTTCGCACCGTGAATATCCGTCTCAAAGCCCGGGTAATGACGCCCAACCGAACAGAGCATCAGCAGGAAATCGAGCACCGTCCGGCTTTCCTCGGTGATCATCTCACCCGGCATCAGCAGTGGTACGCCCGGAGGATAAGGCAGGATCATATTGGCCGACACGCGACCGACCAGATTTTCCAGCTCAATGGTTTCCACCTCGCCTTTCACCTGCTTCTGCCAGGCTTTGTGCGGCGTCAGTTTCATTTCAGGCAATACGTCAAACGCCTGCAACATCAGACGCGGTAGATCGTGCTGGCGGATCAGTTTGTGGATCCCCTGCGCCAGATCCTGAATACGCATATTGCGGTAGAAGTCAGGATCTTCTGCATAGAGATCCGGCAGCATATTTTTGACCCGCAAATTGAGATCGTAGGCACGCTTAAACTCCATCAGACCGCGCAGCAACCCCATCGCACGGGTTTTATCAATCCCAATGCTGAACAAGAATAGCAGGTTATAGGGCCCGGTTTTCTCCACCACCACACCACGTTCATCAAGGAACTTCGCCACCAGCGCGGCGGGGATCCCCTCACCACTCATATTGCCCTGCTCGTCCATACCGGGTGTCAGGATCGTCACTTTTACCGGGTCGAGGAACATATGGTCGGCATCAGCATCGCGGAAGCCGTGCCAGCTTTCGCCTGGCGCGACCGGCCAGCACTCTGCCTCTTCAATCTCTTCTGGCTGCCAGATATCAAAAAACCAGCCGTCAGCCTCATCTTTCAGCCGCTGTACTTCTTTGCGGAAATGCAGCGCCCGTTCCACAGAACGATTAATCAGACGTTTACCCGAGTTTCCGCGCAGCATCGCCGCTGCCGTTTCAATGGAGGCCACCAGCGGGTAGCTCGGAGAGGTGGTGGTGTGCATCATAAAGGCTTCGTTGAAGGTATCTTCGTCATACTCGCCCTTGATGTGAATGAGCGACGCCTGGGAGAATGCGGCCAGCATTTTGTGCGTCGACTGCGTTTCGAAGAACACTTTGCCCGGTACGCGTTCACCGCTCATACCGCTTTTACCGGCGTAAATCGGGTGGAAATTAGTGTAAGGCACCCATGCGGAATCAAAATGAATCGATGATACATCCAGCGTCTGCTTGATCCAGTTAGTGTTGTACAACAGGCCGTCATAGGTAGAGTTGGTGAGCACCGCGTGGACAGGCCAGCTGGCGTCGGGGATCGCCGCAACCTTATTTTCGATGGCTTCATGCGTAAACTCACGGCGTGGAATACCGCCAAGAATACCGAGTGCATTACGCGTCGGCGACAACCACAACGGTACGACGTCGCTCATCATCAGCAGATGTGCCAGCGACTTGTGGCAGTTACGGTCAATCAACAATGTGCTTCCGGCGGGTGCGGCGTACATCCCGACAATCTTGTTCGAGGTCGAGGTGCCATTGGTCACCATGTAGCTCTGTTCAGCACCGAACGTGCGGGCAATGTACTCTTCGGCTTCCAGATGCGGGCCGGTATGATCGAGCAAAGAACCTAGCTCAGTAACCGAAATCGATACATCCGCTTTAAGCGTATTTCCGCCAAAGAAATCATAAAACAGGCAACCCACCGGGCTTTTCTGGTATGCCGTCCCCGCCATATGGCCTGGCGTACAAAACGTGTATTTCCCTTCCTTCACGTAGGTGAACAGCGCACGGGTAAACGGTGGCGTGATGTTATCGAGATATTCCCCCGTGTACTGCTGAATGCGGGTTGCAATATCTTCCGCTACGCCGAGGGAGTATTCAAAGAACCACAGCGCCATTCGCATATCGTGGGCACTGACATCCATCGTCGAGTGAGTATTGATAAAGGCATACAACGGGAGGTATTCATTCAGCTTATTGATATCGCTGCACAACTCCAGATCGTATTCATCCCAGTCGAAGACAACGCCACAGATCCGCGGGTTGTGCTCAATGAACTTCAGCAGGTCGGCGCTGTTGTGCGGCCAGATAAGCTGATATCCACGCGACCGCAGGGCTTGCTCCAGCTCCTTGATGGGCTCGTCTTTATAAAAGACACCGTGTGGCCCCATGATGGCAATGATGTTCATGGTCTACCTCCTTGAAAAACACCAGATAAGCATAGTTAAGGTAAACGGTGGGTATAAAAAAAGCCGCAACATTGTGCGGCTTTTCAGATAATTGTGAAGCTTATGCGTAACCGTAGGTCATAAGACGCTGGTAGCGGCGGTTGAGCAGCTCTTCTTTGCTCAGCACGTCCAGCTCAGCCAGGTCGGCCAGCAGCTGCGCCTTCAGGGACGCCGCGATCACTTCCGGCTTACGGTGTGCACCACCCAGCGGTTCCGGGATCACGGTGTCGATCAGCTTCAGCTCTTTCAGACGTGGGGCAATGATGCCCATCGCTTCTGCAGCCAGCGGTGCTTTGTCGGCACTTTTCCACAGAATAGACGCACAACCTTCCGGAGAGATAACGGAATAGGTGCTGTATTGCAGCATATTCACTTTATCACCCACACCAATCGCCAGCGCACCACCAGAACCACCTTCACCGATAACGGTACAGATGACCGGCACGCTCAGACGGGACATTTCACGCAGGTTGCGTGCGATGGCTTCAGACTGACCGCGTTCTTCCGCGCCCACGCCAGGGTATGCACCTGGGGTGTCGATAAAGGTGATGATTGGCATGTTGAAACGCTCAGCCATCTCCATCAGACGCAGGGCTTTACGGTAGCCTTCCGGTGCCGGCATACCAAAGTTACGACGGATTTTCTCTTTGGTTTCACGACCTTTCTGATGACCAATGATCATCACCGGGCGTCCGTCCAGACGCGCGATACCGCCAACGATAGCTTTATCGTCAGCATAAGCGCGGTCGCCTGCCAGTTCGTCAAATTCATCAAACGCCAGGCGGACATAATCCAGGGTGTACGGGCGCTGTGGATGACGCGCCAGCTGGGCGATCTGCCATGCGCCGAGATCGGCAAAGATTTTGCGCGTCAGTTCTACGCTCTTTTCGCGCAGACGATGCACTTCTTCGTCGATGTTAATATCCAGTTTTTCATCCTGACGGCTTACCGCTGTCAGAGAATCGATTTTCGCTTCCAGCTCTGCAATCGGCTGTTCGAAATCAAGGAAATTCAGACTCATAGTATTCCTGTATTAGTCAAACTCCAGTTCCACCTGCTCCGAACCAATGAGGCCACGGAGATCGTTCAGTAAACGATCGCTCGGAGAGACACGCCACGTTGCACCAAAGCGCAACCGCGCACGTGCATCCGCCCTCTGATAGTAGAGATGTACTGGAATTGTCCCCGAGCGGTGGGGTTCCAGAGACTGACGGAGTCGGTTTAAAAGCTGGTCATCAATTTGCCTGTCCGTCAGCGAGATAGCAAGCCCGCGAGCATATTTTTCCCGGGCTTCGTCAATGTCCATCACTTCGCGGGCGGTCATTTTAAGCCCCCCGCTGAAGTCATCAAAGCTGACCTGTCCGCTGACGATAAGTATGCGGTCTTTTTCCAGCAATTGCTGGTATTTATCCAGCGCATCGGTGAACAACATCACCTCCAGACGCCCGGAACGGTCATCCAGCGTACAGATGCCGATACGATTGCCGCGCTTGGTGACCATTACCCTTGCAGCAATCACGAGCCCCGCAGCCGTGGTGATTTTACCACGTTCTGTCGGATGCATGTCTTTTAGCCTATAGCCTCCGACATAACGCTCAATTTCTTTGATGTACTGGTTGATCGGGTGCCCCGTCAGGTACAAACCTAACGTCTCACGCTCACCATCCAGCACCACCTGTTCTGGCCACGGCAGGCAGCTGGCATA
The DNA here is from genome assembly GCF_043945575.1 of Enterobacter cloacae complex sp. 2024EL-00214. Taxonomy (NCBI): domain Bacteria; kingdom Pseudomonadati; phylum Pseudomonadota; class Gammaproteobacteria; order Enterobacterales; family Enterobacteriaceae; genus Enterobacter; species Enterobacter cloacae complex sp. 2024EL-00214. The sequence continues at coordinate 303,754 of NZ_JBIMRC010000003.1, read as the reverse complement.
AGATTGCTCGATCTGCTCTGGCTCTTCTGCCAGCACCCCGAACATATCCGCCTGGCCGATAGCTTCCGCTTTCGCGTGCTGATCAGCCGCTTTTAACGCATCGCCGAGCGAGTTCATCAGCGCGGCACGGTGCGGCCCCAGCCTGTCGAACGCACCAGACATGATCAGTTTTTCCAGCACGCGACGGTTCAGTTTTTTAGTGTCGGTACGGGCGCAAAGATCGAACAGCTCGCGGAAGTAACCGCCGTTGTTACGCGCTTCGATGATCGCCTCGATCGGGCCTTCACCCACACCTTTGATCGCACCGATCCCGTACACAATTTCCCCGTGCTCATTAACGTGGAAATGGTACAGACCGGAGTTGATATCCGGCGGCAGGATCTTAAGCCCCATGCGCCAGCACTCATCCACCAGGCCAACCACCTTCTCGGTGTTGTCCATATCGGCCGTCATTACCGCTGCCATAAACTCAGCAGGATAGTGCGCCTTCAGCCACAGCGTCTGATACGAGACCAACGCATAGGCAGCGGAGTGCGATTTGTTAAACCCGTACCCGGCGAATTTCTCCACCAGGTCGAAGATTTTCATCGCCAGTTCGCCGTCAACGCCGTTCTGTTTCGCCCCTTCTTCGAAGGTGCCGCGCTGCTTGGCCATCTCTTCCGGTTTTTTCTTACCCATCGCACGACGCAGCATATCCGCGCCGCCAAGGGTGTAGCCAGAGAGCACCTGGGCAATCTGCATAACCTGTTCCTGGTACAGGATGATGCCGTAGGTTGGCTCCAGTACAGGTTTCAGGCTTTCATGCTGCCACTGAACGTCCGGGTAAGAAATCTCTTCGCGCCCGTGCTTACGGTCGATAAAGTTATCTACCATCCCCGACTGCAGCGGCCCTGGACGGAACAGCGCCACCAGTGCGATCATATCTTCGAAACAGTCAGGTTGCAGGCGTTTAATCAGGTCTTTCATGCCGCGGGATTCAAGCTGGAAGACGGCGGTGGTCTCCGAGCGTTGCAGCATATCAAAACTTTTCTTGTCATCCAGCGGAATGGCCGCAATATCCAGCGGTGGCTCGCCGCTCTTCTCGCGACGGGCGTTGATCATCTCCAGCGCCCAGTTGATGATGGTGAGCGTACGCAGACCGAGGAAGTCAAACTTCACCAGCCCGGCGTATTCTACGTCGTTCTTGTCAAACTGGGTTACCGGATGCTGACCCGCTTCATCGCAGTAAAGCGGCGCAAAATCGGTGATTTTGGTCGGGGCGATAACCACGCCACCGGCATGCTTACCGGCGTTACGCGTGACGCCTTCCAGCTTACGCGCCATGTCGATCAGCGCTTTTACTTCTTCATCCGCTTCGTAGATTTCCGGCAGCTGCGGCTCAGCTTCAAAGGCTTTTGCCAGCGTCATCCCCGGATCGGGTGGTACCAGTTTTGAGATACGATCAACAAAGCCGTACGGATGCCCCAGTACGCGGCCTACGTCGCGGATAACCGCTTTCGCCGCCATCGTACCGAAGGTAATAATCTGCGATACCGCGTCACGGCCGTACATGTCCGCCACGTGTTCGATAACCTGGTCGCGTTTCTCCATGCAGAAGTCGACGTCGAAGTCGGGCATGGAGACACGTTCCGGGTTCAGGAAACGTTCGAACAGCAGATCGAATTCCAGCGGATCGAGATCGGTAATTTTCAGCGCATACGCCACCAGCGAACCGGCACCGGAACCACGTCCTGGGCCGACCGGCACGCCGTTGTCCTTCGACCACTGGATAAATTCCATCACGATCAGGAAGTAACCCGGGAAGCCCATCTGGTTGATAACCTGAAGCTCAATATCCAGGCGCTCATCGTACGGCGGGCGTTTCTCTTTGCGAACCGCTTCGTCCGGGAACAGAAACGCCAGACGATCTTCCAGACCTTCCTTCGATTTTACGACCAGGAAATCTTCCGTGGTCATCTCCCCCGTAGGGAACTGCGGCAGGAAGTATTCGCCGAGACGCACGGTGACGTTACAGCGTTTCGCTATCTCAACGCTGTTTTCCAGCGCTTCCGGGATGTCGGAGAAAAGCTCGCACATCTCCTCTTCGTTACGCATGTACTGCTGCGAGGAGTAGTTGCGCGGACGTTTCGGATCGTCGAGGGTGAAGCCATCATGGATGGCCACACGAATTTCGTGTGCGTCAAAGTCTCCCGGTTCAAGGAAACGTACATCGTTAGTCGCCACAACCGGCAACCCGCGTTCTTCAGCGAGCGCAACAGCGGCGTGCAGGTAGCTCTCTTCATCTGCGCGACCGGTGCGGATCAGCTCCAGATAGTAGCGATCCGGGAAATACTCTTCATAGAACGAGACACACTGCTCCACCAGTGCGCTATTGCCGCGCAGCAGGCTTTTGCCAACATCGCCCATCCGGCCACCGGAAATCAGCAGCAGGCCTTCGTTCAGCTCTGCCAGCCAGTCGCGGTCGATCCACGGGCCAGACGCGCCGTAGCCGCGCTGGTAAGCTTTTGAGATCAGCAGTGTGAGGTTCTGGTAGCCCGCGTTGTTCATCGCTAACACGGAAATTTGCGTCATTTCATCACCGAGCAACTCGCTCTGCACATGAAAATCCGCGCCGACGATGGGTTTCATCCCCGCGCCATGCGCCGTTCCGTAGAACTTCACCAGACCACACAGGTTGGTAAAATCGGTGATCGCCAGCGCAGGCATGCCAAGCGAGGCCGCCTTTTTCACCAGCGGCCCGGTCTTCGCCAGCCCATCGATCATGGAGTAGTCGCTATGCACCCGCAGGTGTACGAAACGTGGTTCAGCCATCTTCAGATTCCGCGTTACTTAATTGCTTGCGTCTTGATTCAGGACACCAGTCCCAGCGCCCGTTTCACCGGGCCAAAACTGCGCCGGTGATGTTCGGTTGCGCCATGTTCAGCCAGCTTTTCCAGGTGAAAAGCGGTTGGATATCCCTTGTGCTGGGCGAAACCATACTGGGGATAAGTGAGGTCCAGCGCGGTCATTTCGGCGTCGCGCGTCACTTTGGCTATGATGGAAGCCGCACTGATTTCTGCGACCCGGCTATCGCCTTTAACGACCGCCATCGAAGGCACAGGCAGTGCCGGACAGCGGTTACCGTCAATCAGGACATACTCGGGAGCAATTTTCAGCCCGGCGACCGCACGCTGCATTGCCAGCATGGTGGCATGCAGAATGTTCAGTTCGTCAATTTCATGCGGCTCTGCGCGACCCAGGCTCCAGGCCAATGCCTTTTCCTGGATTTCGTCAAACAGCGCCAGTCGGCGCTTTTCAGACAGTTTTTTAGAGTCATTCAGCCCGACGATCGGGCGAGCCGGGTCAAGGATCACCGCAGCGGTCACCACAGCCCCCACTAACGGGCCACGCCCCACTTCGTCCACACCCGCCACGAGATGCGTGTGGGGATAAATAAATTCCATCATTTTACTAACTCCAGCACCGCATCAGCCGCTTGCTCATCGGCATTACAGCGGATCTGCTGATGCAGTTCGCGGAACGTATCATGCATCTGGTGGCTGGTCTTGCCGTCAGCAAGCAGCGGCAACAGTGCATCAGCCAGTGCCTGCGGCTGACACTCATCCTGTAAAAGCTCTTTCACCAGCTCGCGACCGGCAAGCAGGTTTGGCAGCGAAACGTAGTCGGTTTTCACCAGACGTTTTGCCAGCCAGAAGGTAAACGGCTTCATGCGGTAGCCTACTACCATCGGGCATTTCGCCAGCATACACTCCAGCGCAGCCGTACCGGAGGCCAGCAGCGCGGCATCACTCGCGATCATCGCTTCACGGCCCTTCCCGTCCAGCAGGTGGACATGAAGATCCGGGGCCACATCCGCCTTGATGCGTTCAAACTGCTCGCGGCGTTTGGCATTCACCAGCGGCACAACCACTTCAAGATCGGGATATGTTTTGCGAAGGATTTGCGCCGTCTTCAGGAAATCGGCGCTCAGCATCTCGACTTCTGCACCACGGCTTCCCGGCAGCAGCGCCAGACAATGAGCATCATGCGGGATACCCAGCACGTCACGCGCCGCGTGTTTATCCGGATCCAGCGGCATTGCATCCGCCATGGTATGACCGATAAAACGGCACGGAACATTAAATCTGTCATAAAACGCTTTTTCGAAAGGCAGGAAAGCCAGCACCAGATCGGTGGATCTCCCGATTTTGAAAACGCGTTTCTGTCGCCACGCCCAGACGGACGGACTGACGTAGTGAATGGTTTTGATGCCCTGCTTTTTCAGGTTCCCTTCAAGGGTAATGTTGAAATCAGGTGCATCGATCCCGACAAACACATCGGGTTTAAGCTCGGTAAAACGGTGGGTGAGATCGGCACGAATATGCAGCAAGCGACGCAAACGCCCCAGCACTTCAACGATGCCCATCACAGCCAGCTCTTCCATTTCATACCATGCTTCACAGCCTTCGGCCTGCATCAGCGGGCCAGCAACACCGACAAAGCGGGCATTAGGGACACGGGCTTTCAGCGCGCGGATAAGACCTGCACCAAGAATATCGCCGGAGGTTTCTCCGGCGACCAGGGCTATCGTAAGCGGACGGCTGTCGACCATTAACGAATCAGACCACGTGTGGAACGGTCAAAGAACTCCATGAACTCGTTCACTTCCGGGTACTTTTTCGCCAGATCGGCAATTTCCGGCTTCACCTCTTCCAGCGTTTTACCGCTACGGTACAGCAGTTTGTACGCGTTGCGGATAGCTGTAATCGCTTCGCGGCTAAAGCCACGACGCTTGAGGCCTTCGATGTTCACGCCAAACGGCGTGGCATGGTTACCCTGCGCAATAACATAAGGTGGGACGTCCTGCGCCACACCGGAGCATCCACCGACCATCACGTGCGCACCAATGATGCAGAACTGATGGACTGCGGTCATGCCGCCAATAATTGCGAAATCATCAACCGATACGTGTCCTGCCAGCGTTGCGTTGTTGGCAAGAATACAGCGGTCACCCACAGTACAGTCATGCGCGATATGCGCATTAACCATAAACAGGTTGTCGCTGCCCACCTTTGTCAATCCACCGCCCTGTACTGTTCCACGATGAATGGTGACGCTTTCGCGAATACGGTTACGATCGCCGATTTCCACACGGGTCGACTCACCAGCATATTTCAGATCCTGGTTTACTTCGCCGATGGAGGCGAACTGATAGATCTCATTATTGCTGCCAATGGTCGTGTGACCATTCACGACAACGTGAGATTTCAGTACTGTACCCTCACCAATTTCGACTTGGGGTCCAACAATACAAAACGGGCCAATGTGAACGTTAGCACCAATGATGGCACCCGTTTCTACAATAGCAGTAGGATGAATAAAGGCGGATTTATCAATCACGTATCAGGCCTCCCGGCTACGCGCACACATCATAGTCGCTTCGCAAACAACTTTGCCGTCAACCAGTGCTACGCCTTTGAAGCGAGTCAGGCCACGACGCGTTTTTTCAAAAGTGACTTCCATGATCATTTGATCACCAGGCACGACAGGACGCTTAAAGCGTGCTTCATCAATACCCGCGAAGTAGTACAGTTCGCCCGGCTCCAGTTTACCCACGCTTTTAAACGCCAGAATACCGGTAGCCTGTGCCATTGCTTCCAGGATCAACACACCCGGGAAGATAGGCTTACCAGGGAAGTGTCCCTGGAAGAACGGCTCATTTACGGAGACATTTTTCACTGCGCGCAGAAAATGACCTTCTTCAAAATCCAGCACACGGTCTACCAGCAAAAACGGGTAGCGGTGCGGCAGAAGTTCTAAAATCTCTTCAATATGCAGAGTATGAGTGTCAGTAGTCAAAATACTCTTCCTGTCAAATGTACTAAGTAGCAATAATAACACGGCCTGCCGGTTTATAAGAAAGCCGACAGGCCGGGAAAGTAGCGTTAAACGGATGAACGCTTAGTCTTGTTGATCGATCTTGCGCTCAAGAGACTTGAGACGCTTGCTCATATCATCAATATTCATCACCAGAGCTGCTGTTTTACGCCATACCTTGTTCGGTTGCAGCGGAATACCAGAGGAATAGACGCCTGGTTCAGTGATAGGACGCATAACCATGCCCATTCCCGTCACCGTCACCTTGTCGCATATTTCCATATGACCGTTGATCACGCTGGCACCGCCAATCATGCAGTAACGGCCAATTTTCAGGCTGCCTGCCATGATAACGCCACCCGCAACTGCGGTATTGTCGCCAATCACAACGTTATGTGCAATCTGGCACTGGTTATCGATGATAACACCATTGCCAATAATGGTGTCGTCAAGCGCACCACGGTCAATGGTGGTACATGCGCCGATCTCAACACGGTCGCCAATGATAACGCGACCAAGCTGTGGGATCTTAACCCAGTTACCACGATCGTTAGCGTAACCAAACCCGTCAGAACCAATCACGGTGCTGGACTGAACAAGGCAATTTTCGCCGATTTCAACTTCATGGTAAACGGACACATTAGCCCACAAGCGGGTTCCTGCACCGATTTTCGTATTTTTCCCAACGAAGCAACCCGGGCCAATCACGACGTTATCGCCCAGCACGACGCCCGACTCAATAACGGCATTAGCGCCAACTGCAACGTTGTTACCAAGCTGAGCCGTCGGATCGATTGCTGCACTGGCAGCAATACTCTGTGCCGGCTGCGGCGTGGTATCAAGAATTTGGGCCATGCGTGCATACGTCAGGTAGGGATTTTTCACTACCAAAGCAGCACCTGCGGCAAACGGAAGATCGTCCTGCGTAAGAACAACAGCTGACGCCTGACACTGAGCCAGATGTTCACGATACTTAGGGCTTACCATGAAGGTAATATTGCCAGCTTTAGCAGATTGCATGGACGCAACAGCGGTGATGACGATATCGCCATCACCGTGTAATTCTGCATCCAACTGCTGAGCTAAATCAGCCAGTCGAATAGAAGGCATTACTTATTTAACCTGTTTCAGAACATCAGCGGTGATGTCTTTAACATCGCTGCTGTTGTAAGCAACGGCATTCGCATCAACAACCAGATCGACGCCCTGATCGGCAGCAACAGATTTAACTGCTGTCTGAATGCGCGTCACCAGTTTGCCACGCTCTTCGTTAGAACGACGCTGACGATCCTGCTCGAAAGCCTGTGCTTTCTGGGAGAATGCCTGGCGCTGAGACATAACATCTTTTTCCAGTTTGCTACGGTCAGCCGCTTTCATGGTAGAACCATCGCGCTGCAGACGTTGCATCTTGGACTGAAGATCGCTTTCCATGCCTTGCAGTTCGCTTGCACGGCCTTTGAACTCGTTTTCCAGCGTTGCGGAAACACCCGTTTTCTGCGCAACCTGTTGGAACAAGCTACCCATATTGACGATCGCAATTTTGCCCGCTGCCTGAGCAGACGTTGCCATCGCTAAACCGAGACCTGCAGCTAATAACCACTTTTTCACAATAAACTCCTTACCATCCCATTAGTACCTCAAAGGTACCGTTCTTTGCGTGGCAAGGCGATCGTCTGCACGATCGCCAGTTGTCAGCGCTACACTGCCAACGCATTCCATTGCAGCGGATTATTACCAGGTTTTACCAATGTTAAACTGGAATTGCTCCGATTTATCTCCATCATATTTCTTAAACGGCTGGGCGTAAGAGAAGACCAACGGCCCCAGCGGTGACATCCATTGTAATGCGATACCTGCAGACATGCGAATATTGCTCGGATCGCTGTAGTCTGGAATACCTTCTGCACGCATCTGTGCGGTATTCTCCCAGTTGGTATCCCACACAGTACCGGCATCCCAGAAGAAGGAGGTACGGACTGAGTTCGCATATTTATCACTGATAAACGGCGTTGGCGTAATGAACTCCAGGCTAGCCACTGCCATCGCGTTACCGCCCACCGCATCATTAGAACTACAGACTTCTGAAGACGAGGATTTATTACAGTTATCCGTTTTGTTTCCACCGTAGTAGACCGCTTTCGGACCAATGTTATTGGACTGGAAGCCACGAACGGTACTGGAACCACCGGCATAGAAGTTTTCATAGAATGGCAGTTCTTTGCCACCTAAACCATCGCCATAGCCCCAACGGGTACGACCCAGAACAACCCATTTATGGTCGTCATCAATTGGGAAGTAGGACGCGGTATCAAGCGTCACCTTGTAGAACTCGTTATCGGAACCCGGAACGGTGACTTTACCGTTCAGGTTGACACGAGAACCTTCCGTCGGGAAGTAACCACGGTCAAGACGGTTATACGTCCAGCCATAGTTGAAGGTGAAGTCATCTGCCGCAAAACCGTTATTGTCACCGGTCTTACTGGTTGACTGACCGATGGAGTCCAGATAACGCCACATCGCCACCTGCGGTTGCATGTTGGACAGGTCGTTATGCACGTAACCTAAGCCTGCACGCAGGGTGTTGTATTCGTTGACCGGGAAGCCCAGCGTACCGTCTACACCATAACTCTTGTTGGTATAGGAGGACAGATCCGCGTTATCTGCTTTAAAGTCGTTATAGAAGATACGACCACCCAGGCTCACACCATCAACGGTGAAGTATGGGTTAGTGACAGAGAACTCAGAGTAGGTCTGGTAGTCGTTCTTGGTACCGTTGATACCAACAGAATAACCCGTACCCAGCCAGTTATCTTGCTGAACACCGACCTGGAAGCTCACGCCACTTTCAGTACCGTAGCCCACACCAAAGTTGAAGCTACCGGTGTTACGCTCTTTCACTTTATAAACGACATCAACCTGATCCGGGCTGCCTGGCACACGTTGGGTGTCGGTATCGACCGTTTCAAAATAACCCAGACGGTTCAGACGTTCTTTACCCTGGTCAACGAGATCGCTACCTAACCACGCCCCTTCCATCTGACGCATTTCGCGACGCAGAACGGAATCTTTTGAAGTGTCGTTACCTTCAAAGCGGATCTTACGTACGTAGAAACGGTTGCCCGCATCAACGTTAACGCGAAGCTTAACGGTTTTATCCGCATCGTTGATTTCAGGCTGAGTCTGTACGCGCGGATAAGCATAACCGTAACGGCCGAGCAGCTTCTTAATGCCGTCTTCCATCTTGGTCACTTTAGCACCGCTATACAGATCGCCCGGCTGAATTTTGGTCAGCGATTCGATCTCTGCAGAATGCCCCGCCAGGTTTCCACTGACTTCAACACCAGAAAGCTTGTACTGCTCGCCTTCAGTGATGTTAATCGTAATGTAGATCCCTTTCTTGTCCGGAGTCAGACTGACCTGAGTAGAGTCGATGTTGAAACGCGCGTAACCGCGATCCAGATAGTAGCTGCGCAGGGTTTCGAGGTCGCCCGCCAGTTTCTGCTTCTGGTATTTGCGATCGCCAACCACGTTCCACCACGGCACTTCGTCACGCAGCTGGAAAGTCGAGATCAGTTCGTCGGTGCTGAACGCGTGGTTCCCTACGATGTTGATCTGTTGGATCTTCGCAGAGACACCTTCCTGGAAGACCAGCTTCAGGTCAACACGGTTACGTGGCAGCGGAGTCACAACCGCCTTCACGCTTGCGCTGTATTTACCGACGCTGTAATAGAAATCTTCCAGACCTTTTTCAATATCTGAAAGGGTTGTGCGGTCCAGAGATTCCCCCACACGAACACCGGATGCTTCAAGGTTCTGCTTGAGCATGTCATCTTTCACCGACTTGTTGCCGGAGAAAGTGATACTGGCGATCGTTGGACGTTCTTTTACCTGAACCAGCAGCGTATCACCATCGCGCAGGACGCGGACGTCCTCAAAGTTGCCAGTGGCAAACAGAGCACGGATGGTGTTACTGATATCATCATCATTAACCGTATCGCCGGGGCGCACAGGCATACTGAGGAGGGCCGCACCAACGGCGACACGCTGGAGGCCTTCGAAATGAATGTCTTTCACTACGAACCCGTCAGCACCGTATACGGTGGCGCTGCTAAACAGCAGCGACGCTATGAGCAACTTTTTCATCGCCATCGTTATTATGCGTTCTTCCTAACACTCTCTTACAACCGAGAGAAATCATTGAAAAGTGCAAGCCCCATTAACAGCACCAGCAAAATCGAGCCAATGCGATAACTAAAGTCTTGAACTCGCTCGGATACCGGTCCGCCTTTTAGCTTTTCAATCGCTAAAAACAGCAGATGGCCCCCGTCTAATACGGGAAGCGGGAACAGGTTGATTATCCCCAGATTCACGCTTATAAGCGCGAGAAACATGAGATAGTAAATCACCCCGAATTCCGCTGACATCCCAGCCCCCTGAGCAATTGAAATTGGCCCACTGAGGTTGTTCAGTTTCACATCACCGGTTATCAATTTCCCCAACATGTTGACCGTAAGCTTCATCAGTTGCCATGTTTTATCCGTGGCTTCAAGGATGGCGCTAAACGGCCCATATTGGCGTATTGTCTTGTACTCATCTGGCAGCGGGATCACTTTCGGCACTACACCTGCAAACCCTTCTGCCTTTTTGCCGCCCGATTTGGTATCCGGGGTCAGCGTCAGCGAAAGCGAACTCCCGTGCCTTTCCACTTCCAGTGCGAGCGAAATACCTGGATTATCGCGCACCAGAGTAACAAAGGTCATCCACTGTGTTAATGGTTGACCATCGACTTTAACGATCCTGTCGCCTGCTTGCAAACCTGCTTTGCTCGCCGCCGAATTGGCCTGTACTTCGGCTAATACCGGCTCGATCTGCGCACCGCGTGGGCGAATCCCCAGCGCAGAGACGGGATCTTCTTTGTCAGGCTCGAAACTCCAGTGGCGTAAATCCAGCACTTTGTCCTGTCGCTGGTCAGAACCAAACGGCGAAACGCTGACCGTTGTCTGCTTATCACCAATTTTGGCGACCAACTGCAGCCGCACGGCATCCCAATCAGGGGTTTCGATGCCATCAATGGCTTTAAGTTCCATCCCCGGCGTAATTTGCGCACTTGCCGCGATGGAGTTGGGGGCAATTTCACCCACCACCGGACGCACGCCAGGGACGCCGATGATAAACACCAGCCAGTAGGCGAAGATAGCAAAGATGAAATTGGCTACCGGACCGGCAGCAATGATGGCGGCGCGTTGCCCAACGGTTTTGTTGTTGAACGCGCGATGCTGAAGTTCAGGGGCAACCGGCTCAACACGTTCGTCGAGCATTTTAACATAGCCACCCAGCGGGATAAGGGCGATGACGAATTCAGTGCCGTGGCGGTCGGTACGCTTCCAGAGCGATTTACCAAAACCAATGGAGAATCGCTCCACGCGCACACCACAGCGGCGAGCAACCCAGAAATGGCCAAATTCATGCACGGTAATCAGTACACCCAGTGCAACAACGAACGCCGCCAGATTCCAGAGAATGCTCAGCATAAAACCTTCCGTTAAATCGTCCCGAACACCAATAAAAGCAAGCAAGCAAACACGGGGACTGCCGCAGTCAGGCTGTCAATGCGATCCATTATACCGCCATGCCCTGGAATCAAGTGACCACTGTCTTTAATCCCTGCTTCACGCTTAAACATACTTTCGGTTAAATCACCCAGTACCGAGGCCAGTGCAGCAAAAATTGAGCACACCAGCAGTGTCGACGGCGCAACGCTCAGATCCGCCCAGACGCCATAGCCCCAGGAGATGATTGCTGCCGTAAACAAGCCGCCGATAAATCCTTGCCAGGTTTTACCCGGAGAAACCTTCGGAGCCAGTTTATGTTTGCCAAACAGTTTACCAAACATATAGGCCCCAGAGTCAGCCCCCCAGACCAGAATCATCACATAAAGCAGCCAGATTGCACCGCTGTAGTGGTTTTCATCATAGTGCCAGGCGCGCAGCGCGAGCATACCCCAGAAAAAAGGAACAATTGTGAGCAGGCCAAAAATAAGGCGTAATACTTTTGAATTGCGCCATAATGCCGCAGAGCCTGGATAAAAAAGCACCAACACGAGCGCAGCAATCCACCAGGCCAACGATACCCACAGGGAGCCGGCAACCAGCGGTTGATGAATATCGTGGTGATATTCAGGCAAGGTAAACAGCATCAGGGCCAGTAAAAAGCCACAGAGTACCGCCAGCCATACCCGCTGAGTGCGCGAGGTAAAGCCGCTAAACTGTCCCCATTCCCACGCGGCGAGCATACACACTACCAGCGTAACAATAGCGAATCCCACTGGGGGCAGTAAAAACAGCGCCGCAATGACAATGGGTATTAATACAAAAGCGGAAATCAGGCGATACTTCAGCAAAAGCTACCCCCATCAGGCTTTGTCGCCACCAGGCTCGGTGCCGCCGAAACGACGCTCTCGATTGGCAAAGGCATGCAGCGCACCTTCAAAGTCTTGTTCATCAAAATCGGGCCAAAGAACATCAGTAAAGTAAAGTTCGGCATAGGCAATTTGCCAAAGCAAAAAGTTACTTATGCGATGTTCTCCCCCTGTCCTAATTACCAAATCCACAGGTGCCAGTTCATTCATGCAGATTTGCTGACTCAGCATCTCTTCATCAATTTGGTCGGGTCTCAACAGCCCTTCCTGAACCTGTTCGGCCAAATGCCGAACGCCCTGGATAATATCCCAGCGTCCGCCGTAATTCGCCGCGATATTGAGCGTCAGACCAGTATTATTTTCAGTCAGCGCTTCTGCTTTACGAATCCGTTCCTGCAAACGTGAGTTAAAACGACTGGTCTCGCCAATAATACGCAGGCGGACGTTGTGGCGGTGCAGGCTTTTTACTTCGCTGTCGAGCGCCCACACAAACAATTCCATCAACGCACTGACTTCCTGCGCCGGTCGATTCCAGTTTTCACTGCTAAAAGCATAGAGCGTTAACGCATCAATGCCGTTATTGGCGGCAAAAGAAACGGCGCGGCGAACAGACTTCGCCCCAGCTTTATGCCCAAAGGCTCGTATCTTCCCTTGTCTTTTCGCCCAGCGGCCATTGCCATCCATGATAATTGCTACATGACGGCAGCCATGAGCGGGCAAATTTTCGCTTATTGGTTGATTCGCAGACAACATAACGCGTTTTTAGTCCCTGAAAAGGATTTAACGGTACTCAGGAATACTGAAGCCTATACATAAAAAAGCCGTGTCAAACCACGGCTTACCTGACCACATTAAGTCAAATACCTGCGATCAGGTGGCGCAGACTATATCACTGAAGCCCAACGCTAACAAATGGCACGACAATTAGTGGTTGCTTTATCACCAGCTTGCGAGACGTGTCACCTGTTTACGCGCAACAATGCGGGCCTGAGCATCTACCGCCAACACCTCTTCCACGCTTTGTGGTTCGCGCAAATCCATCATGTCCAGCACCGAGCGATTCAGTGTCGCGATGTCGGTAAAACGAATCTGCTGATTCAGAAATGCCTCAACGGTAATTTCATTGGCCGCATTGAGTGCTGTCGTCGCCGCCTGCCCCTGGTCAAAGGCATTCATCGCAAGCTTCAGACACGGATAACGGTCGTAATCTGGCTCACTGAATGTCAGAGAGCTGAGCTTGCAGAAATCGAGCGGTTTCACCCCAGACTTCACACGGTTAGGCCACGCCATCGAATGTGCAATTGGCGTGCGCATATCCGGTTCACCCAGCTGTGCCAGCACGCTGCCATCCTGATAACGCACCATCGAGTGAATCACCGATTGCGGGTGGATCAGCACTTCCATCTGTTTCGCTGACGCATTAAACAGCCAGCGCGCTTCAATGTATTCCAGACCTTTGTTCATCATGGTGGCAGAGTCGACAGAGATCTTACGTCCCATTGACCAGTTCGGATGACGACACGCCTGATCCGGCGTCATTGCGCTCAGTTCAGACAGCGGCGTTTCACGGAACGGACCACCAGACCCGGTAAGCAGAATCGACACAACGCCATTCTGCTCGAGGTCAGCGTACCCCAGGTTCTGTTGAAAAAGTTGCGGTAAACTCTGAAAAATTGCGTTGTGTTCACTATCGACCGGCAAAAGACGCGCGCCGCGCTGCTTAACCGCCTCCATGAACAGGCGTCCACAGGTCACCAGCGACTCTTTATTCGCCAACAATACATCTTTACCGGCATCGATAGCCGCAAGCGTAGGCAGAAGCCCTGCCGCCCCGACGATTGCCGCCATCACCTGATCGACCTCATCCAGCGCAGCCATATCACAGGCCGCCTGTTTCCCACTCAGCACCTCGGTGCGACTGCCCTTCTCCTGCAGCTGCGCTTTCACAAGGCGGGCGCTCTTTTCGTCATCCATCACCGCATAGCGAGGCGCAAACTCCAGGCACTGTTCGATCATTCGCTGCACGTTCTTACCGGCCACCAGTGCCGTCACGGTGTAGAGTTCAGGGTTATGGCGAACAACGTCGAGAGTGCTGCAACCGATAGAGCCAGTTGAGCCAAGGAGAGTTAAATGCTTCATGAGATGCCCGGAAAAAGTTAGACCAGATAAAAGCAAAACGCCGCCAGCAAGACATCATGTCTCTCTGAACGGCGTTTATCAGTGTACGACAGAAATCAGAACTGCATCAGTTCCGCTTCTTTATCTGCCAGCGCCGCATCAATTTTCTTGATAGCTGCGTCAGTCATCTTCTGCACGTCGTCCTGGGAGCGACGGTCGTCATCTTCGCTGATCTCTTTTTCTTTCAGCAGAGCTTTCACTTTATCGTTCGCGTCGCGACGTACGTTACGCACAGAAACGCGACCTTGCTCAGCTTCACCACGAACCACTTTGATCAGGTCTTTACGACGTTCTTCCGTCAGCGGAGGCAGTGGAACACGGATGTCAGAACCCGCAGAGCTTGGGTTCAGACCCAGGTCAGATGCCATGATCGCTTTTTCAACGGCCGGGCTCATAGAACGATCGAATACGTTGATTTTCAGCGTACGGGTATCTTCTACAGTCACGCTCGCCAGCTGACGCAGTGGGGTTGGCGTGCCGTAGTATTCCACGATGATGCCATCCAGCAGGCTTGGGGAAGCACGGCCAGTACGGATTTTGCTGATTTGGGTTTTGAACGCTTCTACGCATTTGTCCATGCGTACTTCAGCATCTTTTCTGATGTCGTTAATCACGTTACGAATCCTTGAAAACTTGTCTCAGGCAGACTATCCGCCAGCACAGCGCTACAGGTGTGCTAAGTATAGTCGCGTTTAATTCATGACAACGCCAAAGGCGCGCCCGGGTAAGATACCGCTACAAATAAAGCGGAATCTTACCTGTATTTATCGCCGACGGAAATTATTCCGTGATCAAAGTACCTTCTTTTTCGCCCATTACGACGCGGCGCAGTGCGCCTGGCTTGTTCATGTTGAAGACACGGATCGGCAGTTTATGGTCACGAGCCAGTGTGAAGGCGGCAAGATCCATCACTTTCAGCTCTTTATCCAGCACTTCGCTGTAGGTCAGCTGATCGTACATGGTCGCAGAAGGATCTTTTGCCGGATCGGCGGTAAACACGCCATCCACTTTGGTTGCTTTCAGAACCACATCGGCTTCGATTTCGATACCGCGCAGACAGGCTGCGGAATCGGTGGTAAAGAACGGGTTACCCGTACCGGCGGAGAGGATCACCACGCGGTTGTTACGCAGCAGGCTGATAGCTTCTGCCCAGCTGTAGTTATCGCACACGCCATTCAGTGGAATAGCGGACATCAGGCGCGCGTTCACATAGGCGCGATGAAGCGAATCACGCATCGCCAGGCCATTCATGACGGTTGCCAGCATACCCATGTGGTCGCCCACAACGCGATTCATCCCTGCTTTCGCCAGACCAGCGCCACGGAAAAGGTTGCCACCGCCAATGACCACGCCAACCTGAATACCCAGTTCGACCAGTTCTTTGATTTCCTGTGCCATACGATCAAGGATGCTTGCGTCAATACCGAAGCCTTCCGATCCCTGCAGCGCTTCGCCACTCAGCTTAAGCAGAATGCGTTTGTACACGGGTTTTGCATTGGTAGCCATGTTTCTTTCCTGAGACTGTCAACGATTAAGATGGGGGTTAATTCTGGCGACATGATATGTCGCATATCAGCACAGCGATACTGGAGCCTGTCTGATTTCGTCTGACGGGTGACAAAAAGAAGCCGCCCTCAGGCGGCTCCTTTTCAATCATTAAGACTGCTTGGACATTGCAGCAACTTCTGCTGCGAAGTCAGTCTCAACTTTCTCGATGCCTTCGCCCACTTCGAAGCGGATGAAGCCAGTTACGTCAGCGTTGTGCTCTTTCAGCAGCTGAGCAACAGACTTGCTTGGATCCATAACGAAAGGCTGGCCAGTCAGAGAAACTTCGCCGGTGAATTTCTTCATGCGGCCTTCAACCATTTTCTCTGCGATTTCTTTTGGCTTACCAGACTGCATCGCGATGTCCAGCTGAACCTGGTACTCTTTCTCTACCACTTCAGCAGACACGTCTTCTGGCTTAACGAATTCTGGTTTGCTTGCAGCGATGTGCATAGCCAGCTGTTTAACCAGCTCTTCGTCAGCGCCTTTAGCCGCAACCAGAACACCGATACGTGCACCGTGCTGGTAAGAACCCAGTACGTCGCCTTCCAGGGAAGACACGCGACGGATGTTGATGTTCTCACCGATTTTAGCAACCAGCGCAACACGTTCTTCTTCGAACTGTGCTTTCAGAACGTCAACGTCAGTGATTTTGCCTGCAACAGCTGCGTCCAGAACTTTGTTAGCAAATGCCTGGAAACCACCGTCTTTAGCAACGAAGTCAGTCTGGCAGTTAACTTCCAGAATGATGCCGTAGTTGCCGTCGATCTTAGTGATGATCACGCCGTCAGCAGCCACGTTGCCTGCTTTTTTAGCTGCTTTGATCGCACCGGATTTACGCATGTTTTCGATTGCCAGCTCGATGTCGCCGTTCGCTTCAGTCAGCGCTTTTTTGCAATCCATCATGCCTGCGCCAGTACGCTCGCGCAGCTCTTTTACCAGGGATGCGGTAATTTCAGCCATTCTTAAATCCTCGGGAGATGTGAACTGCCCGGCCGGGGGCCAAACAGTATAAATTGAAAAAAGGGGCCGATAATTGGCCCCTATTCATACACGGTACTAATAAGGGGTGAAACCTTATTATTCAGCTTCTACGAAGCTTTCTTCCGCCTGAGAAGCCAGATCCTGGGAACGGCCTTCACGAACGGTAGCAGCTACAGCGCTCAGGTACAGGCTAACAGCACGGATGGCGTCGTCGTTACCCGGGATAACGAAGTCAACACCGTCCGGATCGGAGTTGGTATCAACGATAGCGAATACCGGGATACCCAGGTTGTTAGCTTCTTTGATTGCGATGTGCTCGTGGTCTGCATCGATTACGAACAGCGCGTCTGGCAGGCCGCCCATATCTTTGATACCGCCCAGGCTGTTTTCCAGCTTGTCCAGTTCACGAGTGCGCATCAGCGCTTCTTTCTTAGTCAGCTTGTCGAAAGTACCGTCCTGAGACTGGGTTTCCAGATCTTTCAGGCGTTTGATGGACTGACGAACAGTTTTCCAGTTAGTCAGCATGCCACCCAACCAGCGATGGTTCACGAAGAACTGGTCGCAGCTGTTAGCAGCATCTTTCACAGCTTCGCTTGCAGCGCGCTTAGTACCAACGAACAGAATCTTACCTTTACGGGAAGCAATCTTGTTCAGCTCAGCCAGGGCTTCGTTGAACATTGGTACAGTTTTCTCAAGGTTGATGATGTGAACTTTGTTACGTGCGCCGAAGATGAAAGGCTTCATTTTCGGGTTCCAGTAACGGGTCTGGTGACCAAAGTGAACACCAGCCTTGAGCATGTCGCGCATGGAAACAGTTGCCATGTTTAAAACCTCTATAGTAAAAGTTGGGGTTATGCCTCCACGTATCCCATATTACCGACCCCAAAGGGCACCCCGGAATATGTGCCGATACGTGTGTGTTGTTACACAAAGTGAGATTTGTCGCTTCCGTCCAACCTGTGTAGTCTTCGATGGATCGGAAGTCCGGCGCGCTTTATACCACAAAACACGACCAGAAACCAATAATTGTTGGCGGAGTGTGCTGTTAATGATTCTCAATTTGGCACGGGGTGCGCCTGACTGATACCATTGAGGACACGTAGATTTATATTGTCGAAAAAATCGACACCGATGGACAGATTACATGGCTATCTCTATTAAGACACCTGAAGAAATTGAAAAGATGCGCGTCGCCGGTCGTCTGGCCGCGGAAGTGCTGGAAATGATTGAACCGTTCGTTAAACCGGGCGTCAGCACCGGCGAGCTGGATCGCATCTGTAACGACTACATCGTCAACGAGCAGCACGCGATCTCCGCCTGCCTCGGCTACCACGGTTTCCCGAAATCCGTCTGTATCTCAATTAATGAGGTGGTTTGCCACGGTATTCCGGATGATGAAAAACTGCTGAAAGATGGCGACATCGTCAACATCGACGTCACCGTCATTAAAGATGAGTACCACGGTGACACCTCGAAGATGTTCATCGTTGGTAAACCCACTATTCTGGGCGAGCGCCTGTGCAAAGTGACTCAGGAAAGCCTCTACCTGGCGTTGAAGATGGTTAAACCCGGTATCCGCCTGCGCACCATCGGTGCCGCTATCCAGAAATTCGTTGAAGCAGAAGGTTTCTCTGTGGTGCGTGAATATTGCGGTCACGGTATCGGCCGCGTCTTCCACGAAGAGCCGCAGGTTTTGCACTACGATGCCGATGACGGCGGCGTGGTGCTGCAAAAAGGCATGACCTTTACTATCGAGCCAATGGTCAACTCTGGCGACTACCGCATCCGTACCATGAAAGATGGCTGGACGGTGAAAACCAAAGACAGAAGCTTGTCTGCGCAGTACGAGCATACTATTGTGGTAACAGACAACGGCTGTGAGATTATGACGTTGCGCAAGGATGACACCATCCCGGCGATACTGACGCACGATGAATGATAAAAAAGCCGGCAAATGCCGGCTTTTTTAATGGCGATAGCTTTTTCTTATGGGTGGCACGCGATGAGTAATCTATTACCCGAACAGTATGCGAATACAGCACTTCCCACCCTCCCCGACCAGCCCGACAACCCGGGCGTCTGGCCACCGCACGAGCTGACCTGCGCCCATATCAAAGCGCATATGGATGTTTTCCATCGCTGGCTGGGTAGCGCGTTTGATGCGGGTATTTCTGCCGAGCAGCTCATCGAAGCACGCACCGAATTTATTGACCAGCTCCTGCAGCGCCTGTGGATTGACTATGGTTTCGGTCAGATTAGCGACGTCGCACTGGTCGCCGTCGGGGGCTATGGCCGTGGCGAGCTTCATCCGCTTTCCGATATCGACCTGCTGATCTTAAGCCGTAAAAAGCTGCCAGACGAACAGGCGCAGAAAATTGGCGAACTGCTGACGCTGCTCTGGGACGTGAAGCTGGAAGTGGGTCACAGCGTGCGCACGCTGGAAGAGTGTCTGCTGGAAGGGTTATCTGACCTCACCGTTGCCACCAACCTGATTGAAACCCGTCTGCTGATCGGCGACGTTGCGCTGTTCCTGGAACTGCAAAAACACATTTTCAGCGACGGGTTCTGGCCGTCAGAGAAATTCTTCGCCGCAAAGGTCGAGGAACAAAATCAGCGCCACCAGCGCTATCACGGTACCAGCTATAACCTGGAGCCTGATATCAAAAGTAGCCCTGGCGGTCTGCGCGACATCCACACCCTGCAGTGGGTCGCCCGTCGTCATTTTGGCGCAACGTCGCTGGACGAGATGGTCGGGTTTGGTTTCTTAACCGAAGCCGAACGTAATGAACTGAACGAGTGTTTGCATCTCCTGTGGCGCATTCGCTTTGCCCTGCATCTTGAAGTCAGCCGTTACGATAACCGTCTGCTGTTTGACCGCCAGCTCAGCGTGGCTCAGCGCCTCAATTACAGCGGTGAGGGCAACGAGCCGGTTGAGCACATGATGAAGGATTTCTTCCGCGTTACCCGCCGCGTGACCGAACTCAACCAGATGCTGCTGCAGCTGTTTGACGAAGCGATCCTGGCGCTGACGGCGGACGAAAAACCACGGCCCATTGATGATGAATTCCAGCTGCGCGGCACGCTTATCGATCTGCGCGACGAAACGCTGTTTATCCGAGAGCCGGAAGCGATCCTCCGCATGTTCTATACGATGGTGCGCAACAGCGCGATCACCGGGATCTACTCCACGACCCTGCGCCATCTGCGCCACGCGCGCCGCCATCTGACGCAGCCGCTGTGTTATATCCCGGAAGCGCGAGCCCTGTTCCTCAGCATGCTACGCCACCCGGGAGCCGTCAGCCGGGGCCTGCTGCCGATGCACCGCCACAGTGTGCTGTGGGCCTATATGCCGCAGTGGTCGCATATCGTCGGGCAGATGCAGTTCGATCTTTTCCACGCTTATACGGTGGATGAACACACGATCCGCGTCATGCTCAAGCTGGAGAGCTTTGCCAAAGAAGAGACGCGCTCCCGCCATCCGCTGTGCGTTGAGCTGTGGCCGCGTCTTTCCCACCCGGAACTGATCCTGATTGCCGCCCTGTTCCACGATATCGCGAAAGGTCGCGGTGGTGACCACTCGGTACTGGGCGCACAGGACGTGCTGAAATTTGCCGAGCTGCATGGTCTGAACTCGCGCGAGACGCAGCTGGTCGCCTGGCTAGTGCGCCATCACCTGCTGATGTCAGTTACCGCACAGCGTCGTGACATTCAGGATCCGGAAGTCATTAAGCAATTCGCCGAAGAGGTGCAAACTGAAAACCGCCTGCGCTATCTGGTCTGCCTGACGGTAGCGGATATTTGTGCCACCAACGAAACGCTGTGGAACAGCTGGAAGCAAAGCCTGCTGCGCGAGCTTTACTTCGCGACGGAAAAACAGCTGCGTCGCGGAATGCAAAACACCCCGGACATGCGCGAGCGTGTACGTCACCATCAGGTGCAGGCGCTGGCGTTGCTGCGGATGGATAACATTGATGAAGAGGCATTACATCAGATTTGGGCCCGCTGTCGCGCCAACTACTTTGTGCGTCATAGCCCAAACCAGCTTGCCTGGCATGCGCGGCATCTGCTCCAGCATGATTTGTCGAAACCGATGATCCTGCTCAGCCCGCAGGCCACGCGCGGCGGCACAGAGATCTTTATCTGGAGCCCGGACCGGCCTTATCTGTTTGCCGCCGTCTGCGCCGAGCTGGACAGACGCAACCTCAGCGTTCACGACGCACAGATTTTTACCACCCGAGACGGCATGGCGATGGATACCTTTATCGTACTGGAGCCGGACGGCAGCCCGCTGTCGTCGGACCGTCATGAAGGGATACGCTTTGGTCTGGAACAGGCCATCACCCAGCGCAGCTGGCAACCGCCGCAACCGCGTCGTCAACCGGCCAAATTGCGTCACTTTACCGTCGATACCGAGGTCAATTTCCTGCCGACCCACACCGACCGCAAATCGTTCCTGGAGCTTATCGCCCTCGACCAGCCAGGGTTGCTCGCCCGCGTCGGCCAGGTTTTTGCCGATCTGGGAATTTCGCTTCATGGAGCCCGAATTACAACCATTGGTGAGCGAGTAGAAGATTTATTTATAATCGCAACGGCCGACCGGCGTGCCCTTAATAATGACCTGCAGCTGGAAGTGCAACAACGGTTGACAGCAGCCCTCAATCCAAACGATAAAGGGTGACGTGTTTTTTAGTGAAATGGAAAGAGTAAACAATGCAGCAGTTACAGAACGTTATTGAGTCCGCTTTTGAGCGTCGCGCCGAGATTACCCCGGCAAATGTGGATACCGTTACCCGTGAAGCGGTTAATCAGGTGATTTCTCTGCTGGATTCCGGCGCGCTGCGCGTGGCAGAAAAAATCGACGGTCAGTGGGTAACTCATCAGTGGCTGAAGAAAGCCGTGCTGCTCTCTTTCCGTATCAACGATAACCAGGTTATCGACGGAGCAGAAAGCCGCTACTTCGATAAAGTACCAATGAAATTCGCTGACTACGATGAAGCGCGTTTCCAGAAAGAAGGTTTCCGTGTTGTGCCTCCGGCGGCAGTTCGCCAGGGCGCATTCATCGCACGCAATACCGTGCTGATGCCATCCTACGTGAACATCGGTGCGTATGTTGATGAAGGCACAATGGTAGACACCTGGGCAACCGTCGGTTCTTGCGCGCAGATCGGTAAAAACGTTCACCTGTCCGGCGGCGTCGGCATCGGTGGCGTTCTGGAGCCACTGCAGGCGAACCCAACCATCATCGAAGACAACTGCTTCATCGGCGCACGCTCCGAAGTGGTTGAAGGTGTGATCGTTGAGGAAGGCTCCGTTATTTCTATGGGCGTCTACATCGGTCAAAGCACCCGTATTTACGATCGTGAAACCGGCGAAGTTCACTACGGTCGCGTACCTGCGGGTTCCGTCGTCGTCTCCGGTAACCTGCCGTCAAAAGATGGCAAATACAGCCTGTACTGTGCGGTTATCGTGAAAAAAGTCGATGCAAAAACCCGCGGTAAAGTGGGTATCAACGAACTGCTGCGCACCATCGATTAATCGGGTATAACAAAAAGCGGGGGCAACCCCGCTTTTTTTATATCTGAGGGTGGCGAAAATAGATTTTTTCGTTAATTATTCAAAGGTTATGTTGAGATCAAGGGTACCGCTATGTACGATAATCTGAAAAGTCTGGGCATTACCAATCCTGATGAAATTGATCGTTACAGCCTCCGCCAGGAAGCGAATAACGATATTTTGAAAATCTATTTTCACAAGGATAAAGGCGAGTTTTTCGCCAAGAGCGTGAAGTTTAAATATCCACGCCAGCGTAAGACCGTCGTCGCTGACGGCGTAGGACAAGGGTACAAAGAAGTACAGGAAATCAGCCCTAACCTGCGCTATGTGATCGATGAACTCGATCAGATCTGCCAGCGCGATCGCACCGAAGTCGATTTGAAACGTAAGATCCTCGATGACCTGCGTCATCTGGAAAGCGTTGTCACGAACAAGATCAGCGAGATTGAAGCGGATCTTGAGAAGCTTACTCGTAATAAGTAATGACAGGTGCGGCCTGATGCCCTCACCCCGGCCCTCTCCCACAGGGAGAGGGTGAAACCTCATCTCTGCTCATCTAACTGCAGCGCCAGGTACAGCAGCAGCCTGTCGTCAAAATTCCCCAGCTCCAGCCCGGTCAGTTCCGAGATCCGGTTAAGCCGGTATTCCAGCGTATTGCGGTGAATAAACAGCGCTTTCGACGTTGCCAGCGGCTGCACGTTATGATGAAACCATGCCTGCAACGTGCGGTACAGCAAACCGTTGTTGTCCATCGCTTTCAGACGGGCTAACGGACGCGCCAGCTCATCGGCCTGCCAGCCACCGCGCAGGCCATCGAGCAGCACCGGCAACATCAGTTCCTGGTAGAAGTAGCTCCGGCTTTCCGGCATCCGCTGTTTACCTGACATCATCGTGGTACGCGCCGTGCGCCATGAGCGGGCGATACTGCCCGGCCCGGTAAAGTAATTTCCCAGGGCAACGCGAAAACGCGGTTGTCCGCCCTCCTTCATGTGTGCAATCAGCTGCTCCACCCAGCGACGGTGATCTTCAACATCCCAGCGGCCAAACGGGTTAAGCGCCGGTTTGAGCACCACAATTTCAGTCAGAGAAACAATTGCCGCCAGGTTGTTGCGCTCCGGTGTGACCAGTGCATTTTGCAGCTGCTGCAGTTCGGCCATCGTGCTGTCTACGCCAGACTGGCCGCTATCGACTTCAATGACCACCGCCACGCGTGGCTGATCAAGATCGATGCCCAGACGCTGCGCCCACTCGCTCAGCGCAGGTGTATGTTCTTCTGCCTGGATCAGGTTCATGACCAGCTCTTCACGCAGGCGGCTATCCTGTGCCAGCAGGTGCATCAGACGCGACTGCTCCAGCATCATTTCGGCGGTCATGCAGACCAGCTCGCCATATTTACGCAGCGACTCCGGTTCGCCCGTCAGGCCGATCACGCCAACAATTTCCCCCTCCAGCCGCAGCGGGAAATTGATCCCCTGACGGACACCGTGAAGGTGTTTCGCAACCGCATCGTCGATATCCACCACGCGCCCCTGAGAGAGCACCAGCAACGCACCTTCGTGCACTTCCCCAATGCGTTCACGATCGCCACTGCCAATAATGCGCCCGCGAGCATCCATTACATTGATATTGGTATCAATGATGCGCATGGTACGCGCCACAATATCCTGCGCCATTTTGGTATCAAGATGCCTGCCAGCCATGTAACCCTCCTGTGAGCAGGGCTCAAGAATAGGGAAGTTCAGTCACGGCTGCATTGTGCAAATGCACAAAGCCACGGAGAGAAATATGGACTTGTGGAAAGGGTCACAGAAACAAAAATGGCCCCTGCTCGTGGTTGAGCAGGGGCGCGGAGGGATTACTGCATCAGAAGGTAAATTGAAGAATCACCACGCTGAATATTCAACGCCAGCACGGAAGGTTTGCTGTCGAGGATTTTGCGCAGTTCAGCGATGTTTTTCACCGGTTGCTGGTTAGCCCCCATGATCACATCGCCTTTTTTCAGGCCGATACGGGCAGCCGGGCTGTTCGCTTTCACGTTGTTCACCACAACGCCTTTATCTTCGCCTTTGTTGCTCATCTCAGCACCTTCAATACCATTGAAGATGGTGCTGGAGTCCACCTGATTCTGGCTGCTCTGCTGCAGTTCCAGGCTCACGTTAACCGGCTTACCTTCACGCAGCAGACCGAGGGTGATTTTGCTACCAATCGGCATGGAACCCACTTCAGCACGCAGGGCCGCAAAGCTGCTGATCGGTTTACCGTTCAGAGAAGTGATCACATCACCGGCTTTAATCCCCGCTTTCGCCGCAGAGGAGTTCGGCAGCACCTGGCTGACAAATGCCCCACGCTGGGCGTCCACTTTCATTGCTTTCGCCAGCTCGGAGTTCAGCTCAGTCCCCAGGATACCCAGCTCACCGCGTTTCACCTGGCCATACTGCACCATCTGTGCGGTCAGGTTTTTCACCATATTACTTGGGATAGCAAAGCCGATACCGATGTTACCGCCGTCCGGAGCCAGGATTGCGGTGTTGATACCAATCAGTTCACCGTTCAGGTTCACCAGCGCACCGCCGGAGTTACCCCGGTTAATCGCCGCATCCGTCTGGATAAAGTTCTCGTAGTTCTCTGCGTTCAGGCCGCTACGACCCAGCGCGGAGACAATACCAGAGGTCACGGTTTCACCCAGACCGAACGGGTTGCCGATGGCTACGGTGTAGTCACCCACACGCAGCGCGTCGGAATCGGCGAGCTTAATCGCCGTCAGGTTTTTCGGATCCTGAATCTGGATCAGCGCGATATCCGAACGTGGATCTTTACCCACCACTTTAGCGTCGAATTTACGTCCGTCGCTCAGCTGAACTTTAATGGTGTTGGCGTTATCAACAACGTGGTTGTTGGTCACCACGTAGCCTTTTGCCGCATCAATAATGACGCCCGAACCGAGTGCCATGAATTTCTGTTGCTGGCCGCCACCGTTACCGCCCTGGCTTTCATCCCCTGCACCACCGCCCTGACAGAACGGGGAGCTCTGGAAGGGTGAACCGTCCTGGCAGAACGGTGAGTTATCACCGAAGAACTGCTGGAAGTTACGCGGCATACGCGGCGTATTGACGGTCGTACTGCCCTCAACGTTAATACTCACCACCGATGGCATCACTTTTTCGAGCATCGGTGCCAGGCTTGGCATCTGCTGCGCGGTTGCTGCCGACGATGAGCTCTCAGCTGCAGTAGCAGTCAGAGGAGACAGCGCTAAACCTAAACTCAGAGCCAGTGCACTCATTGCTAATGTGGTTTTTTTCATGTTTCTCAATCTCGATTTACAGGTAACGCAAAATTGCTGTGTAACTCAGATTCGTTTTATACCGCTTAGTTCCGGGATTAAGTTTATGGAAAAAGTAAAAATTTATTGGCCGTCTTTACAAAACTCAGCGTTTATTCGACAGCCATGAGCTTGCGGTATTCATCCCAGGCATACAAATCCGTCATGCCGCTGATATAGTCCTGAATAAGACGGCAACGAGAATAATATTCCATAATAGGCCATTGAGGTGATTGTCGATCCAGTCTGCTGACTGCTTCAACATAAGCCAGGCGATGGCGGGTAGAAAGTTTTTGATAAAGCCGGGATTCAATTGGCAATCGCCGCACGCGCTCTTGTTCCACCAGCTCGCTGAACTCGTTGACCGATAGCTGAAGCAGTGGGCGGTAAATCTCCAGTAAACCGCTGATAACCCGGTATCCCTGCAGCTCCAGCTGCTCGACATCCGGATGGCTGAACACATGACGCATCGCCACGTTTTTATATAACTCAAGAAGCTGACTGAAGCTGCTGTCATCTTCCAGCAACGCGTGATTGAATTCCCCGCTAAAAATCATCGGCAAGTTGTCAATAAAACGCGAAGCCGCATACGGCACCAGTTTATTTAATGTATTGACCCGCAAATACATAAAGAACTGATCTTCCGTGCTGCGGCTTAATGAATTTGAGCGCGATTTTTCCCAGGCATTTTCGACAACCTGAGCAAACAGCGACCCTTTTTCATGTTTACCCCAGGCAACATAAAGATGCTGATAAAGTTCCTCAACACTGAATATTCTTTTCTCAACGGCGTCTTCGAGGTCGGCAACGCAATAGGAAATATCGTCAGCGGCTTCCATTATCCATGTCAATGGAAAGCGGCCATTCGGGGTCAGTGAAAGTTCTTTACGTAACCGCTCTATATAGGCTTCTTCAGATAAATAATAGCCCGGCTTTTTCATCAAATAACTGTGTGAGGCAGGTGTTTCCCCCATCCACCAGGCGGGGCGCGTATATTTGAGAATGCAGCCCACCTGCGCCCAGGTCAGGTTCATACGCATCAGGGAGTGTACCAGGCGGATCCCCTGCGCGTTACCCTCAAAGTGGCAAAGATCCTGACGCACTTTGCGGCGCAGATCGTTTAATCCTTCTTCACCTTCACGCAGGCGTAAATCCCTGACTACACAGCGATCATCACTGAGCGGCTGGCTTATCGCATCCGAAGGATAAAGTCGCTGTTTAAACCAGTCATTTATCGCCGCCTCCCCAAAATGGCCAAACGGCGGGTTGCCGATATCGTGCATCAGGCAGGCCATCTCGACGATGCTTTCGAACGGCCCCGTTAGCTCATCAAGACCATAGGTTTCCAGCAAACGCTGCTCTTTAAGGCGGCTTAAAATCTCTTTGGCAATGTAGCGCCCAACCTGCTGAACTTCCATTGAGTGGGTTAAGCGCGTGCGTACTGCCGCGTTACGCTCGAGCGGGAACACCTGGGTCTTTTGCTGTAAGCGACGGATTGCAGGTGAGTTAATAATGCGCCCACGATCGCTTTCGAAGATGCGCAGGATCTCATGTTCGCTCTTTTCGCCCTGTGGCGAACGGAAACGTCGGTGCCAGTTAATTTTGGTGCGAAAATCGATTGGTGCCATGTGCTCCCCCGCGTGAGAATGCGTTTCCCCTTAACCGCATGATAGACTATGCATCTTAACGAAGCACATCGCGAGTAAATCTATGAAAATCGGCATTATTGGTGCAATGGAAGAAGAAGTTACGCTACTGCGTGACAAAATTGAGAACCGTCAGACCCTCTCTCTGGGTGGTTGCGAGATCTACACCGGCCAGTTGAACGGCGTTGACGTTGCTCTGCTGAAATCTGGCATCGGTAAAGTTGCTGCAGCACTGGGCGCAACCCTGCTGCTCGAACGCTGCAAGCCGGACGTGATCATCAACACCGGTTCCGCTGGCGGTCTCGCACCAACGCTGAAAGTCGGTGATATCGTTGTCTCTGACGAAGCGCGTTACCACGATGCAGACGTGACTGCGTTCGGCTACGAATATGGCCAGCTCCCAGGTTGTCCGGCCGGGTTTAAAGCTGACGATAAACTGATTGCTGCAGCAGAAACCTGCATCGCAGAGCTGAACCTCAACGCCGTGCGCGGTTTGATTGTCAGCGGCGATGCCTTCATCAATGGCTCAGTTGGTCTGGCTAAAATCCGCCATAACTTCCCTCAGGCCGTTGCCGTTGAGATGGAAGCAACCGCGATTGCCCACGTTTGCCATAACTTCAGCGTCCCGTTCGTGGTGGTTCGT
Source organism: Enterobacter cloacae complex sp. 2024EL-00214 (assembly GCF_043945575.1). Taxonomy (NCBI): domain Bacteria; kingdom Pseudomonadati; phylum Pseudomonadota; class Gammaproteobacteria; order Enterobacterales; family Enterobacteriaceae; genus Enterobacter; species Enterobacter cloacae complex sp. 2024EL-00214. Next base: position 275,612 of record NZ_JBIMRC010000003.1, on the reverse strand, counting down.
GCGATCTCTGACGTGGCTGACCAACAGTCTCATATCAGCTTCGACGAATTCCTGGCCGTTGCGGCAAAACAGTCCACCGTGATGGTGGAAAGCCTGGTGCAGAAACTGGCACGTGGCTAAACACCCTTTTAGGGCACTGGTTGCCCTGCTTCTGCTCGCACCGGCATGGCTTTATGCTGTGCCGCGTGTGATTACCCTCTCCCCCGCTAACACCGAGCTGGCCTTTGCCGCCGGGATCACTCCCGTTGGCGTAAGCAGTTTTTCGGATTACCCACCGCAAGCGGCTGGCATTGAAGAGGTATCGACCTGGCAAGGGATGAACCTTGAGCGCATCGTGGCACTTAAACCCGATCTCGTGCTGGCCTGGCGCGGTGGCAATGCCGAGCGGCAGGTCAACCAGCTCACTTCACTTGGGATCAAGGTGATGTGGATAGACGCGGTGAGCATTGAGCAAATTGCTCAGGCGCTGCGCGCGCTGGCACCTTATAGCCCAACGCCGAAGAAAGCCGAAAGTGCAGCACAACAGATGCTCAGCGACTATGCGGCACTGAAAGCCAGATACGACACCCCGACGAAAAAACGCATCTTCCTGCAGTTTGGCAGCCAGCCGCTGTTCACTACCGGGCAAGGCTCTATTCAGAACCAGGTGCTTGAGATTTGTGGCGGTGAAAATATCTTTGCTGCCAGCCGGGTTCCGTGGCCGCAGGTCAGCCGGGAGCAGGTTCTGGCTCGCCATCCGCAGGCTATCGTGGTGGTCGGAAATGCGAGTGAGATTCCTAAAATTGAACAATTCTGGCAACGCCAGCTAAAAATTCCGGTGATCCCACTCAACAGCGACTGGTTTGAACGCGCCAGCCCGCGTATTATCCTCGCCGCAAAACAACTCTGTGCCGCACTGGCAGAGAGTCACTAACATAGAAACAGACACAAAAGTTCGAGGATTTAACGATGCTCGTTTATTGGCTGGATATTCTTGGCACCGCCGTTTTTGCTATCTCCGGCGTTTTGCTCGCCGGGAAATTACGCATGGATCCGTTTGGCGTGCTGGTACTTGGCGTGGTTACTGCCGTTGGCGGCGGAACGATCCGCGATATGGCGCTGGCAAATGGCCCGGTATTTTGGGTGAAAGATCCCACCGATCTGGTGGTGGCAATGGTCACCTGCCTGTTAACGATCGCGTTAGTTCGACAGCCCCGCCGTTTACCAAAATGGGTGCTCCCGGTGCTGGATGCCGTCGGCCTGGCTGTGTTTGTCGGCATTGGGGTGAATAAAGCCTTTAATGCGGGAACCGGCCCAATGGTGGCTATCTGCATGGGGGTCTTAACCGGTGTGGGCGGCGGGATCATTCGTGACATTCTGGCGCGCGAAGTGCCGATGATCCTGCGAACGGAGATTTACGCGACAGCCTGTATCGTCGGCGGCATTGTTCACGCCACGGCGTATTATACCTTTGCCATTCCACTGGAGAATGCAGCAATGCTGGGGATGGTTGTGACGCTGGGGATACGTTTAGCGGCGATCCGCTGGCACCTGAAGCTGCCGACGTTTGCGCTGGATGATAATTCAAGATAAGGCCGTTTATAAGCCCGGTAGCGCGACGCTTTACCGGGCCCACAACGACACCAGACGCTATCAGATGCTGAACGAAGAACCACACCCACAGGTGCTTTTCGCGTTCGGGTTGGTCACAACAAAGCGAGAGCCTTCCAGACCTTCGGTGTAGTCAACCGCACCGCCCACCAGATATTGCAGGCTCATTGGGTCAACCACCAGCGCGACGCCCTGCTTCTCGATAGTCATATCACCATCGTTCACCTGGTCATCAAAGGTAAAACCGTACTGGAAGCCGCTACAGCCGCCACCGGTAATATAAACACGCAGTTTCAGATCCGGATTGTCTTCGTCGGCAATCAGGGTTTTCACTTTGTTGGCTGCTGCTTCGGTAAACTGCAACGGCAGCGCTACATCATCACTCATCTTATGCTCCCATGAATACTGCTTACTGCTATTGGGTAAAAATCACCCAATTCTTTTTTTCATTATCTAATACCCTGGTAATTCATTCAAGTATTCTGCTTCGCGGCCTGCTCAGCCTCAACTTTTGCCAGGGTACGGGCAAGAATGGTGGAGTATAGCGGTTTTCCACCCAGGAATTGGGCTAATAGTGTCGCGCCGAGACAGGTAATGATCATTGGCAAAATGAGCTGATAATTATCCGTCATCTCCAGCACCAGCACGATCCCGGTCAACGGCGCACGCAAAGACGCGGCCAGCAGCGCCCCCATCCCGGCAATGGCAAACGTCCCTGCATCCAGATGATACGCCGGGAACCCGGCAGCTGCCGCCATCCCAAACGCCGTTCCCAGTAGTGTTCCCAGCGCCAGCATCGGAGCGAAAATCCCGCCCGGCGCACCGGAAGAAAAGCAAAGCACCGTGGTTACCACCCGGGAAATAAACATAAACAGCAGCAGACCCACGCTGAAATTGCCCGCCGCCGCAATGGGGATCAACCCAAAACCACCGCCCGCTGCATTGGGTTCAATAACGCCGAGGATGCCACAAGCCCCGCCGAGGAAACCACCGACCAGCACCCATTTGGTCGTGTTACCGCCGTGGATGCGCTGGAACATATCCTGAGCGCGTAAAATCAGCGTATTAAAAAGCGGCCCTACTACGCCAAAAATCATGCCAAGAACCAGATACAACCACAGCGTATTCACTGGCGCATTGGTCAGTTTTCCCACTTCGATCACCGCCCCTTCGCCATTAAAAATGCGAAAGACGATGCTCGACATAATCACACCGGTAAAAACCGCTTTTATGGAGATCAGGTTGTAACGGAACTGGGCGCGCATCTCCTCGATAATAAACAGGATCCCCGCCAGAGGGGCATTGAATGCGGCAGAAAGCCCCGCCGCGGCACCCGTTGCCAGCAACGTATGGCGCGCTTCGGCACTGCGCATCCGAAACAGATCGCCCACCATGCGTCCCACATTACCGCCCAGTTGTACCGTCGGCCCTTCCCGCCCGAGCACCATCCCTGCCCCCAGCGTTCCCATGCCACCGATAAACTTAACGGGGATCACCCGCCACCAGCGAACCGGACGTAGTTCTTCAAGCGCCCCTTCAATCTCCGGGATACCAGACCCTCCGGCCTCAGGTGCAAATTTACGCACCAGAAAATAGCCCACCATCGCAAACACGGCAGACAAACCAAACGCCCACACCCAGACCAGCCATCCGCTATTGGCGAAACCGGCAATGGTGCCAATGCGCCAGTTCAGTACCGTGTTCACTGCCTTTTCGAACGCGACACCCGCCAACCCGGCTACCGAGCCCACCACGGCGGCGGCCAGCAGAATTGCCAGCGGCGTTTTATCGCGATTGAGCAATCGCCGGATGCTGATACGGTGTCTCGCACGTGTAAACTGTTGTTCTTCAAAAGAGGGAGATTCTGCTTTCATTGTCCGTTTTTTTCATCATACAAATCACTGCGGAAATTTTACCAGAGACTGTCTTCTCGTCCCCTGAAAAATCCTTAACAATTGTTTATGCATTAATGGGGCAAAAATTTCATAACCTTTCGCGAATCACTTAGAATAGTGTGCTTAATCATTTTATACGAACCAGGAACGACGCCATGAGCAAGTCTGAAAACCTCTACAGTGCAGCCCGCGAGCTTATTCCGGGTGGCGTAAACTCGCCTGTTCGCGCCTTTACCGGCGTAGGTGGAACCCCGCTGTTTATTGAACGTGCTGACGGCGCGTACCTGTTTGATGTCGACGGCAAAGCCTATATTGATTACGTCGGTTCCTGGGGACCGATGGTGCTGGGACATAACCACCCGGCGATCCGCAATGCGGTCATTGAAGCGGCCCAGCGCGGTCTGAGCTTCGGTGCACCAACCGAGATGGAAGTCAAAATGGCGGAGCTGGTCACTGAACTGGTCCCCACAATGGACATGGTGCGTATGGTGAACTCCGGTACTGAAGCCACCATGAGCGCCATTCGTCTGGCGCGCGGCTTTACTGGCCGTGACAAAATCATCAAGTTTGAAGGCTGCTACCACGGCCATGCGGACTGCCTGCTGGTAAAAGCCGGTTCCGGTGCGTTGACCCTCGGCCAGCCAAACTCTCCGGGCGTACCTGCTGATTTCGCTAAGCACACCCTGACCTGCACCTATAACGATCTGGACACCGTTCGCGCCGCATTCGAACAGTATCCGCAGGAGGTTGCCTGCATCATCGTTGAACCGGTTGCGGGCAACATGAACTGCATTCCACCACAGCCTGATTTCCTGCCGGGCCTGCGCGCACTGTGCGATGAATTCGGCGCGCTGCTGATCATCGACGAGGTGATGACCGGCTTCCGCGTGGCACTGGCGGGTGCGCAGTCTTACTATGGCGTCGAGCCGGATTTAACCTGTCTGGGCAAAATCATCGGCGGCGGCATGCCGGTCGGTGCATTCGGTGGTCGTAGAGATGTGATGGAAGCTCTGGCTCCGACAGGCCCGGTTTACCAGGCGGGTACGCTGTCCGGTAACCCGATTGCGATGGCAGCCGGTTTTGCCTGTCTGACCGAAGTGGCACAGCCGGGTATCCATGAAACGCTGACAGCTCTGACGACTCAACTGGCAAATGGCCTGATGAACGCCGCTGAAGATGCGGGAATTCCGCTGGTCGTCAACCACGTTGGTGGAATGTTCGGGATTTTCTTCACTGATGCCAAGACCGTGACCTGTTATCAGGACGTGGTGAAATGCGATGTTGAACGCTTTAAGCGCTTCTTCCACCTGATGCTGGAAGAAGGTGTATACCTGGCTCCATCCGCGTTTGAAGCAGGCTTTATGTCTGTGGCGCACAGCGAAGACGATATCAATAACACCATCGACGCGGCGCGTAAGGTGTTTGGCAAGCTCTGAGTTGTCGATGTGTTGCCGGGTGGCAGTTTAGCCTTACCCGGCCCACAACAGTACAGTTTGACAAGCCGGGTAAGCGTCAGCGCCACCCGGCTTTTTTACCTGCCCTGCTTTCTTAACAGAGACAAACAACCCCGTCAGATCAGTTACCGCCAAACATATCCTTGATCCAACCGGCTACACCATCGCTGTCTTTCTTCTCATTCTGCTGCTGCGGCTGTTGTTGCTGCTGTTGTTGCTGCGGCGGCTGAGAAGACGAGTCAAACGGATTACCCGCTGGTGGCTGAGACTGGCTTTGGCACAATGAATCCGGACTGGTCGTCCAGACCGGCAGCGTACGCATACCACCACCGCAGACAAAGTTCCCGGCACCGTCCACGCCCATATCGACGATATCTTCCGGTGCGACCAGATTCAGCGGAACCGGAGACTGATTAGCCAGATAGCGCTGGTAAATCGACATCGCCCCGCTGGCACCATACAGTTTAGTTGGCTGGTTGTTATCGCGGCCTACCCAGGTGATCACCACTTCACGGCCATCAATACCGGCGAACCAGGTATCGACGTTGTTGTTGGTGGTCCCGGTTTTACCTGCCAGGTGCAGGTTCGGATACTTCGCCCCAAGCTGACGCCCCGTACCACGCTGTACAACCTGTTGCATCGTCCACAGCGTCATATAGGCAGCCTGTGCCGGTACAGCGCGTTCCGCCTGTGGGAAGCTCTGATACAACACGGAGCCATCCTCGGCAATCACCGAGCGCAGTGCGGACAGTTGTGCGCGGTTACCCCCGCTGGCAATGGTCTGGAACGCTTGCGCGACTTCGATAGGCGTCAGGTTCAGTGCCCCCAGGATCATCGCCGGAACCGGATTCAGCTGATCTTTCGGTACCCCCAGTTTCTGCCAGGTGTCGACGATCGCTGGCAGACCCAGCGCCATACCCAGGTTAACCGTCGGCACGTTCATGGAGCGGGTTAATGCATCCACCAGCATGACCTGGCCGCTGAACTGTTTATCATCGTTCTGCGGTGACCATACCTGGCCGTTAGGCTGGCGCAGGGAGATCGGGGCATCGGCAATCCAGGTGTTCAGGCGATACTGATTGGGCTGGCTCAGGGCGGTGAGATAGGTCGCCGGTTTTGCCAGAGAACCAATCGAACGACGCGCCTGCATTGCACGGTTGTAGCCTGCAAACTGCGGCTCAGCCCCTCCTACCATTGCGCGAACTTCACCGGTGTTACGGTCAACCACCACCATCGCGGTTTCAAGATCGCTAAGCTTCCGCTGCTTCTTGAGCGCCGGAATGCCATCGACAGCGGCTTTTTCTGCCGCATCCTGAGCAACGGAATCGAAGGTGGTAAAGATCTTCACGCCAGAGAGATCTTTCACTTTATCGCCGAGCTTGCTCTGCAGCTCCTGACGCACCAGCTGCATAAATGCAGGCTGTGGAGAGATCACACCACCGCGTGGCTGAACGCCGAGTGGACGTGCGCTCAGCATGTCGTACAGTTCCTGGTCAATGACCTGCTGTTGCTGCAGCAGACGCAGCACCAGGTTACGACGCTCCAGCGCCAGTTTCGGGTTACGCCACGGGTTGTAGATGGACGCCCCTTTCACCATGCCCACCAGCAGCGCCTGCTGGTCAAGGCTCAGCTCTTCCACCGGACGGCCAAAGTAGTACAGGCTCGCCAGCGGGAAGCCGCGGATCTCGTTATCGCCGCTCTGGCCGAGGTACACCTCGTTCATATACAGCTCAAGGATGCGATCCTTGCTGTAACGCGCATCCATCAGCACGGCCATGTACGCTTCGTTGGCTTTACGCCAGTATGAGCGTTCGCTGGAGAGGAACAGGTTCTTCACCAGCTGTTGGGTCAGCGTACTCGCCCCCTGAACCGTACGTCCGGCGGTCAGGTTCGCCAGCACCGCACGGCCAATGGAGTAGAGGCTGATACCATCATGCTCGTAGAAGTGACGGTCTTCGGTCGCCAGCAGCGTATCCACCAGCAGATCCGGGAAACCGTTACGCGCCACGAACAGGCGCTGTTCGCCGTTCGCCGACGAAAGCATGGTGATCAGGCGTGGATCGAGACGGAAGAAACCGAACTGGCGGTTGTTATCCATGTTCTCGATGGTGTCCAGACGATCGCCATCAAAGGTCAGACGCGCACGCACCTGCCCCTCTTTGCTGTCCGGGAAGTCGAACGGACGACGGATCATCTCAACGCTATTCGCCTGCACGGTAAATTCGCCAGGGCGCGTCATTTTAGACACCTGACGATACTGAGTGGCTTCCAGCAGTTTCACCATCTCGTTCTTCGTGATGGCCATATCCGGCTCAAGGTTCACCATGCGGCCATACACCGCTGCAGGCAACTGCCAGACTTTCCCGTCGATACGGCTACGGATCTTCTGATCCAGATAGACGCCGTAAATCGCCATCAGCACAACAAAAACAATGAACAGCTTCAGAAGCAGCCAGAACCAGCCGCGCTTGCCACGAGGCTTACGCCCTTTGCCTTTCCCTTTACGCGGCATGGGTTCTTCATCCTCATAATCGTCTTCATAGTCATCGTCATAATCCTCATCTCTGAGTTGACGACGGCTCACCTTCTCTTTCGCCGGACGCGTTGGTTTTCCCTTACGTCCTATTGGCTCGCGGTCATTCCCCGCCATGCTTTTTCTCCGCAACTTTCAGGCGCAAAGGCCCGATTCTCTTTTCTTCCACCGATCTGTGGAAGAAGAAATCTCTCAAAATAAACAGCAAGACTTTCCTGACAGGAAAGTCTTTAGTGTTTTCTCCCTCTCCCCGTGGGAGAGGGCCGGGGTGAGGGCAACAGGCCGCACTCCCCTTTTTCACCTAACTCACGAATATTTCTTCGTACGTCTTGTCGGCGCGGTATTCGCCGGATCGTCAGGCCAGACATGTTTGGGATAACGTCCCTTCATCTCTTTTTGCACTTCACGATAGCTTCCCGCCCAGAACGCCCCCAGGTCGCGGGTGATCTGTAGCGGACGATGTGCGGGTGACAACAGTTCAAGCACCACAGGAACACGTCCTTCGGCGATAGAGGGCGTCACCGCCTCACCAAACATCTCCTGCATCCGTACCGCCAGCGCCGGAGGATTATCCTCGTGATAACGAATGGCAATCCGGCTTCCGGTCGGCACAGTGTAATGCCCTGGCAGTTCACTATCCAGACGTTGACGTAATGACCAGTCCAGTAAATTCTGTAACGCGACCTTAACATCAAGGGCTTTTAGCGCACGCAGCGAGTGTACACCGCTCATTTGCGGCAGTAGCCACGTTTCAAGAGAGTCCAGAAGGGTCTCATCATCAACCGCAGGCCAGGCATACTCCGGCAGCCAGCGTGCGGCGCAGTGCAGACGAATACGGTATTGCTCCGCCTCCGGCGTCCAGTTCAAAACGCTCAGCCCTTTTTCGCGAATGCCGTTCAGCATCGCCTGGTGCAGCTCTTCTTCTGATGGCTTCGCCAGCGGCTTCGTGCCCAGGGTTAATTTGCCAATCTGGCTACGCCGAAACGCCTTCAGCGTCCCGTGTACATCATCCCACTCCACGGTATCTGACTGCTGCAGTAAATGTGGACAAGCACGCGTCAGGACATCGATATCAACAGCCATCGCCTGCAATATGCGCGCATCCGGCGAGTGACTGCCCTGCAACAGCAATGGCGCAATCAACCATTCATGGCGCGTCAGGGCATCATCACTGTCCAGCATCGCCCCCATGCCGTTTGCCAGCTGATAGCGCCCGTCCAGCCCGCGACGGCGTGCAATCCTGTCCGGGAATGCCTGCGCCAGGAGAGGGGCTATCTTATCGCTGTCAGGCAGGCCCGCACGGATATTAAGCCGTTTACAGAGCTGTTTCGCCCTCTGCTGCCAGTTTCCCTGATTACGTGAAAAGGCCTGCGCCAGATCGCTACTCCCGCCGCGCGGAGGCTCCTCAAGAATAGCCGCCAGTTTTGCTGCCGTCGCAATTTCATCTTCCCCTTGCGCCGCCATCAACATTGCCGCCAGACGGGGGTCATTCCCCAGAGCAGCCATCTTCTGTCCACACGATGTCAGACGCTCCCCTTCCAGCGCACCAAGCCGGGTCAGTAAAGCCCGTGCAGCGGCAAGGTTTGCAGCAGGCGGCAGGTTGAGCCAGGTCAGTTGAGCGGGATCCGGACAGCCCCACTGCAACAGATCCATCACCAGGCCAGAGAGATCGCTTTGCAGAATTTCCGGTGTACTTTGCAGCGCAGCGCGTTCCGCCTGCTCTGCACTGGTTAAATGCAGACAGATACCCGGTTCAAGTCGCCCCGCGCGGCCTGCACGCTGAACCATTGATGCCTGGCTTATGCGTTGCGTAAGCAGTCTGGTCAGCCCGGTGCGCGGATCGAAGCTCGCCACCCTCTCCTGCGCGCTATCCACCACCAGACGGATCCCTTCGATGGTCAGGCTGGTTTCAGCAATATTGGTGGCCAGCACGACTTTGCGCTGCCCCGTCGGTGCGGGAAGAATCGCCTTACGCTGGTCAGCCAACGACAGCGCACCGTAGAGCGGGCAAAGTGCCACATCGCTACTCACACGCGAGGCCAGTTGCTCTTGTACACGCTGGATCTCACCCACGCCGGGTAAAAACAGCAAAAGCGAGCCGGGTTCCTGACGGAGCAGTTCTGCGGTTGCGATGGCAACGGCATCGTCAAAACGCTGATGAGCCGAAAGCGGTTGATAGCGTCTCTCAACCGGGAAAGCGCGACCTTCTGAGGCGATCACCGGCGCATCAGGCAGCATCTGCTGCAGCCGTTCGTTATCCAGCGTAGCCGACATGATGAGTAACCGGAGATCGTCGCGCAGCCCCTGCTGGACATCCAGCAACAGCGCCAGCGCCAGATCCGCCTGCAGGCTGCGTTCGTGGAATTCATCCAGAATGACCAGCCCGACGCCGGTCAGCTCCGGATCGTTTTGCAGCATGCGGGTAAGAATGCCCTCGGTGACCACCTCAAGCCGGGTGGACGGGCCGACGCAGGTTTCAGCACGCATACGGTAACCCACGGTTTCTCCGGGCTTTTCGTTCAGCAGTTCCGCCAGACGCTGCGCCACATTGCGCGCGGCCAGCCTGCGTGGCTCCAGCAGGATAATTTTCCCGCGGATATTACCGTCTTTCAGGATCTGCAGCGGCAGCCAGGTGGATTTACCCGCGCCCGTGGGGGCATTAAGTAAAACCTGCGGGGCATGGTGTAAGGCAGCAAGTAGCTCAGGAAGGACGACGGCGACCGGCAATGAGGACACTAACAGCTCCAGAGGGTTAACATTAGTCGGCGTACATTGTAGCATCGGCGCATATCATTACCGAGTCCCCCGTATGTCTGAGTCGAAACGGCTGTTTTTCGCCATTGAAATGCCTGCCACGATACAGCGGCAAATCGTCCGCTGGCGCGCCAGCCACTTCCCACCGGAAGCGGGCCGCCCCGTTGCGGCTGCCAACCTGCACCTGACGCTGGCCTTTCTGGGCGACATAAGCGCTGAAAAACAGCGCGCCCTGGCGTCAATGGCCGGACGGATTTCTCAGCCAGGGTTTACGCTGCACCTTGACGATGCCGGACAGTGGCTGCGTTCCCGCGTGGTCTGGCTGGGTACGCGCCAGCCGCCACGTGGATTGTTACAGCTTGCCAGTATGCTACGCGCACAGGCCGCTCGCAGCGGCTGTTACCAAAGCCCACAGCCGTTTCATCCTCATATTACGTTGCTGCGCGATGCAGGTCAGGCCGTCGCCATCCCAGCGCCGGGCTTTCACTGGGCCTTTCCGGTGAAGGAGTTCGCACTGTACGAATCTGTCTTTGCACAAGGACGCACTCGCTACACGCCGCTACAGCGCTGGACGCTGGGCGATACTTTAAGGAATTCTGATGAAGTTTAGTCCCGCGCTACAGCGCGCTACGCTTATCCAGCGCTACAAACGCTTTCTCGCCGACGTGGTGACACCGGAAGGTGAAACGTTAACTCTGCACTGCCCTAATACCGGCGCGATGACCGGCTGCGCGACGCCCGGTGATACAGTCTGGTATTCCACTTCGGGAAATACTAAACGTAAATATCCCCACACCTGGGAAATGACCCAGACACAACAAGGGGCGTTTATTTGCGTCAACACACTGCGTGCAAACCAGTTAGTAAAGGAAGCGATGACGAACGGGACGCTCCCCGAACTTGTCGGTTATGACACACAAAAAAGTGAAGTGAAATATGGCGATGAAGGCAGCAGAATTGACTTTATGTTACAGGCGGAAGACCGGCCTGAGTGCTATATTGAAGTAAAATCAGTGACGTTAGCGGAACAGGAAAATGGCTACTTTCCGGATGCAGTCACGTTACGTGGCCAGAAGCATCTGCGGGAGCTGATGAGTGTTGCGGCGGCGGGCAAACGCGCCGTGTTGCTGTTTGCGGTTTTGCATTCAGCCATTGAACGGTTTTCTCCAGCCCGCCATATTGATCCTAAATACGCGCAATTGTTGAATGAGGCACAAAAGCAGGGGGTAGAGGTTTTCGCTTATAAAGCGGAACTTTCTGCCGATAATATGACTCTGAGATCCTCTCTTCCCGTTGTCTTATAAGGGATTAGACGATTGTCTATTAAGTGTTCTGGCCGCGTGCGCAAATACGCTTTTCCTCACAGGCTTGTCAAGTGTTACGTTTAGATAATTGCCATACGGAAAAGCATCTGCTATTTATAGCGACCTGATTTTTCCCCCAACACGGGGATCGATAGTGCGTGTTAAGGAGAAGCAACATGCAAGAAGGGCAAAACCGTAAAACATCGTCCCTGAGTATTCTCGCCATCGCTGGGGTGGAGCCGTATCAAGAGAAACCGGGCGAAGAGTATATGAACGAAGCCCAGCTGTCGCACTTCAAGCGTATTCTTGAAGCATGGCGTAATCAACTCAGGGATGAAGTCGATCGCACCGTTACACATATGCAGGATGAAGCTGCAAACTTCCCGGATCCGGTAGACCGTGCCGCTCAGGAAGAAGAGTTCAGCCTCGAACTGCGTAACCGTGACCGCGAACGCAAACTGATCAAAAAGATCGAAAAAACGCTGAAAAAGGTTGAGGACGAAGATTTTGGCTACTGCGAATCCTGCGGTGTTGAAATTGGTATTCGTCGCCTGGAAGCGCGTCCAACTGCCGATCTGTGCATCGACTGTAAAACGCTGGCAGAAATTCGCGAAAAACAGATGGCCGGTTAATAACCGCTATCTCAATACTGTAAAGGCGGGAGTCACTCCCGCCTTGTTACTATTGATATGTCTGAATCACACTATATCGGGCGCTTCGCGCCATCTCCCTCCGGTGAACTCCACTTCGGCTCGTTAATTGCCGCCCTCGGCAGCTACCTGCAGGCGCGCGCTCAGCAGGGTAAATGGCTCGTTCGCATTGAAGATATCGATCCTCCGCGTGAAGTTCCCGGTGCGGCAGAAACCATTCTGCGTCAGCTGGAACATTACGGTCTTCACTGGGACGGCGACGTACTCTGGCAGTCAAAACGTCACGATTCCTACCGGGAACGCCTGGCCTGGCTCTGCGAGCAGGGGCTTTCCTACAACTGTACCTGCACGCGTGCGCGTATTCAGAGCGTGGGCGGCGTCTATGACGGCCACTGTCGTACGCTCAACCACGGCCCCGAAAATGCCGCCGTGCGTTTGCGGCAGCGCGCGCCGGTGACGCACTTTAACGATTTACTCTCGGGCGTTATCCATGCCGATGAACGTCTTGCGCGTGAGGATTTTATTATTCACCGCCGTGACGGCCTGTTTGCCTATAACTTGGCGGTGGTAGTGGATGATCACTTTCAGGGCGTCACAGAGATTGTGCGCGGAGCTGATCTGGTAGAACCAACCGTGCGGCAAATATCGCTTTACCACCAGTTTGGCTGGACAGAGCCGGATTACATTCATTTGCCGCTGGCGGTCAATGAACAGGGTAATAAACTGTCAAAACAGAATCACGCGCCCGCCCTGCCAGACGGCGATGCGCGCCCTGTTTTGATCGACGCCCTGCGATTTCTCAACCAGAATGTAACCAGTGAATGGCAGGATCTGCGTATTGACGAATTGCTGGATCTGGCGGTTGCCAACTGGACGCTCAGGACTGTGCCAAAAATCCAGCATTCTCAAATGCGTTGCGCTGAGCTATGATTAGCCGCTTTTTTCATAACAAAACACACTACGAGGTGTACCATTTTTACCCGAGTCGCTAATTTTTGCCGTAAAGTGCTAAGCCGCGAAGAGAGCATGGCAAATGATGCTATTGCGCAAACCCACATGTCGGTTATTCCGCGTGAGCAGCACAATATTTCCCGCAAAGATATCAGTGAAAATGCCCTCAAGGTGCTCTATCGTCTGAATAAAGCAGGCTACGAGGCCTATCTCGTCGGCGGCGGAGTACGTGATTTACTGCTGGGCAAAAAACCAAAAGATTTCGACGTGACGACCAGCGCCACACCTGAGCAGGTGCGCAAATTATTCCGCAACTGCCGTCTTGTTGGCCGCCGTTTCCGTCTTGCTCACGTGATGTTTGGGCCGGAAATTATTGAAGTAGCAACGTTCCGTGGCCATCACGAAGCGGGCACAACCGATCGCACCACCTCCCAGCGCGGCCAGAACGGCATGCTGCTGCGTGACAACATCTTCGGTTCTATCGAAGAAGATGCTCAGCGTCGCGATTTCACTATCAACAGCCTTTACTACAGCGTGGCAGATTTCACCGTTCGTGATTACGTCGGCGGCATGCAGGACCTGAAAGAGGGTCTGATTCGTCTGATCGGCACGCCGGAAACACGCTATCGCGAAGATCCTGTGCGCATGCTGCGCGCCGTGCGTTTCGCTGCCAAGCTGAATATGCGCATCAGCCCGGAAACCGCAGAGCCGATCCCACGTCTGGCAACGCTGATTAACGACGTGCCACCCGCTCGTCTGTTTGAAGAAGCGCTGAAACTGCTGCAGGCGGGTTACGGGTTTGAAACCTACAATCTGCTGCGCGAATACAGCCTGTTCCAGCCGCTGTTCCCGACCATCACCCGCTACTTCACCGAAAACGGTGACAGCCCAATGGAGCGCATGATTGCGCAGGTGCTGAAGAATACCGACACCCGTATCCACAATGATATGCGTGTGAACCCGGCATTCCTGTTCGCGGCGATGTTCTGGTATCCGTTGCTGGAAACCGCGCAGAAAATTGCCCAGGAAAGCGGTCTGGCCTATTACGATGCATTCGCGCTGGCGGCAAACGACGTGCTGGATGAAGGCTGTCGCACGCTGGCGATCCCGAAACGTATTACCACCCTGGTACGTGATATCTGGCAGCTTCAGCTACGCATGTCCCGTCGTCAGGGCAAACGCGCCTGGAAGCTGATGGAGCATCCAAAATTCCGCGCCGCGTTCGATCTGCTGTCACTGCGTGCTGAGATCGAAAAGAATCAGGAACTGCAGCGTCTGGCGCAGTGGTGGGGTGAATTCCAGGTTTCTGCGCCGCCAGAACAAAAAGATATGCTGACGGATCTGGATGATGAACCCGCACCGCGTCGTCGCCATCGTCGTCCACGCAAACGTGCGCCACGCCGCGAAGGCAGCGCATGACCCTCGCGTATATCGCCATCGGCAGCAATCTGGCCTCTCCGCTGGAGCAGGTTAACGCTGCCGTTCAGGCGCTGGGTGAGATCCCACAGAGCCGGATCGTGGCGGTTTCCTCTTTCTACCGTACACCGCCGCTGGGACCCCAGGATCAACCTGACTACCTGAATGCCGTCGTGGTGCTGGAAACCTTACTTAATGCCGAAACGCTGCTGGATAACACCCAGCGCATCGAACTGCAACAGGGGCGCGTGCGTAAAGCCGAGCGCTGGGGTCCACGAACGCTTGATCTCGACATCATGCTGTTTGGTCATCAGGTGATTAATACCGAACGTCTGACCATTCCGCATTACGATATGAAAAATCGCGGGTTTATGCTCTGGCCGCTGTCTGAAGTCGCCCCTGACCTCTCCTTCCCTGATGGCGTCTCTCTGCAGGCCGTTCTCGAAAGCCTGAACGCAGAAAAACCTGCCCGCTGGTAATCCTGTTTTTTTGCCGGTTAACCATCAAATATTTGTGGTTAATCGGTTGCCTAAAATCATTGTTCCCTCGAATGTTACTGTTAGAATGCGCAAAGATTCGCTTAGGCCATCAGGAAACAGTATGAAACCAACCACCATCTCCTTATTGCAGAAATGCAAACAGGAAAAAAAACGCTTCGCCACCATCACTGCATATGACTACAGCTTCGCCAAATTGTTTGCCGAAGAGGGTATCAACGTCATGCTGGTCGGAGATTCGTTAGGGATGACGGTACAAGGACATGATTCCACCTTGCCGGTCACGGTCGAGGATATTGCTTACCATACCCGCGCGGTACGCCGCGGTGCGCCAGCCTGCCTGCTGCTGTCCGATCTGCCATTTATGGCATACGCCACGCCGGAGCAAGCATTTGAGAATGCGGCAGCCGTGATGCGCGCCGGAGCCAATATGGTCAAAATTGAAGGCGGCGCATGGCTTGTTGATACCGTGAAAATGCTCACTGAGCGCGCCGTGCCGGTCTGCGGACACCTGGGCCTGACGCCACAATCCGTGAACATCTTTGGCGGTTATAAGGTACAGGGCCGTGGCGATGCGGCACAGACGCTGTTTGATGATGCCGTGGCGCTGGAAACTGCAGGCGCACAACTGCTGGTTCTCGAGTGCGTTCCCGTTGAGCTGGCAAAGCGGATCACCGACGCGCTGTCGATTCCGGTAATTGGGATTGGCGCAGGTAACGTCACCGATGGTCAAATCCTGGTGATGCACGACGCCTTTGGTATTACTGGCGGCCATATTCCTAAATTTGCCAAAAATTTCCTCACTGAAGCGGGCGACATGCGCGCTGCGGTCAGGCAGTATATTGCCGACGTTGAATCCGGTGTTTACCCGGGTGAAGAACACAGTTTCCATTAAGGAGTCTCGTTGTGCTAATCATTGAAACCCTGCCGCTGCTTCGCCAGCATATCCGTCGCGCGCGTCAGGAAGGTAAACGTATCGCACTGGTCCCCACCATGGGCAACCTGCACGACGGCCATATGAAGCTGGTCGACGAAGCGAAAGCACGTGCAGATATCGTGGTGGTCAGTATCTTCGTTAACCCAATGCAGTTTGACCGCGCGGATGACCTGGTGCGCTACCCACGCACTCTGCAGGAAGATTGCGAGAAGCTCAAAAAGCGCCACGCGGACATCGTCTTTTCTCCGGCTCCTGCAGATGTCTATCCGCAAGGAACCGACGAAGCGACCTACGTCGACGTTCCTGGCATTTCAACCATGCTGGAAGGGGCAAGTCGTCCTGGTCACTTCCGCGGTGTTTCGACCATCGTCAGCAAGCTGTTCAACCTGGTGCAGCCGGATGTCGCCTGCTTCGGTGAAAAAGATTTCCAACAGCTGGCGCTGATCCGCAAGATGGTGGACGATATGGGTTATGACATCGAGATCGTCGGTGTGCCAATTGTGCGTGCGAAAGACGGTCTGGCACTCAGCTCCCGTAACGGTTATCTGACCGCCGAGCAGCGTAAGATAGCCCCGGGTCTGAGCAAGGTCATGAACAACATGGCCGAACAACTTCTTGTCAAAGAGTTGACTGCTGAAGAGATCATTGCCCTCGCAGAGCAGGCCCTGAACGATAAAGGATTCCGCTCTGACGACGTACAAATCCGTGATGCTGACACGCTGCTGGAGCTGACAGACGACAGCAAACGTGCGGTACTTCTGGTGGCGGCATGGCTCGGCCAGGCACGTCTGATTGATAATAAAGTGGTTGAGCTGGCGTAGTTTTATCACCCTCCCCTCTTTCACAAGAGGGGTTAACGCATGATTAAAGGTAAACGTAATGATTCGCAAAATGCTGCAAGGTAAGCTTCACCGTGTGAAAGTGACTCAGGCTGACCTGCACTATGAAGGCTCCTGCGCGATCGATCAGGATTTTCTCGACGCGGCGGGTATTCTGGAAAACGAAGCCATTGATATCTGGAACGTGAACAACGGTAAACGCTTCTCCACCTATGCGATTGCCGCCGAACGTGGCTCTAAAATCATCTCCGTTAACGGCGCGGCAGCACACTGCGCGGACGTGGGTGATATTGTGATCATCGCCAGCTTCGTGATGATGTCAGATGAAGAAGCGCGCCGCTGGCAGCCGAAAGTGGCTTATTTTGAAGGCGACAACGAAATGAAGCGCACTGCGAAAGCGATTCCGGTTCAGGTTGCCTGATCTTTTACGGGGCTGTACCATATCAACAGCCCTGTTTTTTTCTCATCAATACCGCTTGATTTTACCGCCTTTACCGAACATAAATTAATATTATTATTATGTATTTTATAAATATAATATATATAAAGTATTATTATTGGAACATTTAATAAAACCAAAAACACAGTCATTCCAAAAACATTACAACGCAATTAATCCTTTAAATTCAAATACAAAAAATAAATTAAGTACATCTTAATTAAACCTGAACTGTTACTAATTTTCATTTATTAAAAAACAACATTATATTTATCCAGCTTTATGGCTGACAACCATAAGTCGTTTTAATAATCTTATTTAATAAATGGATATTTTAAATATGTTCAAGAAAACTATTCTGGCCGCATCTGTGGCAACAATGGCAATGGGTTCAATATCAGCAATGGCTGATGATGTTGGCCTGATCACATTTGATGGTGCGGTTACTGACACCACCTGTGTTATCACCACCAACAACGGTGTTGATGCAAACAACGTCACCATCACCATGCCGGTTGTAAAAAAAGCGGATGTTGAAGGTACCACCGTTGACACTGGCGTGGGCTCTAAACAGTTCGAACTGCATCTGAGCAAGTGCCCGGATACAGTGACGAAAGCCTCTGCAACCTTCACCTCCCAACAGTTCGCTGAACTGTCCAACGGTACGCTGAAGACTGACTCAACCGTTGCGGGTCACGCAAATAACGTCGGTCTGGCTCTGTTCAACAACACGACCAGCAGCACCGATCGTATCAAAGTCGGCCAACCCAGCAACAACACGCAGAAAGTCACTCTGGCCTCTGGTTCAGGTGTCCTGTCTTACCGTGTGGCCTACGTGCCAGCCGCAAACTGGGTGGCAACAACAAACCCCGTATCTGCCGGTAAAGTTAGCAGCAATGTGACCTTTACTATGAGCTACGAATAACAGCCCGGTTTAACGCATGCGCTCACGGATGAGGTGGGCGCTATTTTTTAATGGATGAATAAAATGCGCCTTTCTAAAATCGCCATGACCGCTCTGCTTTTCAGTGCAGCCTTGTCAGTTTCTCACTCCGCTCTTGCGGATATCGTTATCTCCGGCACGCGCGTAATCTACCCGCAGTCCGCCAAAGACGTCACGGTAAACATGGAAAACCGTGGCAATAAGCCGTTGCTGGTACAAACCTGGCTGGACGATGGTCGTGATACCACAAACCCACAAGAGCTAAAGCTGCCGTTTATCGTGACGCCGCCGGTTTCCCGCGTCGATCCCGCCAAAGGACAGACCGTACGCATCACCTGGCTTGGTCAGGCCATGCCGCAGGACAAAGAAACCATGTACTGGTTTAACGTGCTCGAAGTGCCGCCGAAAGCCAAAGGCGCAGAAAGCGAAAACGTACTCCAACTGGCATTTCGCACACGCATCAAAATGTTCTTCCGTCCGGACGGCCTGAAAGGCGACCCATCTGTTGCTGCCGGCAAGCTTAAATGGTCACAGCAGAACGCCACGCTGGTGGCCCGTAATGATTCACCTTACTACGTTTCTATCGCCAAAATCGATGCCACTGTTAACGGTAAAAAGGTCCTGGTTGAACCGCACTATGTTGAGCCGTTTGCAAGCCAGACTTACACCATTAAAGAAGCCGCATCGGCTCGCATTAGCAAATTAACCTATGCCGCAATCAATGATTTCGGTGGCTCGGATATTCACGAAACCACGGTGAATTAAGCCATCGAATAATTAAAGCGTAATAAATACTTATTATTAGCAGCTAACGGATTAGTGATAGCAATGTTATTTCGCCATTCAATACTTTGTCTTGCCATATACGCCGCAATTCAGACCACAGCATTTGCTGAGGAGAAAAAGGTTGCGTCTGCCTCTGGTAGTGAAGAGGTCGAATTCAACGATCAATTCCTGTTTAATACAGGAAGCAATATCGACGTTAGCCGTTTTTCCAAAGGTAACCCTGTTGTTCCCGGTACGTTCAAAACACAAATTATTTTGAACGGACAAAAAAAATTGCTCACAGATTTCACATTTAAAGAGAATGGAACGCCGCGAGCAACGCCCTGTTTTACCCCCAAATTATTAATGCAGATCGGCATAAAAACGGATTATCTGGAAAATGCGTCAGCGGAAGATAAGACCGATGACGAAAAAAAGGATGTCTGTGTTGATATCAGCCATTCGTTAGCAGGGTCGTCATGGGATTTTAACGCGGGAAACCAGGAACTCAGCCTTGTTATACCGCAGATCTTTATTGAGCGACGTCCTTACGGCTATGTCGACCCGTCCTTATGGGAGAACGGCATCAATGCAGGGATGCTGTCTTACGATCTCAACGCCTGGCATACCGATGGTACAGACGGTTCACAAGATACTGCCTATGCCGGGTTGAAGTATGGTCTGAACATGGGTCCGTGGCGTCTGCGTTCCCGTGGCACACTCAACTGGGACCAGGATGAGGGGACCAGTTACTCCAGCCAGGATGTCTACTTACAGCGTGATATCACCGCGCTACGCGCCCAGTTTTTGGTGGGTGACTCCTATACGCGCGGCGACACCTTTGACTCGTTAAACCTGCGCGGTTTGCGTATGTATAACGACGATCGCATGTTACCAGGTGGTATTTCCACTTACGCCCCAACCATCCGCGGCGTCGCCAAAAGCAATGCCAAAGTAACGGTCTCACAGAGCGGCAATAAAATTTATGAGGGCACGGTTCCGCCTGGCGCTTTCGAAATTAACGACCTGAGTACCACCGGATACGGTAGCGATCTGGTGGTCACCATTGAAGAGTCGGATGGCAGCACCCGTACGTTTTCTATCCCCTACTCCTCCGTTAGCCAGTTACTGCGTCCCGGTTACAGCCGTTGGGATATCGGTGCGGGTGAACTTAATGACAAGGGTCTGCGCGATAAACCCCGTCTCGGCTACGCCACGGGCTATTACGGCCTGAACAATACGTTTACAGGCTATGCAGGCTTCCAGTACATGGACACCGGTTACGTTTCCGGCCTGTTGGGTATTGCCATGAACACCGGTATCGGTGCCTTCGCGCTGGATGTGACTCATTCAGACGCCGACGTGGATGGTCTGGGAACGCTCACCGGGCAAAGTTACCGTCTCTCCTGGAGTAAACTCCTGGAGGACACCAACACCTCCTTTAACGTGGCGGCCTATCGCTTCTCCACGAAAAACTACCTGACCCTGAATGACGCCGCCTCGCTGGCAGAAGATGTGAAATATCGTGACCGGGAGCGTAACCCGACTCATACCAGTGAAGACGTTTATAGCAGCTTCCAGCGTATGAAAAACCAGGTGCAAATTAACATCAGCCAGCCGCTTTCCTCCGGGAAAGAAAACTACGGCTCGTTATATGTCACGGGCAGCTGGCAGGACTACTGGACCGAATCGGGTTCCACCTCTCAGTATTCCGTGGGCTATAACAACGCGTTCTGGCTGGGAAGCTACAGTATTTCCCTTCAGCGCAGCTACGATGAGTACGGCGAGAAAGATGACAGTATCTATCTGAACCTGAGTATCCCGCTGGAAAACCTGCTTGGGCATAAAAATCCTCCGGGCGGGTTCAACACCGTCAACATGAGCGTGAACTCAGACTTCAAAAATAACACCGCGTACAACACCAGCGCGAACGGTAACACCGATGACTACCGCTTCAGTTACAGCGTCAACGCAGGCATCAGCCATTCCGACACGGGCGATCTCAGCCAGATAGGCGGCTACGGTAGCTATAACAGCGCATACGGTCCACTCAGCCTGTCTGCCTCGGCGTCAGACGATAGCAGCCAACAATATTCCCTGAGCTACAGCGGCGGGATGCTGGTGCATTCCGGCGGCATTACGCTGGCACCGGGCAGTATCGGCGATACCGACACCCTGGCGTTGGTCAGCGCACCGGGTGCGAAAGGAGCGCACCTTTCTGTGGGTGACGGCATTATCGGTAGCTCCGGCTACGCCATCATGCCGTATCTGTCTGCTTACCGTGAAAACACGGTCGGTATTGATATCTCGAAAATGGAATCTGACGTGGAAGTGAAAAACACCAGCACGGTTGCGGTTCCCCGCAGCGGTGCTGTGGTTCGCGTCGATTTTGAAACCGATCAGGGACGTTCGTTGCTGCTTGACCTTCATCGTTCCGACAACGGTTTTATTCCACTCGGGGCTGACGTCGTAAATGAAAAAAGCGTGTCCGTCGGTTCCGTTGGTCAGGCCGGTCAGGCCTATGTCCGGGGCATTGAAGATAACGGTACGCTGCGCGTGGTATGGGGTAATGAAGCCAGTTCATCCTGCACCGTAACGTATCACATTACGCCATCTGCCCAGAAAGTCGGCCTGACGACCATGCTGAGCAATCAGATTTGCCATATGTAATACCTTTTATAACAGGGAGTTATTTTAATGAAACAAGCAATGTCACTTGTGCGTCCCGGCGCTCTGCTGGCGCTGGCGCTGAGCTCACAGGCAATGGCTGGTACTACAAATCTCGATGTCACCTTCACTGCTACCCTGCGTGAAACCACCTGCGATATGACAATCGAAGGGGGCACCGGTGATGGTCAAAGCAACACGATTCAAATCGGTACGGCGGGTAAGACATCGCTGGGGGATATCATCAACGGCGTTGATACCGTCACCGCACCATTTAAGCTCAAGATTACGGAATGCCCGACAAGTATAGCGGCAATAAAAACCACCGTCGCAGGGATCGCATCCACGGATATGCCGACGGCAATTAACAACGCCTCAACCACGGGCCCGGCGGCTTACATTGGGGTGACTATCGCCCGAGCGTCCGCACCGACCTCCATCTTTACGCCTAACTCAGCGGAAGACAGCAAGCGCCTGGTCTGGACCCAGGCAGAAATTAACGCCAAAGAAGTGGCGTTGCTCGCCCGTCTGGTACAAACCAAGAGCGGTAGCGCCACCACGGGTGATTTCAGCGCCCTTGCCACGTTTAACTTTACCTACGAATAAGCGAAAGGAAACGCATTCATGAAAACTAACTGGAATTCCGCCCTGATTGCCCTGACCGTTTCCGCCGGTCTTTATTCTGCAGGGGCCAGCGCCATTACCGGTACCACCAGCGTGCAGGCCACCTTCAAGTCGACCATTGGCGCAGGCACCTGCACAGCACAAATTCAGGATGCGGGGGGGCAACCTATCAGCACCCTGGGGTTTGGCGATGTATTCAAATCCGAAGTGGCAGCCAAGAGCCGCAGCGAGCCGTTTAAAATTGCCTTCACCAGCTGTGCTGGGGTGAAATCGGCTACCGTGCAGGCAATCACAGGTACGGGGGGAGCTTGCTCTGGTCCAAGCTCTGACGGTGACGCGTTCGGTTCACAGCATGGTGTCGGTTTTGAGGTCTGGAAAAATACCGTCGATACCGGGACGCTACTGAGCTGTAGCACCAAACCGGTTCAAAACGTCACCATCAGTGGTGCAACAGCCAATGTTGATCTGGCTGCACGTATCGTTATCGCCAAAACAAAAACGATTGCAGACGTGACCGCCGGTGACGTCACAACTCCCGTTACATTTGTTGTGACCTATCAGTAATACAGCGCAGGGGCAGAACAGCAATGTCGTACCAATCAACACAACGCGTTTTCAACAGATTTGTACTTCTGGCCGGACTTATAAGCTGGCATTGGTCTGCCCCATGCCTGTCCGCAGAGGCAGGCCTGGATGTAACGCTCAATGCCAATATTGTTGAAAATACCTGTCAGATCTCCATTCCGGGCGAGGGGAAAGTCCACCTGTCTACAGTGGGGAAAAGCTGGTTTTACAACACCGACGGGAGTTCACGCCTGCAGCCCACCGATGCAGCCTCCGGCACGGCGTTCACGGTGAAAGTGGAAAGTTGTCCGGGTGACAACACATCGATAAGCAAGATGAATTTCAGTTTTCAGCCGCAGACGAAACAGTGGCCTGCGGGCAGTAAGCAGATCTTTATTAATGAAACCCCGGTTACTGAAGGCGGTGCAGATAACACCGGTGTCGTTATTTTCTCAAAAGCCTTTAATACCAACGTATTAAATTCTGACGGTACCTCCAGTGTGAAATTAGATACCGGAACCGAGTGGGCAACGGAATATGATTTCTATGCTCGCCTGCAAAATACCGGCCCGGTGACATCAGGGAAAGTAACCAGCCGGGTCGTCGTCAATGCGACATACAACTAACCAAAACAGGGAGAATACGTTCATGCGTTTTAAAGGACATTTAGCAGGCACCGCCTGGGTAAAACTGTTTACCGCCGCGTTGCTGCTGGTACAGAGTTACGCATGGGGTGAATGTCATTTTGGGGCCAGGGGTGAGGGGGGGACGTCCACTATCATCAATACCGTTCCGGGTTCGCCTGTCTATTTTCATGAAGTCCCCCAGGGACAGTATCCATCTGATGGTATTGAGATTGGTGGTCCTTATAACGCCAGCCTGAGTCCTGCACTGTGGTCCCGATGTGACTCGGGTCAACAAGGGGATCAGATGTCGAACATCACCTACGACGCCATTGGTGGCGTAGATGGTGCTATGTGGCCGACAAATATCGAGGGGATTTACTACGCGGTCAGGGTTTATAGCGATAAAGATGATGGCTCATACTTTCAGGTGAGTTATGGTCAATGGCAAGACCTGCCTGTACATGCGAGCCAGGAAAGCGACAACTGGAAAATCCAGATTAAGCTCATTCAAATGAGCTCGTATTTAGGTAACGTCTCACATGCCACGGTAATCACGCCTAAGGAGTCCAAAAAAATCGGAGGAATGTCAATTGGCGGCCATACGGATAGTGATAACCAGCCCTGGTGGTTCGAAGTCACCCCATCGACCTTCAGCATCCCAATTGCCGCCTCAACCTGCCAGAGCACTGTCGTAAACAATGGGACGAACAATGTTGATTTTGGCGAAATTATGTTTTCCTCTATGAGGGATGGATATTTTCCGTACCAGACTTTTAATCTCCAGCTCACAGGCTGTAGTAATGTGGTTGCCATTAATTACCGGGTGTCGTCCAACAAAACGAATGGCGCTAGCGGATCGGATATCCTTATGCTCAACACGCTGACATCGAATGCAGCTTCCGGCATTGGGGTGGAGATTGCACAACAATTTCCTGCGAACCCATCATTCGGACCGCTTATCAATGATAGCAGCTATATCTACGTACCTTTGCCACAGGCAGGTGCCAGTGCAAGCAACAGCCTTCCTTTTATGGTCTGGTTACGTAGAGATGGCACCCCACTTAAAGCCGGTGACTTTAAAGCCATCGCAACCTTTACCATTGATTATCTTTAATCACCCCTGCGGCTGGTTGCTGATCAGCCGCGACATGGTTTCCAGAGAATCCGTTCTGAGAATATACAGCCGCTTCAACAGGAACGGATTATCCCCTGGCTTCACTTTCCCCCGCACCGTCGTCACCGCCAGATGGAAACCGGCATCGTTCGCCGCTTTAACCGCGTTCTCGTTGTAGCCGCCAAACGGATAGGAAAGGTACAGAACATGTGGGTTGAACTGCGCCAGATCGCGCCGCGAGCGCTTAAAGTCGAACAAAATAACGTGGTAGCTGCGGCTCAGTAAAATCGGCTGATGGTTGTCATCCACACGGTGTAAAAAGTGCGTGTGTGACTGGATATCAAACACATCCTGCATCTGCTCCAGTTCCGACACACTCATAAACTGCAGGTATTTTGGTGCCCACTTCTGCGGATGACGTTTGATTCGTGACGAGATGATAAAGGCCGTCGCCTTAAACCCGTACTCTTTCAGGATCGGGTAAGCATAGCGGTTAACGGACTTCAGGCCGTCATCAAAGGTGAGCACCACCGCCTTTGCCGGCAGGTTTATTTTATTTCGTACGTACCCTTCAAGCTGGTACATCGTCAGCGTGGTATAGCCCTGGTCGCGAAGCCAGGTCATCTGGTTACTGAAGGCACGCACGCTGGTTGTCGTGGAGGTATGACGAAAACGGGTGTTTTCCTCGTCACGTAAAATATGGTGATAAGTCATGACCGGAATACCGTGATCTTCCTGGGCATCCAGGCTACTGACCCACGCCAGACGGTTACCGATACGGATCTGGAACCAGGTCTGGTTCAGACGATCTTTAAGCTTGTTCAGGATCGGATAGCGAAGATTTGCACTTAATGTACCGAAAGGGGCGCTGCCGTTGTCGGCATCGTTATAAACAGGGGTGTCTTTCCAGGTAACCAGGTTTTGATTGCTAAGGGGTTTGTTCAGGTCGCCCAGGCCATCTTCAACGCGCTGTTTTCCCTGAACCGGCTCCAGGTGCCCCTTGTCGATAAAACCCGTACCAAAACCGAAGCGAAATTCATAATAGTCTGCCGCTGCGGGTACCACGGCCAGGATCTGCCCCGCACGGACATTACCCACGTTGATCACATTGTTCCCCACCTGCGCCCAGATCGCCGCATCTTCGGTGGTTTGCATATATTGAGCAGGCAGCCTTTTCTGGCTTAATAAACTGGCTGAACTGACGCCGGAAACGAACACCAAAAGCAGGAGAAGAATACGCGTAAACATTATGTTTTTATCGGTACGGAAGAACTGATGTCATTGTAGCAAAAGCGACACCAATACCAATGTTTAATTCTTATACAGATCGTGAAGCAGGATGAAAGGTGGGTTTTTCTGCTGCTGATGCCATAAACTACTGACATCGGGGGCACCTTGCGCCACGATCGCATGACGAAACTCCGTGCTGTTTAATGATTCACGCTGTGGATACATTAACTCCAGCAATGGCAGGCTAATTCCGGAAATCACTTCACAGCAGTCATGCTTATGGCTCATTAAGGCGGCGGAACGATACGGCGCAGCGCCAGATTTATCGGTGAGAAAGATAACCCCATCGCCGGTGTCGGTTTCATGCAGGGCATCACACATCATTCGGCCAAGCATATTGGTGCTCAACCCTCGCCAGTAATTAACCGCGCGACACTGCACCAGCGGGCCAAACCTGGCTTCAAGCTTTAGCAACATATCCTGCGCCTGTTCATCGTGGCAGGTGATGACCCATCCCAGCATAGCTCTCTCCTTAGCAGGCGAGTAGTTTAGCGGAGTGATGGTGAATTTACGGTGATAACTGTCAAAGAAAAGCGCCCGGCATACGGAAGGTTGCCGGGCAGAAGGTTAGCTGCGCAGCCCGCGGCCACGCTGGATCAGATACCAGCACAGCAGGTAGAAAGCGATGATAAACACCGCCAGTACCGCCACGGTGGTGAACAGTGGTACGTCAGTAATGCCGAGGAAACCAAAGCGGAAGCCGCTGATCATGTAGACAATCGGGTTCAGGTGGGACAGCGCCTGCCAGAACGGCGGCAGCAGCGTCAGGGAGTAGAACACCCCACCGAGATACGTCAGCGGCGTCAGCACGAAGGTCGGGATCAGGCTGATATCGTCAAACGTTTTCGCAAACACCGCATTCAGCAAACCGGCCAGCGAGAACAGGATCGCCGTCATCAGCAGCGTCAGCGCCACAAACAGCCACGAGTGTACCTGGAACGGTACAAAGAACAACGAAATCGCCGTTACCAGGATCCCTACGCACAGAGCACGCGCCACGCCACCGCCCACGTACCCGGCGATGATGACGTGCGTTGGCACGGGTGCCACCAGCAGCTCTTCAATGTTGCGCTGGAACTTGGCGCTAAAGAACGATGACGCCACGTTAGCGTAGGCGTTAGTGATCACCGCCATCATGATCAAACCCGGCACGATAAACTGCATATAGGTGAAACCGTGCATCTCACCAATGCGGGAACCAATCAGGTTACCGAAGATGATGAAGTAGAGCGTCATGGTAATAACCGGCGGTACCAGGGTTTGTACCCAGATACGCATAAAACGGGTGATCTCTTTCGCCCAGATGCTTTTCAGCGCGACCCAGTAAAGATGCGTCATGCCTTGTCTCCTTGTTTATCCTGCACCAGAGAGACAAACAGCTCTTCCAGTCGGTTCGCTTTGTTACGCATACTTAATACCTGAATGCCCTGGGCACTCAACTGGGAAAAGACGCTGTTGATGCCCTGCTCTCTCAGCACTTCCACTTCCAGCGTGGAGGTATCCACCAGACGATACTGGTACCCTTCCAGCTCCGGCAGCGGGCTTTTCGGTGCCAAATCCAGAATAAAGGTTTCTGATTTCAGCTTGGAAAGCAGATCTTTCATCGAGGTGTTTTCCACCAGCTCACCGCGCTGAATGATGCCGATGTTGCGGCACAGCATTTCCGCCTCTTCAAGGTAGTGAGTGGTCAGAATGATGGTCGTGCCTTTGTCATTGAGATCCTTCAGGAACCCCCACATTGAACGACGCAGTTCGATATCCACGCCTGCGGTCGGTTCATCCAGGATTAACAGTTTTGGCTCATGCATCAGGGCGCGGGCAATCATCAGGCGGCGCTTCATGCCACCGGATAACATCCGCGCACGTTCGTTACGTTTTTCCCACAGATCCAGCTGTTTAAGGTACTTTTCGCTACGGGCAATCGCCTCTTTACGCTCTACACCATAGTACCCCGCCTGGTTGACAACAATCTGCTGTACCGTCTCGAACGGGTTGAAGTTGAACTCCTGCGGTACCAGCCCCAGCTGGCGCTTGGCGTTGACCACATCTTTTTCCAGGTCGTAACCAAACACGCTCACCCGGCCAGAGCTCTTGTTAACCAGCGAACTGATAATCCCGATGGTGGTAGATTTTCCCGCCCCATTCGGCCCCAGAAGCGCATAGAAATCACCCGCTTCTACTTTGAGATCTATCCCGCGTAGCGCCTGAACGCCGCCCGGATAGGTTTTCTTAAGCTGCTCAAGCTCCAGTGCAATCGCCATGAATTAAACTTACCTATAGTTCTGACACACGTTGTGTAGTTTCATTAAAAGTCGGGTTACCCTATAGTAGCGCAACGCAATCACTTGGTTACAGGTCGTTAACCTCCATGAATGACATAGATACACTCATCAGCAACAATGCACTATGGTCAAAAATGCTGGTGGAAGAAGACCCCGGATTTTTCGGGAAGCTGGCACAAGCGCAAAACCCGCGCTTTCTATGGATTGGATGTTCCGACAGCCGCGTTCCGGCAGAGCGCCTGACCGGCCTCGAACCGGGTGAACTGTTTGTTCACCGCAACGTCGCCAACCTGGTGATTCATACCGATCTTAACTGCCTTTCTGTTGTTCAGTATGCCGTTGACGTTCTGGAAGTCGAGCACATCATCATTTGCGGCCACTACGGCTGCGGCGGCGTGCAGGCGGCGGTTGAAAACCTGGAGCTGGGGTTAATTGATAACTGGCTACTGCACATCCGCGATATCTGGTTCAAACATAGCTCACTGCTGGGTGAAATGCCGCAGGAACATCGTCTCGACGCGCTGTGTGAACTGAACGTCATGGAGCAGGTTTATAACCTGGGGCACTCCACTATTATGCAATCGGCCTGGAAACGCGGACAGAAAGTGTCCGTCCACGGCTGGGCGTACGGCATTCATGATGGTTTGCTGCGTAACCTGGAAGTGACCGCCACTAACCGTGAAACGCTGGAGCAGCGCTACCGTTCGGGTATTGCAAACCTCAAACTCAAGCACGTAAACCATAAATAAGTGCCCGTAAAAAAGCCGGGTGGCGGCTACGCCTTACCCGGCCTACGTTTTCTCCCTCTCACTGTGAGAGAGGGCCAGGGTGAGGGCACCAGACCACACCCAACGAGTATTACTCGTCCAGCAGCACCACTTTCCCGACATACGGCAGATGGCGATAACGCTGCGCGTAGTCAATGCCATAACCCACAACGAACTCGTCAGGAATGGCGAAACCGACATATTCCACAGGTACCTGCACTTCACGACGGCTTGGTTTATCCAGCAGGGTACAAATGGCCAGGGATTTCGGTTCACGCAGGCTCAGGATCTCGCGCACTTTAGAGAGCGTGTTGCCAGAGTCGATGATGTCCTCAACGATCAACACATCTTTGCCACGAATATCTTCATCCAGATCTTTCAGGATTTTCACATCACGGGTTGTGGACATGCCGCTGCCGTAGCTGGAGGCGGTCATAAAATCGACCTCATGTGACACCTGCACTTCACGGCACAGGTCTGCCATAAACATGAAAGAGCCACGCAGAAGACCCACCAGCACCATTTCGCTGCCGCTGTCCTTGTAATGTTCGGTGATTTGACGACCCAGTTCGGCGATACGCGCTTTGATCTCGGCTTCCGGGATCATCACTTCAACAGTATGTTTCATATTACTAACCATATGATTTTAATGAAAATCTCTCAATGCGGATGAATCATCTTCCAGCATCGATACGCAAGCTCGCCATTATACCAGCAAATGGATAACCCTGGCGTATGAGTTATAAAAAGCAATTTTTGTGATTCCGATCACACTTGCTAATACCTATAATTAATTGCTAGCAAATAATTAACAAAACTGACGAGTACATTTTCTATGGCTGAAACAAAAACTCAACAGTCGCGTCTACTGGTGACACTAACAGCGCTATTTGCCGCCTTTTGCGGCTTGTACCTGTTAATCGGTGGCGTCTGGCTGGTCGCAATTGGCGGTTCCTGGTACTACCCGATTGCGGGCCTGGTTATGCTTGGCGTAACCGTCCTGCTCTGGCGCAGAAAGCAATCTGCACTGTGGCTTTATGCTGCCCTCCTCCTCGCAACCATGATCTGGGGCGTCTGGGAAGCCGGGTTCGACTTCTGGGCACTGACGCCACGCAGTGACATTCTGGTGTTCTTTGGTATCTGGCTGATTTTGCCGTTTGTCTGGCGTCGCCTGATTGTACCGTCCAGCGGTGCCGTAGCAGCGCTCGTTGTCGCTCTGCTGATCAGCGGCGGTATCCTGACCTGGGCCGGTTTTAACGACCCGCAGGAGATCAAAGGTACGCTCAATACGGAATCAACGCCTGCTGCAGCCATCTCTCAGGTCGCTGACGGAGACTGGCCGGCCTATGGTCGTAATCAGGAAGGTCAACGCTACTCCCCGCTGAAGCAAATCAACGCGGATAACGTTAAAAACCTGAAGGAAGCCTGGGTATTCCGTACCGGCGACCTGAAGATGCCAAACGATCCGGGTGAACTGACCAACGAAGTGACGCCGATTAAAGTCGGTGACATGCTTTATCTGTGTACCGCCCACCAGCGTCTGTTCGCGCTTGATGCCGCCACCGGTAAAGAGAAATGGCACTTCGATCCACAGCTGAATGCCAACCCGTCCTTCCAGCATGTCACCTGCCGTGGCGTCTCTTACCACGAAGCGCGTGCCGATAATGCAAGCCCTGAAGTGGTGGCCGACTGCCCTCGCCGCATTATGCTGCCGGTGAACGATGGCCGTCTGTTTGCCGTCAACGCAGAAACGGGCAAGCTGTGCGAAACCTTTGCCAACAAAGGTATCCTGAATCTGCAGACCAACATGCCGGACACCACGCCGGGTCTGTATGAGCCAACTTCACCGCCGATCATCACCGATAAAACCATTGTGGTTGCCGGTTCGGTAACGGATAACTTCTCTACCCGCGAAACCTCTGGCGTTATCCGTGGCTTCGACGTGAATACCGGTAAACTGCTGTGGGCCTTCGACCCGGGTGCGAAAGATCCAAACGCGATCCCCTCAGACGAACACACCTTTACCTTTAACTCGCCAAACTCCTGGGCACCGGCTGCGTATGACGCGAAGCTGGATCTGGTCTATCTGCCAATGGGCGTGACCACGCCGGATATCTGGGGCGGTAACCGCACGCCGGAGCAGGAGCGTTATGCGAGCGCCATCGTGGCGCTGAACGCGACTACCGGTAAGCTGGTCTGGAGCTATCAGACCGTTCACCACGACCTGTGGGATATGGACATGCCATCCCAGCCGACGCTGGCAGATATTACCGTTGACGGTAAAACCGTTCCGGTGATTTATGCCCCGGCGAAAACCGGTAACATCTTCGTGCTGGATCGCAGCAACGGTAAACTGGTGGTTCCGGCTCCGGAAAAACCGGTTCCGCAAGGCGCGGCAAAAGGCGACTACGTCAGCAAAACGCAGCCGTTCTCTGACCTGAGCTTCCGTCCGAAGAAAGACCTCAGCGGTGCAGACATGTGGGGTGCCACCATGTTTGACCAGCTGGTGTGCCGCGTGATGTTCCATCAGTTGCGCTATGAAGGCATTTTCACTCCGCCATCTGAGCAGGGTACGCTGGTCTTCCCGGGTAACCTGGGGATGTTCGAGTGGGGCGGGATCTCCGTTGACCCGAACCGTCAGGTGGCGATTGCTAACCCAATGGCCCTGCCGTTCGTGTCTAAACTGATCCCACGTGGCCCGAGCAACCCAATGGAACCGCCGAAAGACGCGAAAGGTACCGGTACAGAATCCGGTATTCAGCCGCAGTACGGCGTACCGTTTGGCGTGACCCTGAATCCGTTCCTGTCACCGTTTGGCCTGCCGTGTAAACAGCCAGCCTGGGGTTATATCTCCGGTCTGGATCTGAAAACCAACCAGATCGTGTGGAAGAAACGTATTGGTACACCACAGGACAGCATGCCATTCCCGATGCCGGTTCCGGTACCGTTCAATATGGGTATGCCAATGCTGGGTGGCCCAATCTCTACCGCCGGTAACGTGCTGTTCATCGCGGCGACCGCAGATAACTACCTGCGCGCGTACAACATGACCAACGGTGAGAAACTGTGGCAAGGCCGTCTGCCCGCGGGTGGACAGGCAACGCCGATGACCTATGAAGTGAATGGCAAACAGTACGTTGTCATCTCAGCGGGCGGTCATGGTTCGTTTGGCACGAAGATGGGCGACTATATTGTCGCGTATGCATTGCCTGACGAAGGCAAATAAAAGCAAAACGGCAACGAAAGTTGCCGTTTTGAGTGTTTGTCCCCTCTCCCTGTGGGAGAGGGTCAGGGTGAGGGCATCAGGCCGCACCTGCTTTAAACCGTGAATCCCAACATCATCCCCGTATCTTCATGCTCCAGCAGATGGCAGTGCGCCATATAGGCAAATTCTTTCGGTGCCTCATGGTCGAATTTCACCAGCACCTCACTGACTCCACCTTCAACCCTTACCGTATCTTTCCAGCCCGCGCGATGCGCAACGGGTGCATTACCGTTCTCCGAGAGAATGCGGAACTGCGTACCGTGAATATGGAATGGATGCAACATCATGTCGCCAACACCGGAAATAACCCAACGTTCAAACTGTCCCTTTGTGGCAGCAAACATCGGTGTGTTCATGTCAAACGCTTTGCCGTTGATCCGGTTGGCATTGTGGAAATCGAAGCCATGATCGCCGTGGTTCATGTTCCCCATGCCGCCCATTTTCCCGTGATCCATATTCATGTGGCCCATCATCTGCCCGTGCTGCATACCCGCCATCGCCTGATTGCCGTACTTCTCCATCAGCGCCTGCATCCCCATCATGTCGAGCATTGGATCCATTGAGAGCTGCAGCGTGCGCTGGGTTAAGCCCTCAAGTGAAGGCAAGGCCGGGAGCGTGCTTAGCGTATCCGGCAGCGTACCGGAGGCGGCAATCTGCAGCGGCTGAATGCGCAACACCGGGTGAGCCTTATCAAAGGGTGCGACGGCCATCCCCATCTGGTTCACCGGCAGCGTGACCAGGTCAAACGATTTGCCATCACTGATATCCACCAGCACCTCGAATCGCTCGCCCATCAGCATCGGCAATTCGTTCACCTTAACCGGCTCAGGCAGTAGCCCGCCGTCACTCGCCACCACGTACAGCGGACGTTTATCGCTGGCAGCAAAATTCAGCGAACGCGCATTACACCCATTGAGCAGACGTAAACGCAGCCAGCCTTTCGGGGCGGCATGCTGCGGGTAAATAGCGCCGTTAGTCAGCAGCGTATCGCCAAACCAGCCTACCGCCGCGCTCATCACATCCAGCTGATAATCAATCTGACCGTCTGCAGTGAATTTCTTGTCCTGAACAATGACCGGGATATCGTCAATGCCCCACTGTTTCGGCAGGCGCAACAGGCGGCTTTCATCATCTTCAATCAGTACCAGACCGGCCAGCCCCATCGCCACCTGATGGCCCGTTTTTCCGTGCTGATGTGGGTGGAACCAGCAGGTCGCTGCGCGCTGGTTGGGGGTAAAGGTGACGCTACGCTTATCACCAGCCTTGATGATCCCCTGCGGCCCACCATCAACCTCCCCCGGCACTTCCAGACCGTGCCAGTGCAGCGTAGTCTCTTCTGCCAGCGTGTTGTGGATATCAACCGTCACGGCGCTCCCCTTGCGTAGCTGGATGGCCGGGCCAAGCAGGCTACCGTTATAACCCCACGTTGTGGCGTTATGCTTACCAAAGGTCGTTTTACCGGACTGAACAACAAGCTGAATGCGGCTACGGGCATCAGCGGTGAGTAATTCGGGAATCGGTAAGGTGGGTCTGTCAGCCGCAAAAACCGCACGACTCCACAGTGGTAATGCACTGGCAACCCCCAGCGCAGCGGAATATTTCAAAAAATCACGACGTTGCATGTTCATTTCCTTATTTCCTGCAGGCGATATTTTGAGCATAAACCCTCCCCTTACCGGAAGGTCAAGTAAAGCGGTAATAATTAAAGATCGTCGCCCTGGCATCAAGTATGCTAACGTTAATTTTCCGTGATGCAGTGGTAGAAGCAATGAAGACGTTTTTCAGGACAATTTTGTTCGGCAGCCTGATGGCAATGTGTGCGAACAGCTATGCGCTAAGTGAAAACGAAGCGGAAGATATGGCCGATTTAACGGCAGTTTTTGTATTCCTGAAAAACGATTGTGGCTACCAGAATTTACCCAACGGGCAGATTCGTCGCGCACTGGTCTTTTTTGCCCAGCAGAACCAATGGGATCTCAGCAACTACGACAGCTTCGACATGAAGGCGCTCGGTGAAGACAGCTACCGCGATTTAAGCGGTATTGGCATCCCCACTGCAAAAAAATGCAAAGCGCTGGCTCGTGATTCACTCAGCCTGCTCGCCTACGTGAAATAACCTTCCCGACGCCCCTGTTGACCGCTATAACCGTGAACCCACGGTTATAGTTAGCTATGCATGTTGCGCCCAATTCTCTGGGGTAACGGATGTTAACAAAGGAGGTGTCAACTCATGACCGATAACCCGGTATGGCATGAAACGCTGCATGACCAGTTTGGTCAATACTTTGCCGTCGATAACGTGCTTTATCACGAGAAAACCGATCATCAGGATCTGGTCATCTTCGAGAACGCCGCCTTTGGCCGCGTGATGGCACTGGATGGCGTGGTGCAAACCACCGAGCGCGATGAGTTTATCTATCACGAAATGATGACCCACGTACCGCTACTGGCACACGGGCACGCGAAGCACGTTCTGATTATCGGCGGTGGCGACGGTGCCATGCTGCGCGAAGTGTCCCGTCATCAATCCATTGAAACCATCACAATGGTGGAAATTGATGCAGGCGTCGTCTCCTTCTGCCGCCAGTATCTGCCCAACCACAGCGCCGGTAGTTATGACGATCCGCGCTTTAATCTGGTCATTGATGATGGCGTCAACTTCGTTAATCAGACCACGCAAACCTTTGATGTGATTATCTCCGACTGCACTGATCCTATCGGCCCTGGCGCATCGCTGTTTACCTCTTCTTTCTACGAAGGCTGTAAGCGTTGCCTGAAACCAGGGGGGATCTTTGTGGCGCAAAACGGTGTTTGCTTCCTGCAGCAGGATGAAGCCCTCGACAGCCACCGCAAGCTGAGCACTTATTTTAGTGACGTCAGCTTCTATCAGGCCGCTATTCCGACCTACTACGGCGGGATCATGACTTTCGCCTGGGCGACCGATAACGAAGTGTTGCGTCATCTCTCCACCGGAATTATTCAGGCCCGTTTCCACCAGGCCGGTCTTCAGTGCCGATACTACAATCCGGCTATCCATACTGCCGCATTTGCCTTGCCGCAGTACCTGCAAGATGCGCTGTCCTCTAAGGGGGTGAGCTAATTGAAAAAGCTTAAGCTGCATGGCTTTAACAACCTGACCAAAAGCCTGAGTTTTTGTATTTACGATATCTGCTATGCCAAAACCGCAGAAGAGCGCGATGGGTATATCGCCTATATCGATGAACTCTACAATGCCAATCGTCTGACCGAGATCCTGTCAGAAACCTGCTCTATTATCGGCGCAAATATCCTGAATATTGCCCGTCAGGATTATGAGCCACAGGGTGCCAGCGTGACGATTCTGGTCAGCGAAGAGCCGGTCGACCCTAAGCTTATCGACAACACCGAACATCCAGGCCCACTGCCAGAGGCCGTCGTGGCCCACCTGGATAAAAGTCACATCTGCGTGCATACCTACCCTGAAAGCCATCCTGAAGGCGGTCTGTGTACCTTCCGCGCGGATATTGAAGTCTCTACCTGTGGCGTGATTTCGCCTCTTAAGGCGCTGAACTACTTAATCCACCAGCTGGAATCCGACATCGTGACCATTGATTATCGTGTGCGTGGTTTCACCCGTGATATCAACGGCATGAAACACTTCATCGACCACGAGATCAACTCCATCCAGAACTTTATGTCCGATGATATGAAGGCGCTGTACGACATGGTGGACGTGAACGTGTATCAGGAAAACATCTTCCATACCAAGATGTTACTTAAGGAATTCGACCTTAAGCACTACATGTTCCATACCAGACCGGAAGATTTGAGCGAAGAAGAGCGCAAGGTCATCACTGACCGGCTCTGGAAAGAGATGCGCGAAATCTACTACGGCCGCAATATTCCGGCCGTGTAAAACGGGCCCGGAGCAGGGATGCTCCGGGGTGTTATTTCTGTTTCATGAACTCACGGTACGCAGCCACCACTTTGAGGAAGTCTTCAACGCCGCACAGCGACAGGCTCTCTTCGTCGTAGTAGCTCATCCCCTCTTCCATCTCATCGCCCGAGAATTCAAGCTGGTTGGCACGCACCATCACCTCTTCGCCGTCCATCCACAGCGTATATTCGTGTCCGGCACGCTGCCAGGATCGCTCACTGCCTTTTACCGTCTGCGCAGCCTGTTCCACTTCATCAAGTAACGCGAGGTTCTCTTTCACCTCTTCGTTAAACCAGTGTCCAACGGCTTCGTGGCCCATCGACATACGCACTTTCACCACTCCGGTGATGTCGCGCAGAAATTCGTAATCCATAGTATTTTCCTCTGCAAAGCCATTACGTTAATTATCGCAGCAGAGAGGAAGAAAAAAAGCGTGGGAGGTGGGAGGAATGAAAATAAAAAGTGAGAGCAAGACCCTGCGGCCTGATGCCCTCACTCCTGCCCTCTCCACGGGAGAGGGTGAAAACACGAAAAACCGTCTCTACAGAGACGGTTTTGCTGTTTATACCGCGGTCTGGAAGATAACCCCGTCAGCCTTCTCGGTGTACTGAGAGAGCTGGTCGAAGTTCAGATAGCGGTAGGTATCCACCGCCGTCTTATCAACCTGAGCGATATAAGTCTGGTACTCTTCCGGCGTTGGCAGTTTGCCAATCAGCGCGGCAACCGCCGCCAGCTCCGCAGAGGCCAGATAAACGTTAGCACCGGTACCTAAACGGTTCGGGAAGTTACGGGTAGAGGTGGAGACCACCGTCGCACCGTCGGCTACACGCGCCTGGTTACCCATACACAGGGAACAGCCAGGGATTTCAATACGCGCACCGCTCTTACCAAACACGCTGTAGTAACCCTCTTCAGTCAGCTGAGCAGCATCCATACGGGTTGGCGGAGCCACCCACAGACGGGTTGGCAGCTGGCCTTTGTGGGTATCCAGCAGCTTACCAGCCGCGCGGAAGTGACCGATGTTGGTCATGCACGAACCGATAAACACTTCGTCAATCTTGTCGCCCTGAACATCAGAGAGCAGACGCGCATCGTCAGGATCGTTTGGCGCACACAGGATTGGCTCTTTGATATCCGCCAGATCGATGTCGATCACCGCCGCATATTCTGCGTCAGCATCGGCTTCCAGCAACTGCGGATCTGCCAGCCATTTTTCCATGCCCTGGATACGACGCTCCAGCGTACGACGGTCGCCGTAGCCTTCTGCAATCATCCACTTCAGCAGCACGATGTTAGAGGTCAGGTACTCTTCGATTGGTGCCTGGTTCAGCTTGATGGTACAGCCCGCAGCTGAACGCTCAGCAGAAGCATCAGTCAGTTCGAACGCCTGTTCTACTTTCAGGTCCGGCAGACCTTCAATTTCCAGGATACGACCAGAGAAGATGTTCTTCTTACCTTTCTTCTCAACGGTCAGCAGGCCCTGTTTGATGGCATACAGCGGAATTGCGTGAACCAGGTCGCGCAGGGTGATACCCGGCTGCATTTTGCCTTTGAAGCGCACCAGAACCGATTCCGGCATATCCAGCGGCATCACGCCGGTCGCAGCAGCAAACGCCACCAGACCAGAGCCAGCCGGGAAGGAGATACCAATCGGGAAACGGGTATGGGAGTCACCACCGGTACCTACGGTATCAGGCAGCAGCATACGGTTCAGCCAGGAGTGGATAACACCATCACCCGGACGCAGGGACACACCGCCACGGTTCATGATGAAGTCTGGCAGCGTATGGTGTGTAGTCACGTCAACCGGCTTCGGATATGCCGCCGTGTGACAGAATGACTGCATCACCAGGTCAGACGAGAAGCCCAGGCACGCCAGGTCTTTCAGTTCGTCACGGGTCATTGGGCCAGTGGTATCCTGAGAGCCTACGGAAGTCATCTTCGGCTCGCAGTATGCGCCCGGACGGATACCGGTTACGCCGCACGCACGGCCCACCATTTTCTGCGCCAGAGAGTAACCACGGTTGCTTTCTGCCACATCTTTCGCATGACGGAATACCGTGCTGTGCGGCAGACCCAGCGCTTCACGCGCTTTGGTAGTCAGGCCACGACCGATGATCAGCGGGATACGGCCACCGGCACGGACTTCGTCAACCAGCACATCGGTTTTCAGCTCAAAACTTGCCAGCAGTTCGTTGGTTTCGTGGTTACGCACTTCACCTTTGAACGGGTATACGTCAATCACGTCGCCCATGTTCAGGTCAGAGACGTCGACTTCAATCGGCAGTGCGCCCGCATCTTCCATCGTGTTAAAGAAGATGGGTGCGATTTTGCCGCCGAGG
This sequence comes from Enterobacter cloacae complex sp. 2024EL-00214, assembly GCF_043945575.1. Classification (NCBI taxonomy): domain Bacteria; kingdom Pseudomonadati; phylum Pseudomonadota; class Gammaproteobacteria; order Enterobacterales; family Enterobacteriaceae; genus Enterobacter; species Enterobacter cloacae complex sp. 2024EL-00214. The sequence continues at coordinate 237,188 of NZ_JBIMRC010000003.1, read as the reverse complement.
CACAGACCGCCGCCGCGCTTATTTGGCACGTGCGGGATATCATCGCCCATGAACCACAGCACGGAGTTAGTTGCGGATTTACGGGAAGAACCGGTACCGACAACGTCACCCACGTAAGCCAGCGGGAAACCTTTTTTCTGCAACGCTTCAATCTGCTTGATTGGGCCGACCACGCCAGGCTGATCCGGCTCGATACCTTCACGGGCGTTCTTCAGCATCGCCAGCGCGTGCAGAGGGATATCCGGGCGAGACCATGCATCCGGTGCCGGAGAAAGGTCATCAGTGTTGGTTTCACCCGTCACTTTGAAGACGGTAACGGTGATTTTTTCAGCCAGCGCAGGACGGTTCAGGAACCATTCTGCATCAGCCCAGGACTGCATCACCTGCTTCGCGTAGACGTTGCCCGCTTTCGCTTTTTCTTCCACATCGTAGAAGTTATCAAACATCAGCAGCGTTGAAGAGAGCGCTTTTGCGGCAATCGGTGCCAGCGTGTCGTTATCCAGCGCGTCAATCAGCGGATGAATGTTGTAACCGCCCTGCATGGTGCCGAGCAATTCAATCGCTTTTTCAGGAGTTACCAGTGGGGAGGTGGCTGCGCCTTTGGCAATGGCAGCAAGGAAACCGGCTTTTACGTAGGCCGCTTCATCTACACCAGGCGGTACACGGTTGATCAACAGATCTAACAGGAATTCTTCTTCGCCCTTAGGCGGGTTCTTCAGCAGCTCGACGAGCGCGGCCATTTGGGTTGCATCTAAAGGTTTGGGTACAATCCCCTCGGCGGCACGTTCTGCTACGTGCTTACGGTATTCTTCTAGCACGACGGTTCTCCTCGCTCTCATTGTCATATGCGGCGGACGTTCTCTTCACGCTCCTGTGAGACAGCAGTTTGTAGGGTAAATGCCCGATACCGCGTCGGGCAGCATAGCAGGATTTCTGCACAGTGTTAATCCGTTTACAAAAAAGCAACATTAAAAAATTTGCTGAATCGTTAAGAGTGGTATAGCGGGAAGGCGAGGCGAATTTTGGGCACAAAAAAACCGCCTGACAGCGGTTAATTTGTTGCCTTGCGGTGGTAGCACACCGGGCTGGCAGATTTGCGGCAAAACCCCAACGCAGCGAATTTTGCTCTCCTGCGTATAGACTTGCAAGGTGATTTTTTCATTCTGCGCAGCGCTTTCCCGTTTTGAATGAAAGATTATGTAAATGCATTTTTCCCCTTCTTCATACCCTTTGAATCCACGACTCTTCTCATCGGCCTGCTTCGCTGGTGTAGCAGCCAGTCACCGGGCCCGGGAGCAGTTCCGTAATCTACGTGGCAAAACCCCAATTTGCCAGGTTCTGCCTTTCCCGGTGAAGAACGAACCCGCGTAGCCTGTACAGGAACGCACGCAATGGAGATGCGAATCACTGTGCTGATCGTTGTGACGGGTTTACTGCTTACCGCACTGCACGGTGGCTGGAACATATCCGACATCACGGTGCTGTTTGTCGTCAACCTCGGCAACTAGCTGCTGGCCGCTCGCAAGAGCGGCCTTCTGAATATCCCGGCGGCTTTTCAACTATCAGATATAATTGTGTAATAAATGCTCACACTCTTTATCCGGATACACCGCGTGGTTTCCCAATAAAAGTCAAAACTGCAAAACACGGGTGAACAATACTCGCAGCAACAGGAACGCCTTACGGCGCAGCACTTGTCTCGTTGGAGTCATTCTATGAAGTTGCCCTTTAAGCCACATCTGCTTGTCCTTCTGTGCAGTGCCGGGCTGTTTGCCGCCTCTGGCGTCATGTTTGTCAAAAGCCGTGCAACGGAGCCCACCGCTCCTGCTCCGGTTGCACAACAACCTTCGGCACCGGCTCCCGTTGCCACACCGGCACCAGCCGCACAAGCCGCCCCGGTTGCGCCGCCAACGTACAGTGCAGCGCAAATCGATCAGTGGGTGGCCCCCATCGCGCTCTACCCGGATGCGCTACTGTCGCAAATTTTGATGGCATCGACCTATCCGTCAAACGTTATCCAGGCCGCGCAGTGGTCAAAGGATAATCCTAAGATGCAGGGTGATGCCGCCATTCAGGCCGTTGCCAGTCAGCCGTGGGATCCCAGCGTGAAGTCGCTGGTTGCGTTCCCTCAACTGATGTCGCTCTTGGGTGAAAATCCGCCGTGGGTACAAAATCTGGGTGATGCTTTCCTCGCGCAGCCACAAGACGTGATGGATTCGGTTCAACGTCTGCGCCTGCTGGCTCAGCAAACCGGTGCGTTACAATCGACGCCGCAACAAACTGTCACCACCGTGACAAAACCCGCTCCTGCTAAAGCCGCAACCAGCGAGTCGACAACAACAAGTACAAGTACAAGTACAACCACCACGACAAACCCAACGGTCATTAAGATCGAATCTGCCGACCCGCAGGTGGTATACGTCCCCACCTATAACCCCAATACGGTTTACGGTACCTGGCCAAACACCGCCTATCCACCAACCTATCTCCCCCCAACGCCCGGTGAGCAATTTGGCAATAGCTTCGTGAACGGCTTAGGTTTCAGTCTGGGTGTCGCGACAACCTACGCTATCTTCAGCAACATCGACTGGGATGACGACGACCATCATGATGATGACTGGGATCATCACGGCGGCTATAACCGCAACGGTGATAACAACATCAATATCAACGTTGATAATTTCAATAAAATCAGTGGGCAACGCCTGACGGACGCCAACCGGACCTGGCAGCATAACCCGGCCTATCGCGAGGGCGTGCCATATCCAAACAATCAGCTCAATACCCGCTTCCACTCCACGAATACGGCAACGGGACTCAGTTCGACGCAGAAGACACCGATCAACCGTGACAGCCAGCGTCAGGCTGCGATGAACCAAATGGAAAAATCGACGGGCAAAACATTCCCTCAGACAGCGCGCCCGGGAACCAAAGACGCACAACGCCAGGCTTCCAGCCAACAACTACAGCAGATTTCCCAACGTAATAACTACCGTGGTTACGACACCAAACCTCAGACCGCGAAACGAACCAACACCCAGCAACGAGAGAATCGCCAGACCACAGCCCAGAGACAGGAGAAACGGGTTTCGCAAACAGCGCAACAGCGTAACCCTCAACAGCGGAATATTCAGCAGCGAACCAGCCAGCCGCGTGCTAACGCGCTAAGCGGCAACGACAGCCGCTCCGCCAACTGGCAAGCGCAACAGCAGCGAGGTGCGCAAAGCCGACAGATGTCTGCCCGTAATCAACAGCCACGGCAGATGTCCTCTGGTCGGGCTGAACACCGCGAATTCCGTCATCGTTAAGAGAACCGACATGAAAAGTAAATTACTCAGTGGAATGGTGTTGTTCATGGTTTCGGCCACCGCGATGGCACAGCAATCCTTCAGTACGCCAGACAAGGCAACCGATGCGCTGGCAAACGCCATCAGTGGGCAAAATGAAAATGCAATGAACAACCTGCTCGGGGAAAACTGGCGCGATTTCCTGCCGCCTGAAGGGGTCGATCCTGATGCCGTTGATCGCTTCCTTCGCGACTGGAAAGTTCGTCATAACACCGTCATCGACGGCGATACGGCACATCTTGTTGTCGGTGACGGCGACTGGCAACTGCCGATCCCGGTTATCAAGACCTCTTCCGGCTGGCAATTTGATATGAAGGAAGCTGCCGAGGAGATCCTGACCCGTGAGATCGGGCGCAACGAGCTCGCGGCTATCGAAGCGTTACACGCCTATGTGGATGCTCAGCAAAGCTATTTTGCGATGAACCAGACGTACGCCCGGAAAATTGTAAGTTCTGAAGGGAAAAAAGATGGCCTGTACTGGCCTGCATCACCGGGTGAGATGCCCAGCCCGCTTGGCCCGGCATTCAGCCCGAAAGAGCCGGGGGCCGGTTATCACGGATACCGTTTCCGCATCCTGCCGGATAAAAACGGCTTTGCCATGGTGGCCTGGCCAGTCAGCTACGGCCAGACGGGCGTGATGAGCTTTGTGATAAATCAGGACGACAAGGTATACCAGGCCAATCTTGGCAGCGAGTCACAGCAGAAAGCACAAGCGTTAACATCGTATAGCCCTGATAAAGCGTGGCAACCCGTCACGCCATAAAGCGGAATGGGTTCCTGAAGGCAAAAAAAAACGCCTCCGAAGAGGCGTTTAGCAAGCGTTAAGAAACTTATTTCTTCTTCGCTTTGGCGTTTGGCAGGTCGGTGATGCTACCTTCGAACACTTCTGCCGCCAGGCCCACAGACTCGTGCAGAGTTGGGTGAGCGTGGATGGTCAGCGCGATGTCTTCAGCGTCACAACCCATTTCGATAGCCAGACCGATTTCACCCAGCAGCTCGCCGCCGTTGGTACCGACAATCGCACCACCGATCACACGGTGAGTCTCTTTGTCGAAGATCAGTTTGGTCATACCGTCTGCGCAGTCGGAAGCGATAGCACGGCCAGAAGCAGCCCACGGGAAGGTGGCGGTTTCGTAGCTGATGCCTTTCTCTTTCGCTTCTTTCTCAGTCAGACCAACCCATGCAACCTCTGGCTCGGTGTACGCGATAGATGGGATCACTTTCGGATCGAAGTAGTGCTTCATGCCCGCGATAACTTCAGCGGCAACGTGACCTTCGTGAACACCTTTGTGTGCCAGCATTGGCTGACCGACGATATCGCCGATAGCAAAGATGTGCGGTACATTAGTGCGCAGCTGTTTGTCAACGCGGATGAAGCCACGGTCGTCCACTTCCACGCCAGCTTTGCCTGCGTCGAGGTTTTTACCGTTCGGCACACGACCGATAGCCACCAGCACGGCGTCGTAACGCTGTGGTTCTGCAGGGGCTTTTTTGCCTTCCATAGAAACGTAAATACCGTCTTCTTTCGCTTCAACGGCAGTCACTTTGGTTTCCAGCATCAGGTTGAATTTCTTGCTGATGCGTTTAGTGAAGACTTTAACGATATCTTTGTCAGCAGCCGGGATAACCTGGTCGAACATTTCAACCACGTCGATCTCTGAACCCAGCGCATGGTACACGGTACCCATTTCCAGACCGATGATACCGCCACCCATAACCAGCATACGCTTAGGTACGGATTTCAGCTCCAGCGCATCGGTGGAGTCCCACACGCGTGGATCTTCATGAGGAATGAACGGCAGCTGAATCGGACGAGAACCTGCCGCGATGATCGCGTTGTCGAAGTTGATCACAGTTTTACCGTTCTCACCTTCCACTTCCAGGGTGTTCGCGCCGGTGAATTTACCCAGACCGTTTACCACTTTCACTTTACGGCCTTTGGCCATACCCGCCAGACCGCCGGTCAGCTGAGTGATAACTTTCTCTTTCCAGGTACGAATTTTGTCGATATCGGTTTTCGGCTCGCCGAAGACGATACCGTGTTCAGCCAGTGCTTTGGCTTCTTCGATAACTTTCGCTACGTGCAGCAGCGCTTTAGAAGGGATACAGCCTACGTTCAGGCAAACACCACCGAGGGTGCTGTAGCGTTCTACGATTACGGTTTCCAGACCTAAATCAGCGCAACGGAAGGCTGCAGAGTAACCTGCCGGGCCTGCCCCAAGTACCACGACCTGAGTTTTGATTTCAGTACTCATCATGACCTCTTATTGATTTCCGGCGGTCCAGGTACTTGTCGCCCTTCATCCACCGGGACGTTCTATCCGCCCGCAGTTTACAAAATTGTTAACAATTTTGAAACAACAAACGGCTCACGAATTATCGCTTTCGCCAATAACCTCACAAACACCATGAGATTAACAGAAAAAAGCCGGCCGATTGGCCGGCTTTTCGATTACATCACCAGGCGGCGAATGTCGCTCAGGGTGTTGTTGATGATGGTGATGAAACGCGCACCATCAGCACCGTCGATCACGCGGTGGTCGAAGGACAGAGAGATTGGCATCATCAGACGCGGCATGAACTCTTTGCCATTCCATACCGGCTCCATCGCAGACTTGGACACACCGAGGATTGCCACTTCCGGCGCGTTCACAATCGGTGCGAAGTGGGTCGTACCCAGGCCACCGATGCTGGAGATGGTGAAGCAACCGCCCTGCATTTCGCCAGCAGTCAGCTTGCCATCACGCGCTTTTTTGGAGATCACGGTCAGTTCACGGGACAGCTCAGTGATGCTCTTCTTGTTCACGTCTTTGAAGACCGGAACAACCAGACCATTTGGCGTATCAACCGCAACACCGATGTTGATGTATTTCTTCAGCGTCAGCTTCTGGCCATCTTCGGACAGGGAGCTGTTGAAGCGTGGCATCTGCTCAAGAGCAGCAGCAACGGCTTTCATGATGAAGACCACTGGGGTGAATTTCACGTCCAGTTTACGCTTCTCAGCTTCGGCGTTCTGCTGTTTACGGAACGCTTCCAGATCGGTGATATCGGTTTTGTCGAAGTGCGTAACGTGCGGGATCATCACCCAGTTACGGCTCAGGTTAGCACCAGAGATTTTCTGGATACGGCCCAGTTCCACTTCTTCGATTTCGCCGAACTTGCTGAAGTCCACTTTCGGCCACGGCAGCATGCCCGGGATACCGCCACCAGTGGCAGCAGCAGGAGCCGCTTCAGCGCGTTTCACCGCGTCTTTCACGTAAGCCTGAACGTCTTCGCGCAGGATACGACCTTTACGGCCCGTCCCTTTCACTTTCGCCAGGTTAACGCCAAATTCGCGCGCCAGGCGGCGGATCAGCGGAGTGGCGTGGATGTAAGCGTCGTTTTCAGCGAATTCAGATTTGCCTTCCGCTTTTGCAGCAGGTGCCGCAGCGGGTTTAGCAGCCTGAGCCGGTGCAGCAGCAGGTGCCGGAGCGGCAGCGGCAACCGGAGCTGCCGCAGGCGCAGCGCCTTCCACTTCGAAGACCATAATCAGCGAGCCAGTAGACACTTTGTCGCCAGTGCTGATTTTGATCTCTTTAACAGTACCCGCGAATGGCGCTGGCACTTCCATAGAAGCCTTGTCGCCTTCAACGGTGATCAGTGACTGTTCAGCGGCAACTTTGTCGCCCACTTTCACCATCACTTCGGTCACTTCAACTTCGTCACCGCCGATGTCTGGTACGTTAACGTCTTTCGCGCCACCAGCAACCGCTGGTGCAACGGCTGCCGGAGCAGCGGCCTGCGCAGGTGCAGCACCCGCCACTTCGAAGACCATAATCAGCGAGCCAGTAGACACTTTGTCACCGGTGTTGATCTTAATCTCTTTAACAGTACCTGCGAACGGAGCCGGCACTTCCATAGAGGCTTTGTCGCCTTCTACGGTGATCAGCGACTGCTCAGCCGCAACGGTATCGCCCACTTTCACCAGGATTTCAGTGACTTCAACTTCGTCACCACCGATGTCAGGCACGTTAACGTCTTTCGCTGCCGCGGCAGCTGCTGGTGCAGCAGCGGCCGGAGCGGCTTTCTTCTCTTCCTGCGCAGGTGCAGCAGCTGCTGCACCGTCGACGGAATCGAAAATCATGATCAGTTTGCCCGTCTCGGTTTTATCGCCAACAGAGACTTTGATCTCTTTAACGATGCCAGCCTGAGGAGACGGGACTTCCATAGAGGCTTTGTCGCCTTCTACGGTGATCAGCGACTGTTCAGCTTCAACTTTGTCGCCCACTTTGACCAGGATCTCGGTGATTTCAACTTCATCAGCCCCGATGTCCGGTACATTGATTTCGATAGCCATTATTCTTTTACCTCTTACGCCAGACGCGGGTTAACTTTTTCTGCATCGATGTTGAATTTAGTAATTGCTTCAGCAACCACTTTCTTATCGATTTCGCCACGTTTAGCCAGTTCGCCCAGTGCTGCTACAACCACGTAAGAAGCATCAACTTCGAAGTGGTGACGCAGGTTTTCGCGGCTGTCAGAACGACCGAAGCCGTCAGTACCCAGTACGCGATAATCATCAGCCGGTACGTAAGTACGAACCTGCTCAGCGAACAGTTTCATATAGTCAGTAGAAGCAACCGCTGGAGCGTCGTTCATCACCTGAGCGATGTACGGAACGCGCGGAGTTTCCATTGGGTGCAGCATGTTCCAGCGCTCACAATCCTGGCCATCACGTGCCAGTTCAGTGAAGGAGGTTACGCTGTACACGTCAGAACCTACACCGTAGTCGTTCGCCAGGATCTGTGCGGCTTCACGTACGTGACGCAGGATAGAGCCGGAGCCCAGCAGCTGAACTTTACCTTTGCTACCTGCAACGGTTTCGAGTTTGTAGATACCTTTACGGATACCTTCCTCAGCACCTGCTGGCATCGCCGGCATATGGTAGTTTTCGTTCAGCGTGGTGATGTAGTAGTAAATGTTCTCTTGTGCTTCACCGTACATACGGGTCAGACCGTCGTGCATGATGACAGCCACTTCGTACGCGTAAGACGGGTCGTAAGAGATACAGTTAGGGATAGTCAGAGACTGAATGTGGCTGTGACCATCTTCGTGCTGCAGACCTTCACCGTTCAGGGTCGTACGACCGGAAGTACCACCTACCAGGAAGCCGCGAGCCTGTTGGTCGCCAGCCTGCCAGCACAGGTCACCGATACGCTGGAAACCGAACATGGAGTAGTAGATGTAGAACGGGATCATCGGCAGGTTGTTGGTGCTGTAAGAAGTCGCAGCAGCCAGCCAGGATGCGCCTGCGCCCAGCTCGTTGATACCTTCCTGCAGGATCTGACCTTTCTCGTCTTCTTTGTAGTATGCAACCTGCTCACGGTCCTGCGGGGTGTACTGCTGGCCGTTCGGGCTGTAGATACCGATCTGACGGAACAGACCTTCCATACCGAAAGTACGCGCTTCGTCAGCGATGATTGGAACCAGACGATCTTTGATCGACTTGTTCTTCAGCATCACGTTCAGGGCACGAACGAAAGCGATAGTGGTAGAGATCTCTTTGTTCTGCTCTTCCAGCAGCTGAGAGAAGTCTTCCAGCGCTGGCAGTTCCAGCTTCTCGGTGAAGTTAGGCTGACGAGCAGGCAGGTAGCCTTTCAGCGCCTGACGACGTTCGTGCAGGTACTTGTGCTCTTCAGAACCTTCAGGGAAGGTGATGTAAGACAGGTTTTCTACCTGCTCATCGGTCACTGGCACGTTGAAACGGTCGCGGATATAACGCACGCCGTCCATGTTCATTTTCTTAACCTGGTGAGCGATGTTTTTACCTTCTGCGGTATCACCCATGCCGTAACCTTTGATGGTGTGGGCCAGGATTACAGTCGCTTTACCTTTGGTTTCCTGCGCTTTTTTCAGTGCAGCGTAGACTTTCTTCGGATCGTGACCACCACGGTTCAGGGCCCAGATCTGCTCGTCAGTCCAGTCTGCAACCAGTGCTGCGGTTTCAGGATATTTACCGAAGAAGTGCTCACGAACGTAGGCACCGTCTTTGGATTTGAAGGTCTGGTAGTCACCGTCAACGGTTTCGTTCATCAGCTGGATCAGCTTACCGCTGGTGTCTTTACGCAGCAGCTCATCCCAACGACCGCCCCACATCACTTTGATGACGTTCCAGCCAGCACCTGCGAAGATGCCTTCCAGTTCGTTGATGATCTTGCCGTTGCCGGTTACCGGACCATCCAGACGCTGCAGGTTACAGTTGATGATGAAGCACAGGTTGTCCAGCTTCTCACGGGTGGCGATGGTGATCGCACCTTTAGATTCTGGCTCATCCATTTCGCCGTCGCCCAGGAAGGCATAAACGGTTTGCTCAGAGGTATCTTTCAGACCACGGTGTTCCAGATATTTCAGGAATTTAGCCTGGTAGATCGCACCAATTGGGCCCAGCCCCATAGAAACGGTCGGGAACTGCCAGAATTCTGGCATCAGTTTAGGGTGCGGGTAAGAAGACAGACCTTTACCGTGAACTTCCTGACGGAAGTTGTTCATCTGCTCTTCAGTCAGACGACCTTCCAGGAATGCACGTGCGTAGATGCCCGGAGAAATGTGGCCCTGGAAGTACACCAGATCGCCGCCATCTTTCTCGTTAGCCGCACGGAAGAAGTGGTTGAAGCACACGTCGTAAACGGTCGCAGAAGACTGGAAGGATGCCATGTGGCCGCCCAGTTCCAGGTCTTTCTTGGATGCGCGCAGAACGGTCATGATGGCGTTCCAGCGGATTGCAGAACGAATGCGACGTTCCAGATCCAGATTGCCCGGGTATACCGGTTCGTCTTCAACGGCAATCGTGTTTACGTAGTTGTTAGCCCCTGCACCTGCAGCAACCTTCACGCCGCCTTTACGGGCTTCTGAAAGCAGCTGATCAATCAGATACTGAGCACGCTCAACACCTTCTTCACGGATGACCGATTCGATCGCCTGTAGCCAGTCGCGAGTTTCGATCGGATCCACGTCATTTTGGAGACGTTCTGACATGGGGGTATTCCTTATCTATCTAATACGTTGATTTGTCTGGAACCTGTCCCATTGCATTTTCGCCAGAAAACACAATAAGACAGGTTCTGCGTTTAGTTGCCGCGCTCTAAAAAAACCTGGCGCTTAATCCTTTCGTTGCTGTATGCGGCGAAGTGAACGTTCGCGGCGCGATTGTTCACGGCTACGGTCCAGCAAGATTTCCTCAATGAAAGCCAGATGTCGGTGCGACGCTTCGCGCGCCTGCTCCGGTTCCCCGGCCATTATCGCCTCGAATACTCGGGTGCGATGGTTGCTTACCAGTGGGAGCATGTCCCGACGGGCATACAACAATTCAAAATTCTGACGAACGTTCTGGGCCAGCATCGGCTCCATGCAGCGTAGCAGATGGAGGAGCACCACATTGTGTGCCGCTTCGGTGACGGCAATCTGGTACTGGACGACGGCATCGGACTCGGCGTCTAAATCGCCGGACTGCTGTGCCCGTTCAATGGCCTGATGCAGCTCGCGGATACGCACGCGGTCTTCATCAGTGCTGCGAAGGGCGGCGTAATAAGCCGCAATACCTTCAAGCGCGTGACGGGTCTCTAGCAGGTCAAACTGGGATTCAGGGTGGTCAGAGAGAAGTTCTACCAGCGGATCGCTGAAGCTCTGCCACAGGCTATTTTGCACAAAGGTTCCGCCGCCCTGGCGACGAAGCAGCAAGCCCTTCGCTTCGAGACGTTGGATCGCCTCACGCAGAGAGGGGCGGGAAACGTCGAACTGTTTGGCCAGTTCGCGTTCAGGCGGAAGTTTCTCACCTGGGCGCAGTGTCCCTTCGAGAATTAAAAACTCCAGCTGCTGCTCAATCACATCAGATAGTTTTGGTTGGCGAATTTTGCTGTAGGCCATATTCCCTGTCTTACGCCTTTTTGCCCGGAGTCAATTGGTCTTACCAATTTCAAGTTCGTATCGCTAAAGTAACAAAGTATTCACCTTCTGTCCATATTGGTTTTGATTGAAATCAGTAAACCCTGCACATTTTAACAACCTTACAGAAATAACATTTCAAAAATGTAACTTCACACAAATGAATTGATTACCCACAAAGAGGCAGTTTTAACCATAATGAAACGAGGGATTTTGCAATCTGAAGCGATTCAACAACGCAAATAATGAAAATTCGCCCACTTACGGGGCATTTCTATTCTATAGGTTGGGGTAGGTACGGATAACGGGACAATTTACAAATGCTTTCTTTTTATTCAACTCGTCATCACCCCTTCATAAAGCAGGTGCATTCGCTCGCACTTATCACTATTCTGGCGTCAACGGAAGTCATCTCCGATTATTTCGGTAATATTAACCGTAAAGAAATAAATACAGAAAATGGACTTTCATAATTACACACGCACAGCGTGAACATAACAACCACACACGAGGTTTCATAATGGAAGGTCAACAGCACGGCGATCAGCTAAAGCGCGGCCTTAAAAACCGCCACATACAGCTCATCGCATTGGGCGGTGCTATCGGTACCGGCCTGTTTCTGGGAAGCGCATCCGTTATTCAGTCAGCCGGTCCGGGCATTATTTTGGGTTACGCTATCGCGGGTTTCATTGCCTTTCTGATCATGCGTCAACTGGGCGAAATGGTGGTGGAAGAGCCTGTAGCCGGTTCGTTCAGCCACTTTGCCTATAAATACTGGGGCAGTTTTGCCGGTTTTGCATCAGGCTGGAACTACTGGGTTCTGTACGTTCTGGTGGCGATGGCCGAGCTGACCGCCGTCGGGAAATACATCCAGTTCTGGTACCCGGAAATCCCAACCTGGGTTTCTGCTGCGGTGTTCTTCATTATCATCAACGCCATTAACCTGACCAACGTAAAAGTGTTCGGTGAAATGGAGTTCTGGTTTGCCATCATCAAGGTGATTGCCGTTGTGGCGATGATCATCTTCGGCGGCTGGCTGCTGTTCAGCGGCAACGGCGGCCCGCAGGCCACGGTGCGCAATCTCTGGGAGCAAGGCGGGTTCCTGCCTCACGGTATGACTGGCCTGGTGATGATGATGGCGATCATCATGTTCTCCTTTGGCGGTCTGGAACTGGTGGGGATCACCGCCGCAGAAGCGGATAACCCGGAGCAGAGCATCCCGAAAGCTACCAACCAGGTTATCTACCGTATTCTGATCTTCTATGTGGGCTCACTGGCGGTTCTGCTCTCCCTGCTGCCGTGGACGCGCGTCACCGCTGACACCAGCCCGTTTGTCCTGATCTTCCACGAACTGGGCGATACCTTCGTGGCCAACGCGCTCAATATCGTCGTCCTGACAGCGGCACTTTCCGTTTACAACAGCTGCGTATACTGCAACAGCCGTATGTTGTTTGGTCTGGCTCAGCAAGGTAACGCGCCGAAGGCGCTGCTCAACATCGATAAACGTGGCGTGCCGGTGAACACCATTATCGTGTCGGCCATTGTTACCGCGCTATGCGTGCTGATTAACTACCTGGCACCGGAATCCGCCTTTGGCCTGCTGATGGCACTGGTCGTTTCTGCTCTGGTGATTAACTGGGCGATGATCAGCCTGGCGCACATCAAGTTCCGCCGCGCCAAGCAACAGCAAGGCGTGACCACCCGCTTCCCTGCCCTGTTTTATCCACTGGGTAACTGGGTTTGCCTGCTGTTCATGGCAGCGGTTCTGGTCATCATGTTGATTACCCCGGGTATGGCGATTTCCGTTTACCTGATCCCGGTCTGGATTGCGGTGCTCGGCGTGGGTTATCTGGTTAAACAGAAAAACCAAAACGCGGTGAAAGCCCACTAATCTCCCTCCCCTGTGCCCGCGAATGTGGGTACAGGGTGTTGTTACCTCCCTCACAAATTCACGCCAACAGCTCATTTATCCATATCACCGCCTCTATACTGCAACGCATATATTCGCGTGCCAGCGTTTAATTCTCTCCATACCGTAACCCGGAGAGCTGCCAATGGATAACAACAGACTGTCAGTAAAAGAAAAGATCGGCTATGGGATGGGCGATGCAGGATGCAACATCATCTTCGGTGCCATCATGTTGTTTGTTAACTATTTTTATACAGATATTTTTGGCCTGGCACCTGCACTTGTGGGTGTACTTCTGCTTTCAGTACGCGTGATTGACGCCGTCACTGACCCCATCATGGGGGCAATTGCCGACCGGACCCGCAGTAAATATGGCCGCTTTCGACCCTGGCTGCTGTGGATTGCCCTCCCCTATGCCCTGTTCAGCATTCTGATGTTCACCACGCCAGAGTGGAGTTATAACAGCAAAGTTATCTATGCCTTTGTCACCTACTTCCTGCTCTCGCTGACCTATACGGCCATCAACATTCCGTACTGCTCGCTGGGTGGCGTAATCACCAACGATCCGAAAGAGCGTGTGGCGTGCCAGTCTTACCGGTTTGTCATGGTGGGCATTGCCACACTGTTGCTTTCACTCACGCTGCTACCAATGGCAGACTGGTTTGGAGGAGAGAACAAAGCCAAAGGCTACCAGATGGCGATGACCGTGCTGGCGCTGATTGGCACCTGTATGTTCCTGTTCTGCTTCGCCACCGTGCGCGAGCGCGTGCGTCCGACGGTACAGACTCACGATGAGCTGAAAAACGATCTCAAAGACGTGTGGAAGAACGATCAGTGGGTGCGCATTCTGCTGTTGACGTTGTGCAACGTCTGCCCGGGCTTTATTCGCATGGCGGCAACCATGTATTACGTCACCTGGGTGATGGGTCAGAGTACGCATTTCGCCACGCTGTTTATCAGCCTCGGTGTGGTGGGGATGATGCTCGGCAGTATGCTGGCAAAAGTGCTGACCGATCGCTGGTGTAAGCTGAAAGTGTTCTTCTGGACCAACATTGTGCTGGCGATTTTCTCCTGCGCGTTCTACTTCTTCGACCCGAAAGCCACAGTCACCATTGTGGTGCTCTACTTCCTGTTGAACATCCTGCACCAAATCCCGTCGCCACTGCACTGGTCGCTGATGGCGGATGTCGATGACTATGGTGAGTGGAAAACCGGGAAACGAATTACCGGGATCAGCTTCTCCGGCAACATCTTCTTCCTCAAGCTGGGGCTGGCAATTGCCGGTGCAATGGTTGGCTTCCTGCTCTCCTGGTACGGTTACGACGCCGGTGCGAAAGCGCAAAGTGCGGATGCCATCAACGGGATCGTGCTGCTGTTTACCGTTATTCCGGGTGTGGGCTACCTCATCACGGCGGGCGTGGTGCGTCTGCTGAAGGTAGATCGCGAGACCATGAAACAGATTCAGGATGACCTGGAAAAGCGTCGCACTAACTACCGCGAACTCAATGATTACCAGGCGGCGTTAAGAACAGAACCTAAAGGAGCACCACATGCATAGCTGGCCAAACCCGTTCATCGAACAACGCGCCGATCCGTATATTCTTTTTCACGAAGGGTATTACTACTTTATCGCCTCGGTTCCTGAATATGACCGCCTGGCGCTCCGCCGTGCCGGTTCGCTGGACGGACTACGACGTGCCGATGAGGTGGTCGTATGGCGTAAACCTGACACCGGCCCAATGAGCCAGCTTATCTGGGCACCGGAACTGCATCATATCGACGGCAAGTGGTACATCTATTTTGCGGCCACACACACCCAGGCACTCGACACGCTCGGGATGTTCCAGCACCGCATGTTTGCTCTGGAATGCGCCGACAGCGACCCACTCACCGGCAAGTGGATGGAAAAAGGGCAAATCCAGACGCCGTTCGACACCTTTGCACTGGATGCCACCACCTTTATACACCAGGGCAAACGCTGGTACCTGTGGGCGCAAAAAACCCCGGATATCGCCGGTAACTCCAACCTCTATCTCTGTGAAATGGAGAACCCCTGGACGCTTAAAGGCGAACCGGTGATGCTCAGTAAACCGGAGTATGACTGGGAGTGCCGCGGTTTTTGGGTCAACGAAGGTCCGGCGGTGCTGATGCATGGTGACAAACTGTTTATCAGCTACTCCGCCAGCGCGACCGATGAGAACTACTGCATGGGGTTACTGTGGATAGACAGGAACGCCGACCCGCAAAACCCGACAAACTGGCATAAAACCTCACACCCGGTATTTGTCACCAGCGACGAAAACCGCCAGTATGGACCAGGCCATAACAGCTTCACTCAAACGCCGGAAGGGGAAGATGTGCTGGTGTATCACGCACGTAACTACACTGAAATTGAGGGCGACCCGCTTTACGATCCGAATCGCCATACCCGCCTGAAGCTCATCCACTGGGATGAAAACGGGATGCCTGATTTTGGCATCCCACCTGCTGATACGCTTTAACCGCTACGGCGCGCTGGCTTAAACCAGCGTGCCGTAAATGGTCAGCAGCGCCACCACAACCACCACGACAAACGATGTTTTCTTCGCCATCGAGACGGCAGATTTTGGTGTTTCAATCTTGTCGGTATGCGGCTCGCGCGCCAGAGAGAACTGCGCCAGGCGCGTTAACACCTGGTATTGCGACGTATGGCGGTCGGTAAGGGACACGAACCACGCGGGCAGCGCTTTTTCACCGTGACCAATTAGCGCGTACACCACACCAACCAGGCGTACCGGAAGCCAGTCAAGCACATGCAGAATGGCATCAATACCGGCCTGCAGGCGCTCATGCGGCGTAAGATAACGGGCAAGCCAGGTCTGCCAGGCGCGCAGGAAGGCGTACCCCATCAGCAAAACCGGCCCCCACGGGCCGCCCACCACGAACCAGAACAGCGGTGCAAGGTAGAAGCGGAAGTTAATCCACAGCAGGGCATTTTGCAGCTCACGCAGAAACTCACGTTCATTGCAGTCCGGCGGGACGCCGTGGATCATGGTTAACTCGCTCGCCATTGCGCTACGCGCATGGGCATCATCATGGGATGCGGCTTTCAGATACGCGTGGTAGTGCAAACGAACCTTGCCCGCCCCAATGCACAACACGCCGAGCAGGATCCACAACACCAGCAACGGCACGTTGAAAAAGAGGCCATGAAGTGACCGCAATAGCAGGAACGTAATGGCCATTACACCTGCGGTCATCAGCAACGTACGCAGCATGGAAAAATGCGTAATCCGGCGGAAAAGCACCTCCAGCCGGTGATCCAGTTGCCAGTGCTCACCGAGTTTGAACAGACGTTCAGCGATGATAACCAACAGCATGGTAAACAACGTCATGTTATCTCCTTACTCAGACGAAGCGCTCAGCAAGGCGCGAAACCGGGCCCAGTCAAACGCCGGGCCGGGGTCGGTTTTTCTTGCTGGGGCGATATCACTGTGCCCCGTTATGTTCTCAGCAATGGCGGGGTACAACCCAATCAATGCACGTGTCACACACACCAGTTGCTGATACTGTGCATCGGTGTAGGGCGTCGTGTCAGTACCTTCCAGTTCAATTCCAATGGAGAAATCATTGCAGCGCTCGCGTCCCTGATAAACCGATACACCCGCATGCCAGGCGCGCTTATCAAAAGGAACATACTGAACAACTTCACCATCGCGACGGATCAGACAGTGAGCCGACACGCGCAGATGCGCAATTTCAGCAAAAAAAGGATGGGCATTGGGATCTATCGTTCCCGTGAATAGCGCATCGATCCACGGGCCACCAAACTCACCTGGCGGGAGACTAATATTATGAACCACCAGCAGTGTGGGCTTTTCATCCTCCGGGCGGCAATCGTGGTGCGGCGAGGGCACATGCCGCGCATCCACCAGCCATCCGTTTTCTAACAACATGCTGGAACTCCTTATGTATGGTGCTGTTACTCGGTTCAGAGTAGCATGTTTCAATATTATGATTCGTTACCAATTTGGAGTTTTATCATGCCGCCTCGCCGCTACAACCCCGACCACCGACGTGAAGCGCTTCTGGAACGTATTAATATGGATATTCCGGCAAGCGTTGCCCATGCTCTGAAAGAAGATCTGGGCGGTGACGTTAACGCCGACAAAGATATTACCGCACAATTATTGCCAAAAGAGACACACTCGCACGCCGTGATTATCACCCGCGAAGACGGCGTTTTTTGTGGTAAGCGCTGGGTTGAAGAGGTCTTTACTCAACTGGCCGGCGACGATGTACAAATCACCTGGCATGTCGCTGATGGCGATACCGTTAAGGCAAATCAACCGCTGTTCGAGCTGGATGGCCCATCCCGTGTGCTGCTCACCGGTGAACGTACCGCCCTCAACTTTGTGCAAACCTTGTCGGGCGTGGCCAGCGAAGTACGTCGCTATGTTGACCTGCTGGTTGGTACCCGCACACAGTTGCTGGACACCCGCAAAACGCTGCCGGGCCTGCGCACTGCGCTGAAGTACGCAGTATTATGCGGCGGCGGTGCAAACCATCGTCTGGGGTTATCCGACGCCTTCCTGATTAAAGAGAATCACATCATTGCTTCTGGCTCTGTACGTCAGGCAGTGGAAAAAGCGTTCTGGCTCCACCCGGATGTGCCGGTCGAAGTGGAAGTCGAAAACCTGGAAGAGCTGGAGCAGGCCATTAAGGCCGGAGCCGATATCATCATGCTGGATAACTTTGAAACCGGGCAGATGCGCGAGGCGGTAAAACGCAATAATGGCCGGGCCCAGCTGGAAGTATCCGGTAACGTTACATTCGAAACCATCCGTGAGTTCGCGGAAACCGGCGTCGATTACATCTCCGTCGGTGCACTCACCAAACACGTACGTGCCCTCGACCTCTCAATGCGTTTCAAATAATAGTGCTTCCCCTCTCCGCCCGGAGAGGGGAAACGTCAGGCCCGCTCGCAAATCTGCTGTTCGTCTCTGCAACCCTGAGCTAAATCCCTGAAAGCCCCTTCACATTCCCTCTTTTGCCTCTCGTTTCTGCCCCTTTGTGCTGCCAGAGTAGCGCCACTTAACCAAAGGAGCTGACATGAACAGACAACAAGGATTTACGCTCATTGAGTTGATGGTGGTGATCGGCATTATTGCCATCCTGAGCGCCATTGGCGTGCCCGCATACCAGAACTATCTGCGCAAAGCGGCATTGACCGACATGCTGCAAACCTTCATCCCGTATCGTACTGCCATTGAGCTTTGCGCACTGGATCATGGCGGTGTGGAAAGCTGTGACGGAGGCAGTAATGGCATCCCTTCTCCCACAACTACACGCTATGTCTCAGGAATGAGTGTGGTGAAAGGCATCGTGATATTAACGGGCCAGGAAAGTCTGAACGGGCTTGACGTGGTCATGACGCCACAATGGAACGATGGCAACGGCATGACGGGCTGGACGCGTGACTGCACTATCAGTAACGACAGCGCGCTCAAACAGGCCTGTGAAGACATCTTCCGCTTCGACAATAACTGACAGGAGGGATGATGAATTCAGAACAACTCGTCGCTCTGTGCCAGCGTCATCACGCCGTACTACTGACCAGCGATACCGACATGATTAACATTGCCGTGGTGGGAAACCCCGGCACCGAACTGATGGAAGCCCTGCGCTTCGCGACCCAAAAACGCATTGATATCGAGTGCTGGAGTATTGAGCGCATGGAAAAACACCGGCAGATGACCTCACACACGCATCTGCCCGTCGTACCAGACTCACGCTCAGCGGTGGATATCCTCAACCACACGCTACAGCTGGCAATAAACCAGCGCGCATCCGACATCCACATCGAACCCATGGAGCACGCCTGCCAGATCCGCTTACGTATTGACGGCGTGCTGTGCCCACAACCGCCACTCTCCGCAACGCTGGCGACCATGCTCAGCGCGCGCTTAAAAGTATTGGGTAATCTGGATATTGCGGAACGCCGCTTACCCCAGGATGGGCAGTTTACGGTTGAACTGGCAAACGAGCCGGTCTCTTTCCGCATCGCCACGCTTCCCTGTAGCGGTGGTGAGAAAATTGTGCTGCGCCTGCTTCATCAGGTTCAACAGGCGCTGGAACCTGGAAAGCTGGGGATGAGAGCAGAGCAACTGGCCTGCTTTACCGGGGTGCTCCATAACCCTCAGGGGCTGATTCTGGTCACGGGACCTACCGGCAGCGGCAAAACCGTGACGTTATACAGCGCGTTGCAGGCGCGAAACACCCCGGACGTCAACATCTGCAGTGTGGAAGATCCGATTGAGATCCCACTGGCAGGGTTGAACCAGACGCAGATTAACCCACGTGCGGGCTTAACCTTTCAGAGCGTACTGAGGGCACTTCTGCGCCAGGATCCCGACATTATCATGGTGGGTGAAATTCGCGACGGTGAAACGGCAGAAATCGCCATCAACGCCGCACAGACCGGGCACCTGGTGCTGTCAACGCTGCACACCAACTCAACGGCTGAAGCCCTGGTTCGCCTGCAACAAATGGGGGTTGCTCGCTGGATGCTCTCCTCTGCGTTATCACTGGTGATTGCCCAGCGGCTGGTACGTCGTCTGTGTCCACATTGCCGACAGGAAACCAGCGACCACACAGAATTACCGCGTGCAGTATGGCCCCGCCCGCTCCCGCGCTGGCAACCTGCAGGTTGCGAGCGCTGCTATCACGGGTTTTATGGCCGCGTCGCCATTTTTGAAGTGCTCGCCATCGACAACACACTCCGGCAGGCCATTGCCAGCGGGGCGGCGACAGAGGTGATAGAAGCCAGCGCCCGACAGGCGGGAATGACATCTTTATTTGAACATGGCTGCATGGCCGTTGAGCAAGGGCTGACCACGCTCGAAGAGCTGCTGCGCGTACTGGGAATGCCCGATGGCATCTAATCATCTCTGGCGCTGGCGCGCGCTTTCTCTTGAAGGAGAACCCCAGAACGGGACTCTTTTAGCCCCTGACCGTGAAGCGGCCTTCGCCAGATTGATGAACAAAGGGCTACACCCTCTGACGCTCACCCGGTGCTCACAGGGGCAACGCTGGCGATCCCATCACTGCTACGAGATGTTCCGCCAGCTCGCCACACTTTTGCAGGCGGGTCTGACGTTATCTCACAGCCTGCAAATGCTGGCAGACCAGCATCCGGTACAACAATGGCAGGCGTTGCTGCAAAGCATCGCCGATGATCTTAGCGAAGGGTGCAATTTCTCAGAGGCACTGCAAAAATGGCCTGCAGTATTTAACCCGCTTTATGTTTCTATGGTGAAAACAGGCGAGCTGACGGGAAAACTGGAAGTGTGCTGTCGCCAGCTTGCCCGGCAACAAAAATCTCAGCAGCAACTCAGTGCGAAAGTGAAAAAGGCACTGCGCTACCCGATGATCATCCTGACGCTGGCAGTCCTCGTCGTGCTGGCAATGGTTACGCTGGTCTTACCGGAATTTGCCGCGATCTACAGGACGTTTAACACGCCGCTTCCCCTGCTGACGCAGATGGTCATGGAGTTGGCAGCCTTTATACAGTCCTACGCCATCGCCCTGTTCATGGCACTGCTTCTGCCAGTTGCCATCGCATATAGCCTGCGGCGACATCCTCGCTGGCAGCGAACGCTGTTGCTCATCCCCGTTCTGGGCGCGCTGGCAAGAGGGCAAAAACTGGGGCAAATATTTACCGTGCTGTCACTCACACAGCAGGCTGGCATTGCATTTTTACAGGGGCTGGAGAGTGCAGAAGACGCCGTTGAGAGCCAGTACTGGCAAGAGAAACTGCGGAACATTCGGGAAGATATCGAAAAGGGTATGCCCGTCTGGTCATCATTCCAGAAGGCGGCAGTCTTTACACCGTTGTGTATTCAACTGGTGCGAACAGGTGAAATATCAGGAGCGCTCGACGTCATGCTGGAGAACCTTGCTCGTCACCACACCGAGCAAACCTTTCAGCTGGCCGATAGCCTGGCGGCGCTTCTGGAACCTTTACTTCTGATAGTGACGGGCGTCATCATCGGCACGCTGGTCGTGGCGATGTATCTGCCGATTTTCCATCTGGGGGATGCGATGAGTGCGGGATAGCGCTGGCGCACGAACATACCCTGAATAATGACGGGGATATGCGCCAGCGAAAGCCATTACAGGCTATTGAATACGCGGTTTTCCTGCTCCTGAACGCGGATAAATGTCGTGCGTTTAGTCAGCTCTTTCAGGCGGGATGCACCAACGTAGGTACAGGCAGAACGCAGACCGCCGAGAATGTCGAGTGCCGTATTATCCACCGGGCCACGCAGAGGCAGCTTCACGGTTTTACCTTCTGCCGCGCGGTATTTTGCCACGCCACCAACGTGACGGGTCATCGCGGATTCAGAGCTCATGCCGTAGAACAGCATAAATTTCTCGCCATTCTCTTCAACCACGGTACCACCGCTCTCTTCGTGCCCTGCCAGCATTCCGCCGAGCATCACAAAGTCTGCGCCGCCGCCAAAGGCTTTAGCAACATCACCCGGCATAGTACAACCGCCGTCACTGATGATCTGACCGCCCAGACCATGCGCGGCATCGGCACACTCAATCACGGCAGACAGCTGCGGGTAACCCACACCGGTTTTCACGCGAGTGGTACACACGGAGCCCGGGCCAATGCCCACTTTCACGATATCCGCGCCAGAGAGGATCAGCTCTTCACACATTTCACCGGTCACCACGTTGCCCGCGATGATGGTTTTGCCCGGCCACGCTTCACGCGCTTTACTGACGAACTGCACGAAGTGTTCTGAATAACCATTCGCGACATCAATACATACAAAGTTGAGCGCCGGGTTAGCATTCAGGATCTGATTGGTTTTTTCGAAATCTGCATCGGATGTGCCGGTTGAGACCATCACATGCTTCACCACATCTTCGGATGCCGCTGCAACAAACGCATTCCACTCTTCCGGGCTGTAGTGTTTGTGTACTGCGGTGAGAACATCGAATTTCGCCAGTGCGGTCGCCATCGCGAAGGTTCCGACAGTGTCCATGTTAGCAGCAATGATCGGCACGCCAGACCAGGTCTGACCGGAGTGTTTAAAGGTGAATTGACGTTCGAGTTCAACGTCTGAGCGACTTTTCAGTGTAGAGCGTTTAGGGCGGATAAGAACGTCTTTGAAACCTAACTTCAGATCTTCTTCGATACGCATGTGCAGATTCCTGGGGTTAGAAGCAAATATGTTAAAAGCACAACTCCAGTGACGCTATCATACGCACTAATACCTGCTCCGCAAGACTGCGAAATTCTCTTTTTTTACGCTACAATCCTATAAATTTACCTGGTAAAAAGCCGGTAAAGAGAACTAAACATTTGCGGGCGCACGCTTAAATTTCAACCAACTGATTTTAATAATGAATAATTCCCAGGATTTGATTTAATGGGGTATATCGTCGCATTAACCGGCGGCATCGGTAGTGGCAAAAGTACCGTTGCGGACGCATTTTCTCGTCTGGGTATCACAATTATTGATGCTGATATCATTGCCCGTCAGGTGGTAGAGCCTGATACACTCGCACTAAAGGCCATTGAGGCGCATTTTGGCCCGACAATCATTAACGCAGATGGCACGCTTAATCGCCGCCAGCTTCGTGAATGTATTTTTTCTGATCCTTCAGAAAAAAGCTGGCTCAATGCCCTGCTCCATCCCATTATCCATCAGGAAACCCAGCGTCAGATTGCCGCAGCCATCTCGCCCTATGTTCTGTGGGTGGTTCCGTTGCTGGTAGAGAATAGCCTTCAGAATAAAGCCGATCGGGTTCTGGTCATTGATGTTTCGCCCGAAACGCAGGTCCAGCGAACCGTGGCACGCGACCATGTCTCGCGCGAACATGCTGAACAAATCCTTGCCGCTCAGGCTACGCGCACTCAGCGTCTTGCCGTTGCGGATGATGTTATTGATAATAACGGCGCACCAGATGCCATTGCATCGGATGTTGCCCGTCTGCACGAGCAGTATCTGACGTTCGCCGCGCAGGCCGTTGCACAGGAAAAACCATAATGTCTACTCATATCCTTTTTGAGCACCCGCTTAATGAAAAAATGCGTACCTGGCTGCGTATTGAATTTCTCATTCAACAGCTCTCACAACATCTGCCTGTCAACGATCACGCCACTGCGCTGCATTTCTTCCGCAACGTGGGCGATCTGCTGGATGTGATTGAACGCGGTGACGTCCGCACTGAATTGCTGAAAGAGCTGGAGCGCCAGCAGCGTAAACTGCAGGCCTGGGCGGAAGTTCCGGGCGTTGACCAAAGCCGGATAGACTCCCTGCGTCAGCAGTTGAAAAATAGCAGCAGCATCCTGATGGCTGCCCCCCGTGTAGGGCAATTTTTGCGCGAAGATCGCTTAATTGGTCTGGTACGCCAACGGCTGAGTATTCCAGGTGGATGCTGTAGCTTTGACCTGCCAACACTCCACATGTGGTTGCATATGCCCCAGGAGCAGCGTGATGCGCAGGTTGAAAGCTGGATGACAAGTCTGGAACCAATGCATCAGGCGTTATCGCTGATCCTCGATCTTATCCGCAATTCAGCACCTTTCCGTAAGCAAACCAGTCTGAACGGTTTCTATCAGGATAATGGTGATGATGCCGATCTGTTGCGCCTGAATTTGTCTCTCAGTGACGAACTCTATCCGCAAATTTCCGGGCATAAGAGCCGTTTTGCGATCCGCTTTATGCCGCTGGACAGCGAAAATGGCACCGTGCCGGAGCGTCTCGATTTTGAACTGGCCTGTTGTTAAGGAGTGCCGATGTCTGACGTCACAACCGTAAACTGCCCGACCTGTGGGAAAACTGTCGTCTGGGGCGAAGTGAGTCCGTTTCGCCCGTTCTGTTGTAAGCGCTGCCAGTTAATCGACCTGGGAGAATGGGCGGCGGAAGAGAAACGCATTCCAAGTGAAGGCACCCTCTCTGACAGTGATGACTGGAGTGAAGAGCAGCGGTAGCGTTCAACGCCTGCTGGCACGTCGCTTAGCAGGCCTGGGGTTTTACCACTAATCGCTGGATAACAGGTTCGTTTGCCGGAGGGAATCTTTCGGCATCGCTTGCCTGAAGCTCAATCCAGTTACCCGGTTGTCCCTCTTTACCCCAGGGTTCACCTTCCCAACTTTCCACCAGCCAGAACCACAGTGTGATGTGCCTGTCCGGGAACTGGTATTCGAGTTTATCAAACAGCGTTGCACCCAGTGGGGTTATTCCCACCTCTTCCTGAAGTTCACGAACCAGCGCCTGTTCCGGTGTTTCACCTGACTCGATTTTCCCACCAGGAAATTCCCACTTGTTCGCCATATGGGCGTCGGCGGCACGCTGGGTGATAAAAATTTGGTTTTGCGGGTTGCGAATAATCCCGACGGCAATTTGCAGTATTTTCATATTGTGACTTCCATAAAAAAGGCGCAGATTTCTGCGCCTTTTTGTTTTTTATGATCTTAGTTCAGACGACCGTGGCACGCCTTGTATTTTTTACCGGAACCACATGGGCATGGATCGTTACGCCCTACTTTACGATCGCCGGTCTGCGCTGCGATCGCCGCAGCAGCTTCGCTGTCGTCAGTCTGGTGGCTCAGCTGTTGCATCTGCGCCAGACGTTCAGCCTCTTCACGACGCTGTTGTTCCATCGCTTCCACTTCTTCCGGCATACGCACCTGGACTTTGCTCAGGGTGCTGATCACTTCATACTTCAGCGATTCCAGCATAGAAGCAAACATAGAGAAGGATTCACGCTTGTATTCCTGCTTCGGATCTTTCTGCGCATAGCCACGCAGGTGGATACCCTGACGCAGGTAGTCCATTGCCGCCAGGTGTTCTTTCCACAGGGAGTCCAGCGTCTGCAGCATCACACCTTTCTCGAAGTGGCGCATCATCTCAGCACCAACCACCTCTTCCTTACGCTTGTAAACCTCCAGTGCGGTTTCGTAGATACGTTCGCGCAGGGTTTCTTCATGCAGCTCAGGCTCTTTGTCCAGCCACTCTTTGATTGGCAGCTCAAGGTCGAAGTCGTTTTTCAGGCGTTCCTGCAGGCCTTCGATATCCCACATCTCTTCCAGAGACTGAGGTGGAATGTGCGCGTCGATAGTCGCTTTGAACACGTCTTCGCGGATGCTGTTGATGGTTTCGCTTACATCAGACACATCCAGCAGTTCGTTACGTTGGGTGTAGATCGCGCGGCGCTGATCGTTAGCAACGTCATCGTATTCCAGCAGTTGTTTACGAATATCGAAGTTGCGGCTTTCCACTTTACGCTGTGCATTGGCAATCGCTTTGGTCACCCACGGGTGCTCAATGGCTTCGCCTGGTTTCATACCCAGTTTACGCATCATGCCGGAAACACGGTCGGAGGCGAAAATACGCATCAGCGCATCTTCCATAGACAGGTAGAAGCGGGAAGAACCGGCATCACCCTGACGACCCGCACGGCCACGCAGCTGGTTATCGATACGGCGAGATTCATGACGCTCAGTACCAATGATGTGCAGACCGCCAGAAGCCAGAACCGCATCATGGCGAACCTGCCAGTCTGCTTTAATCTGGGCAATCTGTTCTGGCGTTGGGTTTTCCAGCTCCGCCACTTCGGCCTGCCAGCTACCACCCAGCATAATGTCGGTACCACGACCAGCCATGTTGGTGGCGATGGTCACAGCAGCCGGGTAACCCGCCTGCGCGACAATGTCCGCTTCTTTGGCGTGGAACTTGGCGTTCAGTACGTTGTGTTTGATACCCGCTTTGGTCAACTCATTCGAAACCACTTCGGATTTCTCGATGGAGATGGTACCCACCAGCACCGGCTGGCCGTTAGCGGTACGTTCACGAATATCTTCGATGATGGCCTGAATTTTTTCCGCTTCGGTCATGTACACCAGATCCGCCATATCCTTACGGATCATTGGACGGTTGGTTGGCACCACCACGGTATCCAGTTTGTAGATGGAGCTGAACTCAAACGCTTCGGTATCTGCCGTACCGGTCATCCCCGCCAGCTTCTCGTACAGACGGAAATAGTTCTGGAAGGTGATGGACGCCAGCGTCTGGTTTTCGTTTTGAATATCAACGCCTTCTTTGGCTTCAACAGCCTGGTGCAGGCCGTCAGACCAGCGACGACCCTGCATGGTACGGCCAGTGTGTTCATCAACGATGATGACTTCGCCGTCTTTCACGATGTAGTCGACATCACGCGTGAACAGCGCATGAGCGCGCAGTGCCGCCGTCACGTGGTGCATCAGCATGATGTTGCTCGGGGAATACAGGGATTCACCCTCGTCCATGATGTCCTGCGCAACCAGCAGTTCTTCAATTTTCACCAGACCGCGTTCAGTCAGGTTCACCTGGCGTGCTTTTTCATCTACGGAGAAATGGCCTTCACCCTGGAAGGTATCGGAGTCTTCTTTCTCCTGGCGCAGCAGGTGTGGAATGATTTTGTCGACTTTACGGTACATGTCAGAGCTGTCTTCGGCCGGGCCGGAGATGATCAGCGGAGTACGCGCTTCATCTATCAGGATGGAGTCCACCTCATCCACCAGCGCATAGTGCAGTTTACGCTGTACACGCTCTTCAGGGCTGAACGCCATGTTGTCACGCAGGTAATCGAAGCCGTATTCGTTGTTGGTACCGTAGGTGATGTCTGCATTATACGCATCACGCTTGGCTGGCGCTGGCAGGCCGGACATGTTGATGCCCACGGTCATGCCTAAGAATTCGAACAGAGGACGGTTATTTTCGGCGTCACGCTGTGCCAGGTAGTCGTTGACGGTAACGACGTGAACGCCTTTACCGCTCAGTGCGTTGAGGTATGCAGGCAGCGTTGCCGTCAGGGTTTTACCTTCACCGGTACGCATTTCTGCGATGCAGCGATCGTTAAGCACCATACCACCCAGCAGCTGTACGTCGAAGTGTCGCATACCGAACACGCGCTTACTCGCTTCACGCACAACAGCAAAAGCTTCCGGGATCAGGTTTTCTAAGGATTCACCCTTTTCCAGACGCGCACGGAATTCGGCGGTTTTCGCTTTCAGCTCATCGTCAGACAGCTTCTCCATCGCCGGTTCCATACCATTGATGACGGTGACGGCTTTACGCATACGGCGCAGGGTACGATCGTTACGACTACCAAAAACTTTGGTCAATAATTTGATTAACATAATAAATTCTCAAACGCCCCATAATGGGCAGATAAATTAAGGTATTGAAAAAGCGTTAATTTAGCTGAGGCGTTGAGGCCCGGCGCGAATGCCGTGAACCTGGCTAATCCATGTCGAGACAGAGAATGTGACCGGTGGAACGAATACGATTTGCGCCGTCTGACGAACCATAACCGGCGGCTGGCTGTCCTGCGTGAGCAGCGCGTTGAGCGTGTCCAGCAAGGCAAGGTGCTGAGCCTGAACCGGCAGCGTCTCTTCTGCCACAGGCATCGCCTGCGGTGCCATCGCAAAGGACAGGTGGCGGATAACCGTACGAATGGCGTGCTGATGCCAGTAATCAACCGAGAAATTCGGGCGGCGATTAGCTTCCAGCAATGCAAGGTTAGTAAAGTTAACCCGCGTGGTGAGATCGTGTTTGGTTGTGGAGGTCTTCGTCGGTGTTGCCGCTTCAGCGCTGTTGCTGAGCGCAGGCAAGCCGAGGCTCGCCGCGACCATCCCTAATAAGAGATGCGGCCAGAAGTAACGTCTGCCAAATTGTCGCCAGCGCGTCAGTATTCCGCTCACCTGCTCCACCACATAAGCCAGCCTTGTACAGGCTGAGTTCAGTTATTCTTTTTAGCGCCCAGATATTACCACTAAAGCCAGTACACAGCAGCAGGAATGACGTATCGCAGCGGGGAAAAACGGTCAAGAATGCAGCTAACGCACAGATTTTCCACGCCCGACAAGCGAGAGGAAGAACGGGAGCAAAAAAGAAGAAGGGTAAAAATAAAAACGACTGGTCTTCCTGGCCGGAGAGAGTACCAGGTTAACCAGTCGATTTTTTACGAACGGTGTAAACCGTTACGCCAGAACCATGCTTGGTGCTTTGAAAGCCAGCGGCAGTTCAGCGTCATCCTGGAAGGTCACATATTCCCAGGCTTCCTGTTTTGCCAGGACGGCCTGCAACAATTTGTTGTTCAGTGCATGACCGGATTTAAACGCGGTAAATGCACCAATGATATTGTGACCACACATGAACAGGTCGCCGATCGCATCCAGCATTTTGTGACGAACGAATTCATCTTCGAAACGCAGACCGTCTTCGTTCAGTACGCGATAATCGTCAACAACGATGGCACAATCGAAGCTGCCGCCCAGGCACAGGCCACGGGACTGCAGATATTCGATATCACGCATAAAGCCGAAAGTACGTGCACGACTGATCTGGCGCATAAACGCATCAGCTGAGAAGTTCATCGCATAGCGCTGGGTGCTGGAGTCAATCGCCGGATGGTTAAAGTCGATGGTAAAGTCCAACGAGAAACCATTGTACGGTTTGAATTCAGCCCACTTGTCGCCATCTTCGACGCGAACAGTCTCTTTGATGCGAACAAATTTCTTCGCGCAGTTCAGTTCTTCGATGCCAGCATCCAGCAACAGATAAACGAACGGAGCAGCACTACCATCCATGATCGGGATTTCTGGCGCATCGACTTCAATAACAATGTTGTCGATACCCAGGCCCGCCAGGGCGGCGTTCAGATGCTCTACGGTAGAAATCCGCACGTCATGCTCGTTCACCAGGCAAGTACAGAGCATAGTATCACGCACAGATTTGGCATCGGCCGGAAAATCTACCGGTGGATTCAAGTCGGTGCGACGATAGATGACCCCGGTATTGGCCGGCGCAGGGCGCAACGTCAGGGTGACTTTCTTGCCGGTATGTAAACCGACGCCAGTCGCCTGAACGATACGTTTAAGTGTCCTTTGTTTGATCATCGTATAATCTCGCCAAATTAACTATCCAACCGAGAGTGTATATCACTATCGGTGGGCCAGTTTAGCACAAAGAGCGAAAATCCCCAAATTCCAGCCAATTCTTAGTCAGCTTGCTTACGCAGGAACGCCGGAATATCCAGATAATCTGGCTCTTTTGCCGTTTGTGGAGTGGTATCGTTAACCACTTTCGCCGCTGGTTTCTGCTCTTGAGTCAGAGGAGCCATACCGTGCTGCTGGTAACGATCCATGACCGGCTGCTGAGTCTGCTTGTTGGTCACCAGAGTGATCTCAGGACGCTTGTCCATACCGATACCGGTGGCAACAACAGTCACGCGCAGCTCGTCGTTCATTTCCGGGTCAAGGGATGTACCGATTACCACGGTAGCGTTGTCAGAGGCGAACGCACGGATGGTGTTACCCACGGTTTCGAACTCATCCAGACGCAGGTCAAAGCCAGCGGTAATGTTGACCAGCACGCCGCGCGCACCAGACAGGTCGATATCTTCCAGCAGTGGAGAAGAGATAGCCATTTCAGCAGCTTCTTCCGCACGGTCTTCACCGCTCGCTACGCCAGAACCCATCATCGCGTAGCCCATTTCGGACATCACGGTGCGAACGTCTGCAAAGTCAACGTTCATCAGGCCAGGACGGGTAATCAGTTCAGCGATACCCTGAACCGCGCCTTTCAGCACGTCGTTGGCTGCACCAAAGGCATCCAGCAGGGAGATACCGCGACCCAGAACTTTCAACAGTTTGTCGTTCGGGATGGTAATCAGAGAGTCCACGTGTTTGGACAGCTCGGTGATACCCTGCTCCGCGAAAGCCATACGCTTCTTGCCTTCAAAGTTGAAAGGCTTAGTCACGACAGCAACGGTCAGAATACCTAAATCTTTTGCTACTTCGGCCACAACAGGTGCCGCGCCGGTACCGGTACCGCCGCCCATGCCCGCTGCGATAAAGACCATGTCCGCACCTTCCAGTGCAGCACGCAGGGCCTCGCGATCTTCTTCAGCCGCATTGCGACCCACTTCCGGGTTAGCCCCAGCGCCCAGACCTTTGGTGATACCACCACCAATCTGGATAGTCTGGCCTACAGCCGTCTTACGCAATGCCTGTGCATCGGTGTTGACCGCAAAGAATTCAACGCCTTCAATGCGCTCACGCACCATATGCTCTACGGCATTACCGCCGCCGCCACCGACGCCGATGACTTTAATCACCGCGTCGTTGGTTAATTCCATTGGTTCAAACATAGTTTCTCTCCGTTGTGCCTGTCGCCCGAGACCGCTAATTCTCTCCGGTCTCTTAAAAAAATTAAAACTCTTTTCGCAACCAGGTATTAAGTCGTTTGACCCACGACCCCACTGAT
This sequence comes from Enterobacter cloacae complex sp. 2024EL-00214, assembly GCF_043945575.1. NCBI lineage: Bacteria > Pseudomonadati > Pseudomonadota > Gammaproteobacteria > Enterobacterales > Enterobacteriaceae > Enterobacter > Enterobacter cloacae complex sp. 2024EL-00214. The sequence goes on along the minus strand of NZ_JBIMRC010000003.1, from coordinate 206,700 downwards.
ACGCGTTTTTCCACTTCTGCTTCGCCACTGAGATGGGATTCTTTCCCATAATGAAGCAGTCCCACAGCCGTTGAATAGTACGGCTCCTGAGCATAATCCGTTAAACCGGTGATATTCAGCGGCGCACCAATACGCACTTGCGTATGGAACACGCGCTGAGCGCAGGCCGCAAGACCTTCAATTTGCGCTGCCCCGCCGGTTAATACAATCCCCGCGGCAAGATGATGTTTAACACCCTGCTGGCGAAGCTGTTCCTGTAACTGCAAAATCTCTTCGTTGACCAGGTTGAGCAGCTCGGTATAGCGCGGCTCAATCACCTCTGCCAACGTCTGGCGCTGCAGGCTACGTGGCGGACGACCGCCTACGCTCGGCACTTCAACGCTCTCATCTTTGCCAACGATAGAACCCAGTGCACAACCGTGGCGCACTTTGATGGCCTCTGCATCGCTCGGTGGCGTACCAAAGGCGTAGGCAATATCGCTGGTCACAACGTTCCCTGCGTAAGGGATCACTTTGGTGTGGCGCAGAGCACCGCCGGTATACACGGCGATGTCCATTGTACCACCACCAATATCGACCACACAGACGCCCAGTTCACGTTCATCTTCGGTCAGCACGGAATAACTTGCGGCCAGACCGGCGAAAATAAGTTGGTCAACTTTCAGGCCACAACGTTCAACGGCTTTGACAATGTTCTTCGCCATATCGTTGTGGCAGGTGATCAGGTGCACTTTGGCCTGCATACGCACGCCGGACAGACCTACCGGGTTTTTGATCCCTTCCTGGTAGTCAATCGCATACTCCTGCGGGATCACATGCAGCACGCGATGCTCATCGCGGACACGCACGGATTTCGCCGTGTGCACAACGTTCTCCACGTCTTCCTGCGTCACTTCTTCTTCGGAAATCGGTACCATGCCAATTTCGTTCTGGCAGCTAATGTGCTTGCCAGAAAGGGCCAGATAGACAGAGGAAATCTGGCAATCTGCCATCAATTCAGCCTGATCGATGGCGCGCTGTACGCATTTCACCACCGACTCAAGATCGTTTACCCCACCTTTATCCATACCACGGGATGGGCAACTGCCCACGCCAATGATATTGACCATACCGTCGGGCAGAACTTCCCCTACTAAAGCGGCAACCTTCGCGGTGCCAATCTCCAGTCCAACTACCAGTTTTCTGTCCGTCGCCTTGATCATTGTTGTTTTGCCTGTACCTGTGCCTGATTCTGTTGCTGATTAGGTTCCTCGACCGGAGCCGGTTCCCAACCGACTGCTGCGCCTGAGTCATAGCGCAAATCAACGTAGCTTATCCGTTTGCCGTCCGTCTGTGCCTGCTGCTGTAAAACCGGGTAAAGTTCTACAAAACGCGCCAGACGTTTCATTGTGTCGCCGCGGCCCAGGTTGAGCTTAATGCCATTCGTTAACGTCAGTTGCCATGAACGGCGTGCCGTCATTGCTGCATCTTTTAACGTAAACCTGTCCTTCGCCAGCACCTGACCCATATCACGAAAACCTTGTAACACTTCGTTTTCGCTACCTTCCGGGCCGTACAACATCGGTAAATTTTGCTTGTTAACACGATCGGCCGGGACGCTGAAGGAATTTCCATCTACGTCAACCATGTGCTGATCATTCCAACGCGCAATGGGCACATATTCAACCAGATGAATCTTCAATTCATCAGGCCATTGCTTTCTTACGCTCGCCTGTTTTATCCACGGCAGACGTTCAATCTGGCTCTGGATGATATTGACGTCCTGAGTCATAAAAGTGCCAGGCGGCCCCAGTGCCAGAATAGACTGGCGAATATCATCGTTACGCGTGTAGTGACGCTCACCGGTTACTGCCAGCTTCGAGAGCGGTAACCGCTGCGCATCTTCCATCCAGCCCAGCACCATCCAGCCGCTGATAAACACGGTACACAGCACACCCAACAGGAAAATAATCCCTGCAAGACGCGTTCCATTACTCCGCCGTGAAGAAGAATATTCGTCTTCATCGTCGCGGTTACGCGTGTTCAATGCAGCCTGAGACATATCAGCCCGCCTGGTCCAGAATACGTACGACTAACTGCGAGAAACTCATTCCCGCCTGACGCGCAGCCATCGGCACAAGGCTGTGGCTGGTCATGCCTGGAGAAGTATTCGCTTCCAGCAAATAAAATTGCCCGTCACTGTCGAGCATCACATCAATGCGTCCCCAGCCACTGCACCCCAGAATATTCCAGGCTTTCAGTACCAGGGACTGTAAATCTGCTTCACGTTCAGCTTCAAGACCACCAGGACAAAAATATTGCGTCTCATCAGAGAGATACTTCGCCTCATAATCATAGAATACTCCGGCGGGTTGGATACGAATTGACGGTAAAATTTCTTCGCCAAGCATCGCAACGGTAAATTCCGGTCCGCTGAGCCATTTTTCAATCAGAACTTCTTCATCATGTTGAAATGCCAGTGCTAAAGCGGAGGATAAATCTTCAGCTTTATCGACTTTGGACATCCCTACGCTCGATCCTTCACGGCTGGGCTTTACAATAACCGGTAACCCCAGCCCTGCAATGCGTGTATTAACGCTGTCCGACAGGCCCAATTCAAACTCGCGGCGCGTTAATGCAACCCACGGCGCGACAGGCAGACCCGCCCCCTGCCACAGCAGCTTGCTGCGCAGTTTATCCATTGAGAGTGCGGATGCCATCACGCCACTGCCGGTATACGGCATGCCAATCAAATCCAGCAGCCCCTGCAGAGTACCGTCTTCGCCACCGCGGCCATGTAACGCAATAAAGACTTTATCGAAGCCCATTGCTTTTAGCTGCGTCACATCGACCTCTTTCGGATCGACCAGGTGCGCATTTACACCGCCTTCACGCAGGCCAGCCAGTACGGCAGCACCTGAATTCAGAGAGACCTCGCGCTCAGCAGAGGTGCCGCCAAACAGGACAGCAATCTTATCAGCCATGATGCTCATCCTCTTGAGTGTGCGGCTTCAGTTTGATTTCGGCTAAGGTACGGGCGATTTTACCGATATTTCCCGCCCCCTGAATCAGAATCAAATCGTTCCCCGTCAGAACAGGAGCCAGAATTTCAGCCGCCTGAGCAGGATCAGAAACCAAAATAGGGTCTACTTTACCGCGTCCACGAATGGTACGACACAAAGAACGGCTATCCGCCCCCGGAATCGGAGTTTCGCCCGCTGCATAAACATCCAGCATCAGTAGCGTATCAACCTGCGACAACACGCTGGCGAAATCGTCATACAGATCGCGGGTACGGGTGAAGCGGTGTGGCTGGAAGATCATTACCAGATTCTTCTCCGGCCAGCCCGCACGCGCCGCTTTGATAGTCGCATCCACTTCGGTTGGGTGGTGACCATAGTCGTCCACCAGCATTGCGGTACCCGGCTTACCATTCACCGCATCCAGCGGGAATTCACCGAGGAAGTCGAAACGACGACCCGTGCCCTGGAAGCTTTCCAGCGCGCGCAGTATCGCGTCGTCATCAATGCCTTCTTCCGTTGCGACGGCAACCGCCGCTGCGGCATTCAGGGCGTTGTGGCGTCCAGGGGCATTCAACGTCACATGCAGCAGATCTTTATCCTGACGCGCCAGAGTGAAATGCCCCTGCGCGCCAATCTGTTTGTAATCTTCCACACGAACGTCAGCGTCTTCACTGAAGCCGTAGGTGGTGATTTGACGCCCGACGCGCGGCAACAGCTCGCGGATCACCGGATCGTCCACACACATCACCGCGCGACCATAAAACGGCAGGTTGTGCAGGAAGTTAATAAAGGTCTGTTTTAAATTCTCGAAGTCGCCCTGGTAGGTATCCATGTGGTCAGCTTCGATGTTGGTGACAATCGCCACCATCGGCTGCAGATGCAGGAACGATGCATCGCTCTCATCCGCTTCCGCAATCAAATAACGGCTGTGTCCCAGACGCGCATGCACGCCTGCTGCTTTCACCAGACCGCCGTTGACGAACGTCGGGTCAAGGCCTGCTTCAGCATAAATACTGGAAACCATCGCCGTGGTCGTGGTTTTACCGTGCGTCCCGGCAATCGCAATACCGTGACGGAAACGCATCAGTTCAGCCAGCATCTCGGCGCGGCGGATCACCGGAATACGCGCTTCATGCGCGGCAACAATTTCCGGGTTATCGGCAGAGATGGCGCTGGATACCACCACCACGCTCGCATCGCGCACGTTTTCCGGGCGATGATTGAAATAGATAGTCGCCCCAAGCGACGCCAACTGCTGCGTAACAGGGTTTGGGGCCAGGTCAGAACCACTGATCTGGTAACCTTCGTTAGCTAACACTTCGGCAATACCGCCCATGCCAGCACCACCGATGCCAACGAAGTGAATGTGCCGGACGCGACGCATCTCGGGCACGATTGAACGCAGTTTCGCCAGTTGTTGTGTATTCATTCTCTAAACGCCATCGACTACTTAAAAAATTCGTGCAGCGCAACACGCGCTGCGAGGGTTAAGCCTGGGCTGCCAGACTCACTTCTTTTGCCACCCGTTCAGTCGCATCCGGGATAGCGGCCGCGCGTGCGCGTTGTGCCATCTCCAGCAATGCTTCTCTGTTCCAGCCCGCCAGGGTGGTGGCGACCGCATCGGCGGTAAATTGTGGCTGTTCAAAAATTTTCGCGGCTCCGGCTTTCTCAAGCGGCAGCGCATTCCAGTACTGCTGCCGGTCTTTGTGCTGGAATGGCACAAACAGGGCAGGCAAACCGGCGGCGGCGATTTCACTCACCGTCAATGCGCCGGAGCGGCAAACCACGACGTCGGCCCATGCATAAGCGGCAGCCATGTCGTCGATAAATTCGGTCACTCTATGTTGCGGCTGACCGACATCAGAGTAAGCCTGCTCAACGGTCTGCTGAGCACCTTTACCGCTCTGGTGCCAGATAGTCACTGCATCACCCAGTTTTGCGGCAACCTGCGGCATCGTCTGGTTTAAAATGCGCGCGCCCTGAGAGCCGCCGACAACCAGCACACGAACCGGCCCTTCACGGCCATTCAGTCGGGCATCTGGCAACGGGAGCGCCAGCACGTCTACACGTACCGGGTTACCCACCACATCCGCTTTCGGGAATGCACCGGGAAATGCCTGCATGACTTTAGTGGCAATCTTCGCCAGCCATTTGTTGGTCAGACCGGCAATGCCGTTCTGTTCATGCAGCACAACGGGAATACCCAGCGACCACGCCGCCAGCCCACCCGGGCCTGAGACATAGCCGCCCATTCCCAGCACCACGTCCGGCTTGAAGCGCTTCATGATGGTGCGCGCCTGACGCCAGGCGTTAAAAATGCGTACCGGAGCCAGAAGCTGGGCCTTAATACCTTTGCCACGGAGTCCGGAAATACGAATAAAGTCGATCTCAATACCGTGTTTCGGCACCAGGTCGGCTTCCATGCGGTCTGCGGTTCCCAGCCAGCGTACCTGCCAGCCCTGATCCATTAAATGGTGCGCAACCGCAAGCCCCGGGAACACATGCCCACCGGTACCGCCAGCCATCACCATTAACCGCTTCGGTTGATTCATCGTGAACCTCGTGTAAACGCCTGAGCTTTCTCCAGACGCGTTTCATAATCTATGCGTAACAACAACATGATGGCCGTCGACATGATCAACAGACTCGAACCACCATAACTGATTAACGGCAACGTCAGACCTTTGGTCGGCAGCATACCCGCCGCGGCCCCGACGTTTACCAATGCCTGGAAGCTAAACCAGATACCAATTGAGCAGGCTAAGAAACCTGAGAAGCGGTGATCGATCTCCAGCGCTTTCCGCCCGATTGACATGGCACGGAAAGCGACGAAGAATACCATTAATAGTGCTAATACCACACCGATATAACCCAGTTCTTCCCCAATAATGGAGAAGATGAAGTCAGTATGCGCTTCGGGTAAATACTCCAGTTTCTGCACTGAGTTGCCCAGACCTTGCCCCCAGACTTCACCGCGACCGAACGCCATCAGCGACTGTGTCAGCTGATAACCGCTGCCGAATGGGTCTTCCCACGGGTTCCAGAATGAGGTGACGCGACGAATACGGTACGGCTCAGCGAGGATCAGCAGCACAACCGCCGAGATCCCCATCCCGATGATGGCGATAAACTGCCACAGCTTCGCCCCCGCCAGGAACAGCATCGCCAGCGTGGTCACAAACAGTACCACCACGGTACCCAGGTCAGGCTGCGCAAGCAGTAAGACCGCCAGCACCAGGATAACCCCCATCGGTTTTAAGAAGCCACGAAGGTTGTTACGCACTTCGTCAACTTTACGCACCAGGTAGTTAGCCAGATAGCAGAACAGTGACAGTTTGGTGAACTCCGCCGGCTGAATACGCAGTGGACCAAAAGCAATCCAGCGCGATGCCCCGTTTACGGAACTCCCCACCACCAGTACGATCAGCAGCATGATGATCGAAGCGATCAGCATCGCTGTGCTGTGTCGCTGCCAGAACTCCATCGGCAGACGTAAGGTCACCAGCGCCAGACAGAATGCCAGGATGATGTAAAGACCATCACGCTTGGCAAACAGGAAGGGATCATTAGCCAGTCGCTGCCCGACCGGCATCGATGCCGACGTCACCATGATAAAGCCGATCGCCGCCAACCCCAGCGTGAGCCAGAACAGCGTGCGGTCGTACATGATCAGGCTATCGGAATCTTTATCCCGTGAAGCCATCACCCAGCCTTTCAGTGCCGTGAACAACCACACCAGAATTCCAAATCCTGGCAGGCGCGGCATTCTCAGGCGAGGGAGAGAGAAACGCATCAGCCTAACTCCTTCGCCAGACGGGTAAAGACATCACCACGCTGTTCGAAATTCTTGAATTGATCGAGACTGGCGCACGCCGGAGAGAGCAGTACCATATCGCCAGACTTCACGCGTGGGGCAATAAGCCGCATCGCTTGTTCCATTGTCTCAGTTTGCTCGGCAATCTCAGGACGCAGTTCCGCCAGTTCATGACCATCGCGACCAAAGCAGTAAAGGCGGATGTTGTCCCCGGCAAGGTAGCGCTTCAGCGAGGAGAAATCGGCCGATTTACCGTCGCCGCCAAGCAGCAAATGCAGCGTGCCGTCAACGTGCAGGCCATTCAGCGCAGCCTCTGTACTTCCCACGTTGGTGGCTTTTGAATCGTTAATCCAGCGTACGCCGTTATGCTCCAGCGCCAGCTGGAAACGGTGCGCCAGGCCGGTAAAGGTGGTCAGTGCTTTCAGGCTGGAAGAACGCGGCAGGCCAACGGCATCCGCCAGCGCCAGTGCCGCCAGAGCATTGGTGTAGTTATGCTGCCCAGAAAGCTTCATCTCTTTCACGTTCAGCACTTTCTCACCCTTCACGCGCAGCCAGGTTTCACCCTGCTGACGGTTCAGATGATAGTCACCCATAGTAATGCCGAAGCTGATGCAGCGCTCGTCCGCGCCGCGCACCGGCATGGTCAGCGCGTCATCGGCATTGACGACGCACACGTTGGCATTTTCATAAACACGCAGTTTGGCCGCGCGGTACTGCTGCAGACCAAATGGATACCTGTCCATATGATCTTCGGTAACGTTCAGGATCGTCGCAGCCGCCGCATGCAGGCTGGAAGTTGTTTCCAGCTGGAAGCTCGAAAGCTCCAGTACATACAGCTCGCAGCCCTGATCCAGCAGCATGAGTGCAGGCAAACCGATATTGCCGCCCACCCCCACGTTCATGCCCGCCGCTTTCGCCATCTCACCCACCAGCGTGGTAACGGTGCTTTTACCGTTAGAGCCGGTAATGGCAATAACCGGTGCCTGCGCTTCGCGGCAGAACAGTTCGATATCACCCACAATCTCAACGCCCGCATCAGCGGCAGCGCTCAGTGAAGGATGTGCCAGCGCCATACCCGGGCTGGCAACAATCAGATCGGCCGCCAGCAGCCAGTCATCATTCAGACCACCAAGGTGGCGTTCAACCTGTTCTGGCAGTTTGTCCAGACCCGGCGGAGAAACACGCGTATCCATCACACGCGGCGTAACGCCATGTGCGAGGAAAAAGTCCACGCAGGAAAGGCCTGTCAGACCCAACCCGATGATAACGACTTTTTTGCCCTGGTAATCTGCCATGATTAACGTACCTTCAGCGTTGCCAGGCCAATCAGCACCAGCATCAGCGAAATAATCCAGAAGCGCACAATGACGCGCGGCTCCGGCCAGCCTTTCAGTTCATAGTGATGGTGAATCGGTGCCATACGGAAGATGCGCTGACCACGCAGCTTGAAGGAGCCGACCTGCAAAATCACCGACAGGGTTTCAACCACAAATACCCCGCCCATGATCACCAGCAGGAACTCCTGACGCAGCAGCACAGCAATAATGCCCAGCGCACCACCCAGTGCCAGAGAGCCGACATCACCCATGAACACCTGGGCCGGATACGTGTTGAACCACAGGAAGCCCAGACCAGCCCCGACTATTGCCGTACAGACGATCACCAGTTCACCCGCGTGGCGCAGATACGGGATGTGCAGATAGCTGGCAAAATTCATGTTACCGGTCGCCCATGCCACCAGCGCGAACCCGGCAGCCACGAAGACGGTTGGCATAATCGCCAGGCCGTCCAGACCATCAGTCAGGTTTACGGCGTTGCCGGTACCCACAATCACGAAGTACGCCAGCAGTACGTAGAACAGCCCCAGTTGCGGCATCACGTCTTTAAAGAACGGCACAACCAACTCAGTCGCAGGGGTATCTTTTCCTGCCAGATACAGCGCAAAGGCCACGCCCAGCGCAATCACTGACATCCAGAAATACTTCCAGCGAGCGATCAAGCCTTTGGTATCTTTGCGTACCACTTTGCGGTAGTCATCGACAAAGCCGATGATCCCGTAGCCGACCAGAACGGTAAGCACGCACCAGACGTACGGGTTGGACGGATATGCCCACAGCAGAACGGAAACGACGATAGAAGTCAGGATCATGATCCCGCCCATTGTCGGTGTACCGCGCTTGCTAAAGTGTGACTCCGGGCCATCGCTACGCACAACCTGGCCGAAAGAGAGTTTTTGCAGACGGGCAATCATGCGCGGGCCCATCCACAAGGAGATGAACAGCGCAGTCAGCAGGCTGACAATGGCGCGAAACGTCAGATAAGAAAAGACGTTAAAGCCTGAATAATATTTGACCAAATGCTCGGCCAGCCAAACTAACATGTTCCGTTCTCCTGTAATGCGTGCACAACCTCTTCCATGGCGGCACTACGTGAACCCTTCACTAACACAGTCACAATTTGTTTTTCTGTCATCAAGGCGTTAAGACGCTCAATCAAAGCAGTCTTATCGGCAAAATGTTCGCCAACCCCACTGGCATGGCTAATCGCCTGGCTCAGTTTCCCTGTGCTCAGTACGCGGTCAAGCCCTGCGGCCTTCGCGGCTTCACCCACCTGGAGATGGCACGCTTCGCTTTCATCGCCCAGTTCCGCCATATCGCCAACCACCAGGATACGGTAGCCCGGCATCTCAGACAGCACCTGCACCGCAGCGGTCATTGAACCGACGTTAGCGTTGTAGGAGTCATCCAGCAGCAGTTTGTTTTCCGCCATCTGAATGGGGAACAGACGCCCCGGCACGGCTTTCAGATCTGCCAGCCCTGTTTTGATCGCGTCATGCGTCGCGCCCACCGCCATTGACAGCGCTGCCGCCGCGAGCGCATTAGCGATGTTATGGCGACCCGGCAGCGGGAGCAGTACATCTACACCACCCGTTGGGGTGTTGAGCGTGAATTCCGTGCCATGCGAGGTCACATGAATATTGGTCGCGGTAAAATCACTGTTGGCCGCATTCGGAGAAAAGCGCCAGGTTTTACGTGTCCCGATAATGCTCTGCCAGTTCAGCCAGTCGTTGTTATCGGCATTCATGATGGCGATCCCGTCAACCGACAGGCCGGTGTAGATCTCACCTTTGGCCTTCGCAACACCTTCCAGCGAACCAAAACCTTCCAGATGCGCAGCGGCCAGGTTATTCACCAGTGCAGCCTCCGGGCGAGTCAGGCTCACGGTCCAGGCGATTTCACCCTGGTGGTTCGCTCCCAGCTCGATCACGGCAAATTCATGTTCTTTGGTCAGGCGAAGTAATGTCATCGGCACGCCGATATCATTATTGAGGTTGCCAGCCGTATAAAGTGTGTTTCCACACTGGCTGAGAATAGCCGCAGTCATCTCTTTCACGGACGTTTTGCCGGATGAGCCCGTCAGCGCAACAACGCGCGCCGGAACCTGCTGACGTACCCAGGCTGCCAGCTCGCCAAACGCGAGGCGTGTATCACTCACCACAATTTGTGGCAGGTCGATATCAAGCTTGCGGCTGACCAACAGCGCACCCGCGCCGTTCTCTTTGGCCTGATGCACAAAATCGTGCGCGTCAAAACGCTCACCTTTCAGCGCCACAAACAGGCAGCCAGCTGTCACCTTGCGGGTATCTGTTGTCACCGCATCGATGGTCAGATCCTGCCCCAGCAGTTCACCCTGCAAGACCGCAGCGGCCTGGCTTAGCGTAATGCTAATCATGCCACCACTCCCAGCAGACGTGCCGCCGTTACGCGGTCTGAGTAGTCCAGACGACGGTTGCCAACAATCTGGTAATCTTCATGGCCTTTACCTGCCAGCAGAACCACATCGTTTTCCTGTGCCTGCATAATGGCGTTGGTCACGGCTTCTGCACGACCTTCCACCACGCGGGCACGGCCAGCGTCCAGCATCCCCGCCAGAATGTCGTTAATGATGGCACGTGGCTCTTCGGTACGCGGGTTGTCATCGGTCACGACCGGAATATCCGCGAACTGTTCAGCAATGGCACCCATCAACGGACGTTTACCCTTATCGCGGTCACCGCCGCAGCCAAAGACGCACCAGAGCTTACCGGTACAGTGCAGACGCGCTGCTTCCAGCGCTTTTTCCAGCGCATCTGGGGTGTGAGCATAGTCAACCACCACGGTCGGTTTACCTGGCGCACTGAACACTTCCATGCGGCCACAAACCGGCTGCAAACTCTCTGCAGTTTTCAGCAATTCGGCCATCGGATAACCCAGCGCCAGCAGCGTCGCCAGCGCCAGCAGCAGGTTGCTGACGTTAAATGCCCCCATCAGGCGGCTTTCAATTTCGCCTTCACCCCATGACGAAGCAAAGCGGATAGTCGCACCACTATCGTGATAATCGACATCGACAGCCTTCAGCCAGCGGCCGTGGCAGTTCGGGTTGATATGGTCTTCCATCGACACCGCGACGGCATCCGGCAGCCTGGCCAGCCAGCGGCGGCCGACTTCATCATCTGCATTGATGATCGCCTGGCCACAGTGATGAGTGGAATAGAGCAGCCATTTCGCCGCTTCGTAATGTTCCATATCACCGTGGTAATCAAGATGGTCACGGCTCAGGTTCGTGAACACAGAGGCCGCAAACTTCAGCGCCGCGACGCGGTGCTGTACCAGACCGTGGGAAGAGACTTCCATCGCAGCAAAGGTCGCACCCTGCCCTGCCAGACCAGCAAGCACATGCTGCACATCGACCGCAGAGCCGGTGGTGTTTTCTGTCGGGTTCACTTTGCCCAGCAGACCGTTGCCCACGGTACCCATTACCGCGCCAGTTTCGCCAAGCAGCTGTGCCCACTGCGCCATCAGCTGCGTAGTGGTGGTTTTCCCGTTAGTGCCAGTCACGCCAACCAGACGCAGCTGGTCTGAAGGCTCGTTGTAAAAACGGCCTGCCAGCGCGGAGAGACGCTCGTTCAGCTGACTGAGATAAACAACCGGTACGCCGTGCATTTCACGGATTTCACCGTCGGTTGCTTCATCTTTCGCCTCAGCAATAATGGCAGCAACACCTTGCGCAATCGCCTGCGGGATATATCGACGCCCGTCCGCCTGATGACCAACTACAGCCACAAAAAGATCGCCAGAAGCAGCCACACGGCTGTCCAGTACCATCTCCCGTAGCGCTCGCGCAGGTGCATTCGACACCCACGGAGCGAGAAGGTCGCGCAAATTACGATCTGCCACCTGTACCCTCGCCTTGATTAATTACATATTCACTTTTTTCGCCTGTCGCCAGCGCATCTGGTTCAATGTTCATGGTGCGCAACACGCCACCCATGATAGCCCCGAACACAGGTGCGGAGACGGCACCACCGTAGTATTTACCCGCCTGTGGATCGTTAATGACGACCACCAGCGCAAAACGCGGATTGCTTGCAGGCGCAACGCCTGCGGTATAGGCAATGTATTTGTTGATGTAGCGGCCATCTGGCCCCACTTTTTTCGCCGTACCGGTTTTAATGGCGATGCGATAACCTTTGATCGCCGCCTTCACGCCGCCGCCGCCAGGCAGCGCCACGCTTTCCATCATATGCACGACGGTACGAACGATAGGTTCCGGGAAGATTCGCTCGCCCGGAACCGGTGGATCAACTTTGGTAATCGACAGCGGGCGATAGACGCCATAGCTGCCAATCGTTGCGTAGACTCGCGCTAACTGTAACGGCGTTACCATTAGCCCGTAGCCGAAAGAGAAGGTGGCCCTCTCTATGTCAGACCACCGTTGTTTTTGAGGATATAAGCCACTGCGTTCTCCGACCAACCCCAAATTGGTCGCCTTTCCGAGTCCAAAACGTGAGTAAGTCTCTACTAACGCTGAGGACGGCATCGCTAACGCCAGCTTTGAAACACCGACGTTACTCGACTTCTGCAGGACCCCGGTCAGGGTCAATTCGCTGTAACGAGCCACGTCTTTGATCTCATGGCCGTTAATGCGGTAAGGAATCGTATTCAGAACGGTATTTTCATTGACGATGCCGCGCTGCAGCGCAGTCATCACTACCATCGGTTTAACGGTGGAACCCGGCTCGAACACGTCGGTGATCGCCCGGTTACGCATCGCATCTTTTGCGGTGCCGGTAAAGTTGTTCGGGTTGTAGGACGGGCTGTTAGCCATCGCTAACACTTCACCAGTGCTGACATCCACCAGCACGGCGCTACCTGATTCCGCTTTGTTAAAGGCCACGGCGTTGTTCAGCTCGCGGTAGACCAGCGCCTGCAAGCGCTCATCAATGCTCAGCGCCAGGTTATGCGCTGCCTGACTGTCCGTTGAAGAGATATCTTCAATGACACGTCCATAGCGGTCTTTACGTACGATTCGCTCGCCCGGCTGGCCGGTTAGCCACTTATCAAAGCTTTTTTCAACGCCCTCAATCCCCTGGCTGTCGACGTTAGTGAAGCCGATGAGGTGAGCGGTTACTTCGCCGGAAGGATAATAACGACGTGATTCCTCACGCAGATGGATCCCCGGGAGTTTGAGTTTTCGGATGTAGTCCGCCATGTCAGGGTTCACCTGACGTGCCAGATAGATAAAACGCCCTTTCGGGTTAGTGTTTACGCGAGATGCAAGCTGATCCAGCGGCATCTTCAGGGCATCCGACAGCGCTTTCCAGCGGTTGTCGAGCGTGATACCGCCAGCGTCGTGCAGCTCTTTAGGGTCGGCCCAGATAGCCTTCACCGGCACGCTCACCGCCAGCGGGCGGCCCGAACGGTCGGTAATCATTCCGCGGGATGTGGAGACTTCCTGTACGCGAAGGGAGCGCATGTCCCCCTGGCGAACCAGCATGTCAGGCGCGACAATCTGCAACCACGCCACGCGTCCCAGCAGGAAACCCAGCGCCAGTAAAATACAGCCGCAAAGCAACGCAAAACGCCAACTGATAAAGTTGGCCTGTTCTTCCTGACGTTTTGGTTTTAGCGTTTTTGCCGCTGCTCTCATGCGTCGCGTTTTCCCTTATTTTTGTACTACGATATTTTCCTGTGAAGGATCAACATGCTGCAGCTGCAGCTTTTCTGTTGCGATCCGTTCAACCCGGCTGTGATCGCCGAGCGCGTTTTCTTCAAGGATCAGATTTCGCCATTCAATATCCAGTGCATCGCGTTCCAGTACCATCTGCTCGCGTTGCGCCGTTAATAAACGGGTATGGTGAGCCGTTGTGACGACCGTTACAGCCGTCACGATGATGCAAATGAACAAGCAGAGTGGCAGCTTCCCAAACCGCAAAAGATCGTCGCCGATCACGCCAGGCAAGGCATGGCGCTCGTTGCTTCCTAACGAATCCTTAACTTTGCTTAGGGTCTCTGTCACTCTGCTGATCATGCGTTCGTCCTCTCTGCTACACGCAGCACTGAACTACGGGCACGTGGATTCTCTGCCACCTCTTCTTCGCCCGGCATCAACTTGCCTAATGCTCGCAACTGACGGCCACCCAGTTTCCTGAGTTGTTCTTCCGTCATCGGCAGCCCCGCAGGAACCTGTGGACCGCGGCTTTGTTCACGCATGAAGCGTTTCACAATGCGGTCTTCCAGCGAATGGAAGCTGATGATGGATAACCGCCCACCCGGGGCCAGCACGTCGAGCGAGCTTTTTAGCGCCAGCTCTATTTCCTCCAGTTCACTGTTTACCCAGATGCGAACCGCCTGGAAGGTACGGGTCGCGGGATGTTTGTGTTTATCCTTCACCGGTGTTGCAGCGGCAATGACCTCGGCCAGCTCTTTGGTACGGGTCATTGGCTCAACGCGGTTACGCTCAACGATGGCACGCGCAATACGTTTGCCAAAACGTTCCTCGCCGAAGGTTTTGATCACCCAGGCAATATCCGCTTCATCCGCCGTTTGTAACCACTCTGCGGCAGACTGACCGCGGGTAGGATCCATACGCATGTCCAGCGGACCATCACGCATAAAGGAGAAGCCGCGTTCAGCGTCATCAAGCTGTGGTGAAGAGACGCCAAGATCGAGAAGAATTCCGTCGATCTTGCCCGTCAGGCCGCGCTCAGCAACATAGTCTGCGAGCGCAGAGAAAGGTCCATGCACGATGGAAAAACGTGGGTCATCGATGGTTTGTGCAACGGCAATCGCCTGCGGATCGCGATCGATTGCCAGCAGACGTCCTTCCGCTCCAAGCTGGGAGAGGATTAAACGCGAGTGACCACCGCGACCAAAAGTGCCATCAATGTAGATGCCGTCCGGACGAATATTCAGGCC
This sequence comes from Enterobacter cloacae complex sp. 2024EL-00214, assembly GCF_043945575.1. Lineage (NCBI taxonomy): Bacteria > Pseudomonadati > Pseudomonadota > Gammaproteobacteria > Enterobacterales > Enterobacteriaceae > Enterobacter > Enterobacter cloacae complex sp. 2024EL-00214. The sequence continues at coordinate 191,647 of NZ_JBIMRC010000003.1, read as the reverse complement.
GTTAACGGCCTCATCCAGCAACACCGTTGTATGTTTATAATTTTCCATCATATTTATAGAGACAAGTCCTGCAGCCGTTCCGATAATGTCGCGGAATCAGACTGCTCAGCGTCGATATCTTCCTTGACCTGTTGATACCAGGTCGTTTCATCCCACAGTTCAAACTTGTTGAACTGCCCGACCAGCATCACTTCTTTGGTCAGACCGGCATGTTGCCGCAACACAGGCGCAATCAGTAATCGCCCTGCGCTATCCATCTGACACTCACTGGCATGCCCCAACAACAACCGTTGTACACGGCGTTCCTGCGGGTTCATGCTCGACAGTCGCGACAGCTTTTGCTCAATAATTTCCCATTCAGGCAGGGGGTAAAGCAGCAGGCAGGGGGAGTTGATGTCAATGGTGCACACCATTTGACCTGAAGCGTTCTCAATCAGCTGGTCGCGGTATCGTGTTGGAACCGATAAACGCCCTTTGCTGTCGAGATTGACTAACGTTGCTCCACGGAACATGCCAGCCTCACCCCTCCTCACCACTTTAACCCACAAATTCCCACCTAAAGGAGTTTACGGAGCGATGGAAAAGCTTGTCAAGCCAGGACTCTCTCTCTATCAAGCCGAAAGGGCTCTATTTACAGAGATAAACGGACCTGGTTAATAACCGCACAACTGGCGAGGCAAAATTAACGTTATGAATATTTGTAAGAAAAAATCCGAATATGCACACTAGCGTTAAAGCTCACTCAATATCATCGCAGGGAAATATAAAGTGTCAGTTTGCGACGCGGGCAGCATTTTAAGACATATTCTCAGGGGATGACAGCGCCAGATTCATCGCGGCACTGCGCGAGTGTGCTTGCAGACGTACAAGCTGGCAGGGAGGATGAAAAAACGTCTGAATATTCATCGACCGAATAGGGTTTGTAACAAAATAATACAAAAACAGCGATTAAAAATCGTATAAATGTTCTTTAAGCGTCAGTCTAAAAGACAAAATGAATTAAGAAAAATAGCAGAGCATGATTCTTAAGGAATTATCCTAATTTTTATCCGGGAATTACTCTTGCCAGTTATTTCATCAAAATGGGGCAGTTTTCACCACCCCCAGTGAATGCATTAATGGCGGCTCAAAATTCCGCGACGGTAGAGATTACGTTTGATACGCGTCAGACCCGGCTTGGGTTTCCGTGGCTCATCAAGGCTTGCCAGAACGATCTCCAGCACGCGCTCGGCTACGTCACGATGACGCTGGGCCACTGCCAGTACCGGGCACTGCAGGAAGTCGAGCAGCTCATTATCTCCGAAGGTTGCAATGGCCAAATCGGATGGCAGCTTCCCTTCCCGGCGCAGTGTCACATCCATCACCCCCTGCAGCAGGGCAAATGAGGTCGTGAACAGAGCCTGCGGCATCGGATGCGTTTCCAGCCATTTCTCGAACAGCTGCGCGGCCGCTTCACGCTCATAGCTGTTGGCATACAAATAGTGAACCTCACGCGGATCATCTTTCCAGGCAGTCCTGAACCCTTGTTCACGCAGGAAGCTTACGGAAAGCTCAGGCAACGCGCCAAGATACAGAACGGTTTCTGCCGGGAAGGTTCTCAGTTCCGCTGCCAGCATCTCTGCATCGTCCTGATCGGCACCGACAACGCTGGTGAAATGCTCCCTGTCCAGAGCGCGGTCCAGTGCAACGATAGGGAACGGGTCGTTCGCCCAGCGTTGATAGAACGGGTGCTCTGGTGGTAAAGAGGTTGAAACGATGATGGCATCCACCTGACGCTGAAGCAGGTGCTCAATGCAGCGCATTTCGTTATCGGGCTGGTCTTCCGAACAGGCAATCAGTAACTGATAGCCACGCTGGCGAGCCTGACGTTCAAGATAATTAGCGATACGGGTATAGCTGGTGTTTTCCAGATCGGGGATCACCAGGCCAATAGAGCGGGTGCGTCCGGCGCGTAAGCCAGCTGCGACAGCATTCGGATGGTAGTTATGCTCACGAACCACCGCCATGACTTTTTCAACGGTCTTATCGCTGACACGGTACTGCTTTGCTTTACCGTTAATCACATAGCTGGCTGTGGTTCGTGACACGCCGGCTAGCCGGGCGATTTCATCCAGTTTCACAATTGCCCCTTAAAAAAAGAAAAGAATCCATAGCCCTGTCAAGGTTATGGTTAAATCTTTTAACATCTAAACGCAGAAAAGCCTCCGCGGCAACCGCTTTTATCTGCGTTGTCGGCTGATTACACAAAAAAAAGCCCGGCTTTGGCGACCGGGCAGAAAGAGGCGAACCTTTTTTACAACTAACGCATGATTTTATCGCCGCGCGACAGGCCAACAATACCAGAGCGCGCAACCTCAACAATTTTTGCTACATCCCGCACGGATGCCAGGAAGGCATCCAGCTTATCACTCGTTCCAGCCAACTGAACCGTATATATAGAAGGCGTCACGTCAATAATTTGCCCACGGAAGATATCCGTATTGCGTTTGACCTCTTCACGCCCATAGCCAGTGGCCTGAATTTTAACCAGCATGACTTCACGCTCAACATAAGCGCCCTGCCCCAGCTCGCTCACGCGCAGCACATCAACCAGCTTGTGCAGCTGTTTCTCGATCTGCTCAAGCACTTTGGCGTCGCCGACGGTCTGAATTGTCATGCGTGACAGCGTCGGATCGTCCGTCGGTGCAACGGTCAGGCTTTCGATGTTGTAGCCACGCTGTGCGAAAAGCCCGATGACGCGTGACAGTGCGCCAGACTCGTTTTCCAGTAATACCGATAATATCCGGCGCATATCAGGTTCTCTCCGTTTTGCTTAACCACATTTCGTCCATACCACCACCGCGAATATGCATCGGATAAACGTGTTCTGTGCCATCGACGATGACATCCATGAATACGAGGCGGTTGTTTTTAACGTGCTCAAGCGCTTCACCGAGCTTCGTTTCCAGCTCTGCCGGATCGGTCACCCGCATGCCAACATGACCATATGCCTCAGCCAGACGAACGAAATCAGGTAGTGACGTCATGTACGACTGAGAATGACGACCAGAGTAGATCATATCCTGCCACTGCTTCACCATACCGAGGTAGCCGTTATTCAGGTTCAGCACCAGTACCGGCAGTTCATATTGCAGCGCGGTAGACAACTCCTGAATGTTCATCTGGATACTGCCATCCCCCGTCACGCAGACGACGGTTTCATTTGGCAGAGCCAGCTTCACGCCCAGCGCAGCAGGCAGGCCAAAGCCCATCGTGCCTAAACCACCCGAGTTGATCCAGTGGCGCGGTTTATCAAACGGGTAATAAAGGGCAGCAAACATCTGATGCTGACCAACGTCTGACGTCACATACGCCTCGCCTTTCGTCAGACGCCAGATCGCTTCGATGACCGCCTGCGGCTTAATATGCTCGCTTTGGGTGTCGTACTTCAGGCACTGACGTGCGCGCCACTGCTCAATTTGCTGCCACCAGTCGCGGATCTCATCCAGCGGCTGAGAGACGGTTTCCTGTGTCAGCAGATCCAGCATCTGGTCCAGCACCTGACGGGCATCCCCCACGATCGGCACATCGGCCGGCACTGTTTTTGAGATAGACGTTGGATCGATATCAATGTGCAGCACGGTGGCGTTCGGGCAATATTTTGCCAGGTTGTTGGTGGTACGATCGTCAAAGCGCACACCAACGGCAAAGATCACATCAGAATTGTGCATCGTCATGTTGGCTTCATAGGTACCGTGCATGCCCAGCATACCCAGCGCCTGACGGTGCGTGGCCGGGAATGCCCCCAGTCCCATCAACGATGACGCCACCGGCAAATTTAACGTCTCGACCAGCGTGCGTAGCTGTTCTTCACAGGCTGAGTTAACAGCACCGCCCCCGACGTAGACTACCGGTTTTTTGGCCGCCAGCAGCGTTTGCAACGCACGCTTGATCTGACCTTTGTGTCCCTGCGTCGTAGGATTGTAAGAACGCATGCTCACCGATTCCGGCCAGACATAAGGCAGCTTGTTCGCCGGGTTCAGAATATCTTTCGGCAGATCGACGACAACCGGGCCAGGACGCCCACTAGCCGCCAGCCAGAAGGCTTTTTTCAGTACACCTGGAATATCTTCGGTTTGTTTAACCAGGAAGCTGTGCTTAACAACGGGGCGCGAGATCCCCACCATGTCGCACTCCTGGAACGCATCATAGCCGATCAGCGAAGTCGCCACCTGCCCGGAGAGAATGACCAGCGGGATAGAGTCCATATACGCTGTAGCAATCCCGGTAATGGCGTTTGTCGCCCCGGGGCCAGACGTGACTAACACCACGCCCACTTCCCCCGTTGCACGGGCCAGCCCGTCCGCCATATGTACCGCCGCCTGCTCGTGGCGTACCAGAACATGGTCGATACCGCCTACCGTATGCAGCGCATCATAAATATCGAGGACTGCGCCTCCCGGGTAGCCGAACACCTGCTTCACGCCCTGGTCAATAAGCGATCGAACGACCATTTCCGCGCCAGACAACATCTCCATGCTTTGCCTCCAGGCTTTTGTTATAGACGAACAGCAGAATTCATTTCCACGCCGTCTTACGATCGGGTTAAACCGATCTTATATTTTGCAGAGTGATAGTTACCTTAACCGCTCGTTATGAGGCAGGCAATTAGCAAACCGGGGAAGGCAAGCGGCCAACAAAGCAGAAAAAACAGACATTGCGGGAGGATATGGTGAATTCGTCTGAGATTAGAGAGCGAGTTAATAAATCATCGTTTAAAAGGGAGATGAATCAGGAAATCATCTATTTTTAAGTGCCTGACAGCAGCCAGAAAAAAACGCAAACAGAATAAAATAGCATTAACTTAAAAAAAATCAGGATAAATAACACATCAGTGCCATTTATCCTGATGGGCTTATCGACGACAGACGCTAATAAGCAGCTCCTCCATCCATTGATGCCCTTTATCCCGACCTGCCGCTTCATGCCAGGAGAGATAACAGGTACGGCTATTCAGCTTCAGCGGCAATGGCAGAACTTGCAGGTCTAACTGCTCAGAAAATTCGTCCGCCAGCCAACGAGGTGCAATAGCCACCAGCTGCGTTTGTGAAACGACATTTAATACGCTGACCATTGCCATTCCCTGATAGGCAACGCTTGCCTGTTTATCAGGAGAGTCATACCACGGCAGGCTAAATGAGGCATATCTGTCGAGTGCAACAACAGCATGTTGCTCGTTATAAACGTCATTTTCCCGCAGCGGAGAATTCAGTCGGGGGTGTTTTTTACTGGCAACCAGCACCATTTCATCTTTAAACAGCGGTACACAGGAAAATTCCGGGCGACGGAACTCTTCATATCCCAGAACGAACTCTGTTTCCTGGTAACGCAGCTGATGCTCTGTGTTTTGATTTAGTGATGATTTAAAAACCAGGTGAATATTTGGTGCGATCTCTTCAACTTTATTGTAAATAATGGATGTCAAATAGTTATCTAACGGACTACAGACACAAAGATGGAATACGCGCTCACTGCTGACAGGTTCAAAACCCGACCCCGGCAGTTCATTCTGAACTAATTGCAGCGCCTGACGGATAGAACCGAAGAGCTGAAATGCACGCGCAGTAGGCTGGATCCCTCGACCATAACGCACGAACAATTCGTCATTAAACATGACCTTAAGCCTGGATACAGCATTACTGACGGCGGGCTGGGACATCCCCAGCGACTGGGCTGCTCGCGTAATATTCTGCTCCTGCATAACCGCATCAAATACGGTTAACAGATTAAGATCCACAGTACGTAATTGCGGTTTAATCCCATCAGCAACCTGGATTTGTTTAATATTATTTTCTGGCATTTCTAACTCCACTGTCACGCTAAACTCCCTTTGCCAAAGTACAGTAATAAGTTCGAGAAATATGATTTACCATGCATATACGAGCAGCAAAAGAGAATTGTTTAAAATTCGGAAAATATAAAGAAAAATGCATCGAAAAAGACATTACGCACCTTCAGTAATGAAGAGATAAAAGTCAGTTCATATGATATCAATAACATTAGGATTGGCATGAAACCATAAACCAGAAAAATATACAATCACCGTTCAGGTTAATGATGACTTAAGTATTATTAAACTATTCATGTTAACCTATATCATTTACTTAACAACCGGATGCCGTAAACCGCATTCATGCTCACTGAAACCATTCACATCATTTATAAATTAATGAAATAAAACAAATTTCATATCACTGCAATAAAACACACAAATTATGTTTAATTGATACTAATTATATTTAAAGCATGACAGCACGACATTCTCAGCCCAAAAATAGACAATTAACCTGGTCGAAAAAGAAAAAACCAGCACAATTAGCTAAAGTTAATGTTCTGCTCTGGCCAGCTATCAGGCTCGTTTTACCGTGCAGGGGTTGACATGATGCGCCGTATCCAGTACCACTAAATGCATATCGTATTTAACGGGAGCACGATTCATGATTCGCACCATTCGTTTCACCAGTCTACTACTACTAAACGCATCCACTGTGCGCGGTAGACTGGCGGGCGAAATTCAGCGTTGAATCGTCACCAGTAAGACTAAAAACCCGCGCCATTGCGCGGGTTTTTTTATGCTCGTAGCAAAGCGCCCTAAGACTGACAAGGACCTAACCCATGAGCCAGCAAGTCATTATTTTCGATACAACTTTACGTGACGGTGAACAGGCATTGCAGGCGAGCCTGAGTGTGAAAGAAAAGCTGCAAATTGCGCTGGCTCTCGAACGTATGGGGGTCGACGTGATGGAGGTAGGCTTCCCTGTCTCTTCTCCGGGTGATTTTGAATCGGTACAGACCATTGCGCGTACCATTAAAAACAGCCGCGTCTGCGCCCTGGCACGCTGCGTTGAGAAAGATATCGACGTTGCTGCCGAGTCGCTGAAAGTTGCAGAAGCCTTCCGTATTCATACCTTTATTGCCACGTCGCCAATGCACATTGCGACCAAGTTGCGCAGCACGCTGGATGAGGTTATTGAACGCGCAATTTACATGGTCAAACGTGCGCGTAACTACACAGATGACGTTGAGTTCTCCTGTGAAGATGCTGGCCGTACACCCATTGACGATCTGGCGCGCGTAGTTGAAGCCGCGATCAATGCCGGTGCCAAAACTATCAATATCCCGGACACCGTCGGCTACACCATGCCGTTTGAATTCTCCAACATTATTACCGGCCTGTATGAGCGTGTGCCAAACATTGATAAAGCAATTATCTCCGTTCACACCCATGACGATCTGGGCCTGGCCGTCGGTAACGCCATTGCCGCCGTCCACGCCGGGGCGCGTCAGGTAGAAGGCGCAATGAACGGCATCGGTGAACGTGCGGGTAACTGTGCGCTGGAAGAAGTGATCATGGCGATCAAGGTGCGCAAAGACATCATGAACGTACACACCCGCATCAATCACAATGAAATCTGGCGCACCAGCCAGACTGTCAGCCAGATTTGCAACATGCCAGTTCCTGCTAACAAAGCCATTGTCGGCACTGGCGCATTCGCACACTCCTCGGGTATCCACCAGGACGGGGTGCTGAAAAACCGCGAAAACTACGAAATCATGACCCCGGAATCTATCGGCCTGAACCAGGTTCAGCTGAACCTGACCTCCCGCTCCGGCCGTGCCGCGGTAAAACACCGTATGGAAGAGATGGGTTATAAGGACAGCGACTACAACATGGATCAGCTGTATGACGCCTTCCTGAAACTGGCCGACAAAAAAGGCCAGGTGTTTGATTACGATCTGGAAGCCCTGGCTTTCATCAACAAACAGCAGGAAGAGCCAGAGCACTTCCGTCTGGATTACTTCAGCGTGCAGTCCGGCTCCAGCGATATCGCTACCGCGTCGGTCAAACTGGCCTGCGGCGACGAAGTTACAGCCGAAGCGGCCAACGGTAATGGCCCAGTCGACGCCATCTACCGGGCGATTAACCGCGTCACAGGGTACGACGTGGAACTGGTCAAATATGATCTGACGGCTAAAGGTCAGGGGGAAAATGCCCTGGGTCAGGTGGATATCGTCGTCAACCACAATGGTCGCCGCTTCCACGGCGTGGGTCTCGCAACCGACATCGTTGAATCGTCCGCAAAAGCGATGGTGCACGTCCTGAACAATATCTGGCGCGCCGCCGAAGTCGAAAAAGAGTTGCAACGCAAAGCTCAGAATAAAGAGAACAACAAGGAAACCGTGTAATGTCGAAGAATTACCATATTGCTGTGTTGCCGGGTGACGGTATTGGCCCGGAAGTGATGGCACAGGCGCTGAAAGTACTGGAAGCCGTTCGTTCGCGTTTTGCGATGAAAATTACCACCAGCCACTACGACGTGGGCGGTATTGCTATCGACAATCACGGTACGCCGCTGCCAAAAGCGACCGTCGAAGGCTGCGAAAATGCCGACGCCGTCCTGTTTGGTTCCGTGGGAGGCCCGAAATGGGAACATCTGCCTCCCGCAGAGCAACCTGAGCGCGGCGCGCTGTTGCCACTGCGTAAGCATTTCAAACTGTTCAGCAACCTGCGTCCGGCAAAGCTGTACCAGGGTCTGGAAGAGTTCTGCCCGCTGCGCGCGGATATCGCGGCCAATGGCTTCGACATTCTGTGCGTACGTGAACTGACCGGCGGTATCTATTTTGGCCAACCAAAAGGCCGTGAAGGCAGCGGACAGCATGAGAAAGCCTTTGATACCGAGGTGTATCACCGTTTTGAAATTGAACGCATTGCCCATATCGCGTTTGAGTCTGCACGTAAACGCCATCATAAAGTGACGTCTATCGATAAAGCGAACGTTCTGCAGTCTTCCATTTTGTGGCGTGAGATTGTCAGTGAAATCGCCAAAGAGTATCCGGACGTTGAGCTGACACATATGTACATTGATAACGCGACCATGCAGCTGATTAAAGATCCGTCCCAGTTTGACGTGCTGCTGTGCTCCAACCTGTTCGGCGACATCCTGTCGGACGAGTGCGCGATGATCACCGGTTCAATGGGCATGTTGCCTTCCGCCAGCCTGAATGAAGAAGGGTTTGGCCTGTATGAACCTGCGGGCGGCTCTGCTCCGGATATTGCCGGCAAAAATATCGCCAACCCGATTGCGCAGATCCTCTCTCTGGCCCTGCTGCTGCGCTACAGCCTTGATGCAGGCGATGCAGCCGCTGCTATTGAAAGCGCCGTGAATCGTGCGTTAGAAGAAGGTGTCCGTACCGGTGATTTAGCACGCGGCGCGGCAGCAGTCAGTACCGATGAAATGGGCGATATCATTGCCCGCTATGTTGCTGAAGGGGTGTAATCATGGCGAAGACGTTATATGAAAAATTGTTTGATGCGCACGTTGTCTACGAGGCACCAAACGAAACCCCGCTGCTGTACATCGACAGGCATCTGGTGCATGAAGTGACCTCCCCACAGGCATTTGACGGACTGCGTGCGCACAAGCGCCCGGTACGTCAGCCGGGTAAAACCTTCGCGACAATGGATCACAACGTCTCCACCCAGACCAAAGATATCAATGCGTCGGGTGAGATGGCACGTATCCAGATGCAGGAACTGATTAAGAACTGCAACGAGTTTGGCGTTGAACTGTACGACCTGAACCATCCGTACCAGGGCATCGTCCACGTGATGGGGCCAGAACAGGGCATTACCCTGCCGGGTATGACCATCGTCTGTGGTGACTCTCATACCGCGACACACGGTGCGTTTGGCGCACTGGCGTTCGGTATTGGTACATCTGAAGTTGAACATGTTCTGGCAACGCAAACCCTGAAACAGGGTCGTGCCAAAACCATGAAGATTGAAGTGAAGGGCAAAGCCGCCCCGGGCATCACCGCCAAAGACATTGTGCTGGCCATCATCGGTAAAACAGGTAGCGCAGGTGGTACTGGCCACGTGGTGGAATTCTGCGGTGAAGCTATCCAGGCGCTGAGCATGGAAGGTCGTATGACCCTGTGCAACATGGCCATTGAAATGGGGGCCAAAGCAGGCCTGGTCGCGCCAGACGAAACGACCTTTAACTATGTGAAAGGGCGTTTGCACGCACCAAAAGACCAGAATTACGTCGATGCCGTTGAATACTGGAAAACCCTGAAAACCGACGACGGTGCAACCTTTGATACCGTTGTTACCCTGCAGGCGGAAGAGATTGCCCCGCAGGTCACCTGGGGGACGAACCCAGGCCAGGTCATTTCCGTGAATGACACCATCCCTGACCCGGCCTCTTTCACCGATCCGGTAGAGCGCGCCAGCGCAGAAAAAGCACTGGCCTATATGGGGCTGAAACCGGGCGTGCCAGTGACCGATGTGACCATTGATAAAGTGTTCATCGGCTCTTGCACCAACTCACGCATTGAAGATTTACGCGCTGCGGCAGAGATTGCCAAAGGTCGCAAAGTCGCTCCGGGTGTGCAGGCGCTGGTCGTGCCGGGTTCTGGCCCTGTGAAAGCGCAGGCGGAAGCAGAAGGCCTGGACAAGATCTTTATCGAAGCGGGCTTCGAGTGGCGCTTGCCTGGCTGCTCCATGTGTCTGGCGATGAACAATGACCGCCTGAACCCGGGTGAGCGTTGTGCCTCCACCAGCAACCGTAACTTTGAAGGCCGTCAGGGCCGCGGTGGGCGTACCCATCTGGTCAGCCCGGCAATGGCCGCTGCGGCGGCAGTCACCGGCCACTTCGCCGATATTCGCAGCCTGAAATAAGGAGACAATCATGGCAGAGAAATTTACCCAACATACGGGTCTGGTTGTCCCACTGGATGCAGCCAACGTCGATACCGATGCGATCATTCCTAAGCAGTTTTTGCAGAAAGTCACCCGAACCGGTTTTGGCGCGCACCTGTTTAACGACTGGCGTTTCCTGGATGACAAAGGCGAAGTCCCTAACCCGGAATTCGTCCTGAACTTCCCGGCATACAAAGGTGCATCGATTCTGCTGGCGCGGGAAAACTTTGGCTGTGGCTCTTCCCGTGAACATGCGCCCTGGGCACTGACCGACTACGGCTTTAAAGTGGTTATTGCCCCGAGCTTTGCCGATATCTTCTACGGCAACAGCTTCAACAACCAGCTGCTGCCGGTGACGCTGAGCGACGAGCAGGTAGACGAGCTGTTCGCTCTGGTTAAGGCTAATCCCGGTATTGCGTTTGAAGTGGATCTGGAAGCAGAAGTGGTCAAGGCGGGTGAGAAGACCTACAGCTTCAGTATTGATACGTTCCGTCGTCACTGCATGTTAAACGGTCTGGACAGCATTGGACTGACGCTGCAACACGAAGATGCCATTGCCGCATACGAACATAAACAACCTGCGTTTATGAATTAAACATCTGGCCCGCAGTGTATCCTGCGGGTCAGATCTTCCGCCGCCCTTCCCCGTTTTTTTCTCGCATGCAAGAACCTGGCAGAAATAATCACGCCAATCACATTATATTTAAGGTGAATTTAATAAACATTTTGCATAATAACCTACATATCAGGTTACTACGTGAAACAGTATGAAAAACCAAAATAGCAATGAGTCTCAACTCCGTTCTCATGAAATACATAAATGCACATTAATCAGCGTGATCGTCAATATATTCCTGACGAGTTTTCAAATCGTTGCCGGTTTATTTTCCGGTTCGCAGGGGTTAATTGCTGATGGTATTCATTCTCTTTCCGATTTATCCTCTGACTTTGTCGTTCTGATTGCCAATAAAAAAAGCCAGAAAGCCTCTGATACCGATCATCACTATGGTCACCTCCGTTTTGAAAACGGGGCGAAGCTGATTATCGGGGTTATCTTATTTCTGGTCGGTGCCGGAATGCTCTGGTCTGCGGGCAATAAGCTGCTACACCCCGAGACACATCAGGTCGTCAAAGGGGCGGCTCTGTGGGTCGCCATACTGGCTCTGGTGATTAAAGAGGGGCTGTTCAGGTACATGTACGCAACGGGGAAACGCATTCAGTCATCGCTGCTTATTGCCAATGCCTGGCACGCGCGTTCCGACGCGGCCTCGTCTGTTGTTGTTGCTATCGGTATTGCCGGTAATTTACTGGGTTTCCACTCTATGGATCTGGTTGCCGCACTGATTGTCGGTATTTTTATCGCCCACATGGGGTATAAATTCTCTGCCGATGCCCTCCATGATTTGATGGATCGCTCGCTTGAGCCAGACATGGAACACGAAATCAGAACGTGCCTGTTATCTACAGAAGGTGTTATTAACATTCACGATTTAAAAACCCGCAAGATGGGTGATTTAGCCCTGGTCGATGTTCATCTGGAAGTGAATGGAAAATTAAGCGTAAAAGAAGGACATGATATTGCCGTCAATGCCAGAAACAGAGTCATGAGCAAATTTAACGTGCTTAATGTGATGACGCATATCGATCCTGCGCATTAACGCGTATTGATGCAAACAGTGTGACCGACATTTTCTGGCGTTAAGGTTTCGTTAATTAATAGACGTCACACTGCATCACATTAGCTCTCTCATCATTGAGGTAAATAGCGATGACCCCAACAATACGCAGTACGCTTCCACATAAAGAAACGCCTTTTCTTCGCGTACTGCACATCATTGTTGCAGTGCTGGTACTGGCTCAGATTATCAATTCTAACTACACCGTAAGTGAAGCACTCAGTGAATCTGGTTTCACGAGTATCGTCACCTGGATACATGTCATCTCAGGCTTTGGGTTAATTTTCTGCGGTATTGCTATGATGGCGTGGATGTTAACGCAACGTGGATTTAAATATTACTACGCCTGGATGACGCTGGATTTCCGCGGGATCGTTGACGACATTCGCACCCTGACACAACGCCAGCTCCCGGATGCCCATGCTGGCGGTATGGCCGCAACGGTGCAGGGTTTAGGCGTGCTGGCTCTGCTGGGTGTTGCCGTCTGTGGCGCAGCCTGGTTCGTACTGAACGCAACGATCGGACCCGTCTCCTCTCTTACCGAGTCGGTACTGGATCTGCATAAATTCCTGACGGTCTTTATCGAAACCTATTTCTGGGCACACGGCTTTATGGGGATAGCCCATATGTACCTGACATTACGCGCACAGCGGAAATATCAGTACTCAGAATAATGCAGTAACAGGCATGTTCTCTGAGCCAGAACGGTTTCTGGCTCAGACCTTCGCAACAGGCTACACGTCTTTCACACGGCAGGTCAGCAGGAGCGTCACGACCGAGATTGCCGCAATCATCCAGTACACCGCCGCATGCCCATAGCTTTGCGACAGCGCACCCTGAATCACCCCCGCCAGAATCACCCCGGTTGAAATACTGTTCGTAAACAATGTTGTCGCAGAGCCTGCGCGTCCCGGCATCAGATCCTGGAACCAGAGCATACCAATCCCGGCGACAATCCCGATAAATACCGCATTAAACAGCTGTAATATCAGTAGTGCTTCGCGCGAGTGAAAGAAGATAAGCCCCAGATAGAACACCACTCCTGCCGCGACAGCAATGACCATCATCTTACGTTTTCCTGAACGCTTAACGTAATACCCGGCCAGAATCATCGCCGGAATTTCCAGACCCGCGGCGGTACCCATCAAGATCCCGGCAAGCTTATCCGGTAACCCCAGATCGCTGCTGATCCACAATGGCATATCAATGATGTACATCGTGTTGCAGGTCCACATCAGCGTGGAGGCAATAAACAGCATACGGACATTTTTATCCTGCCAGCCGCTCGCCTGCGTAGCGGGTCTGTCCGCCACCGGCTCAATGCGAGCCACCGAAGGCAGGGCAAATGCCACTAACACCAGGCTGATGACAAAAATCCCGGCGGCGATGGAAAACATGGTGGTAAAGCCATAATTCAGCGCCAGCATAAACGCCAGCGGCGGGCCAATCACCCACGCCAGAGAGAGCTGCGCACGCATGACCGAGCTGAACATCACCACTTCACGCGCAGAGTTATCCGCATATTCACGAGCCAGCGCGAACAGCTGTGGCATGGCGGTATTAGCCAGAGATGCCAGCAGAACACCACAGGTGATGAGCGTAAGGTAATGACGATTGAACGCAAACAGCAGCGCATTCCCGACGGCCATTGCGCAGCAAAACAGGATCAGTTTGCGGCGATCGCCCTGGCTGTCCGAGCGTTTTGCCAGCCACAGGCTGACCAGGATCCCGGCAATGGCGTTGACGGTATAAAACAGGCCAATCCAGAACGGCTGCGCCCCCACCTCGCGGCTCAGAAACAGGCTCAGCGTCGGTGCCTGAAGCGCCCCCGCCACACCCATCATAAAGGCCACCAGCATAAAAGCGGCATACACGCCATTCAGGCGTCGCCCCATCGTCATCAACCAGAGCATGCGCAAATCCTTGTGAAAGCGAATCGAAATTGGGTGAAATAGTAAACGAAAAAAGCCAGCAAAAACATTTTGCTGGCGGGTGATTAGCACCAATACTCAGTCACACATGATCGAGGTGAGTTAGCGAGAAAAGGTCGTTTTCGTAACGTCCCACTGCATCAATTCTTCCAGCGTTCTCAGCCGTTGATCTGCACACTGACGGGCCAGCCAGGACACTCCTTTTGTCGCTGAAAAGTACTGCTGATAAAACTGACGTGCGGTAGACCTCTTCATAATTTACCTCCTCACTTCATCGGGAAGAATTATTGGCCTAATATAGGGATTAATAAATTGCTGATTTTTTGTCAGGAGTTCCCCTTTTATGCCTTCTGGTCGTCTGCAACAACAATTCATCCGCCTCTGGCAGTGCTGCGAGGGGCAGTCGAAGGAGACTACGCTGAACGAGCTGGCCGACCTGCTGAACTGCTCTCGTCGCCATATGCGAACGCTGCTCAACACCATGCAGCAACAGGGCTGGTTAAACTGGGAGGCCGAGGCCGGACGCGGCAAGCGCTCGCGTCTGACCTTTCTCTACACCGGGCTGGCGTTGCAGCAACAACGCGCGGAAGACCTGCTTGAACAGGACAGAATCGACCAACTGGTACAGCTGGTGGGCGACAAAGCGGCAGTACGCCAGATGCTGGTTTCCCATCTCGGGAGAAGTTTTCGTCAGGGTCGCCACATCCTGCGGGTGCTCTACTATCGTCCGATGAAAAACCTGTTACCCGGTACGGCGTTGCGCCGTTCAGAAACCCATATGGCCCGGCAAATATTCAGCGGCCTGACGCGCATAAATGAGGAAAACGGGGAACTGGAAGCCGATGTCGCGCACCACTGGCAGCAACTTTCTCCCCTGCACTGGCGCTTCTTTTTACGTCCTGGTATTCATTTCCACCACGGCCGTGAGCTGGAGATCAGCGACGTCATCAATTCGCTTCAGCGGGCATGCACTCTTCCTCTTTATGGCCACATATCGCGGATCCACTCCCCTACGGCATGGACTGTTGATATCGAACTGTCCGAGCCTGACCAGTGGCTTCCGTGGCTAATGGGCTATATCCCGTCGATGATCCTGCCGCGTGAATGGGATTCCCTGCCCCATTTTGCCAGCCAGCCCGTGGGAACAGGACCTTACGCGGTAACGCGCAATACCAACAACCAGCTGAAAATTCGCGCCTTTGACGACTACTTTGGTTATCGCGCGCTGATCGACGAAGTCAACGTCTGGGTTCTGCCTGAAATCAGCGAGGAGCTGAGCTGCGGATTAACGCTGGAAGGGTCAACCGAAGGAGAAAAAGCGGTTGAAAGCCGTCTGGAAGAGGGCTGCTATTACCTGCTGTTTGACGCCCGCAGCCACCGAGGTGCCAGCCGCGACGTGCGCAGATGGGTGAGCCACGTGCTTTCCCCGGCCAATCTTATCTATCAGGCGGAGGAGCAATACCAGACTTACTGGTTCCCGGCCTACGGTCTGCTCCCGCGCTGGCATCACGCCCGACCGGTTCACGGCGAAAAGCCCGCCGGACTGGAGTCGATCACCCTGACCTATTAT
Source organism: Enterobacter cloacae complex sp. 2024EL-00214 (assembly GCF_043945575.1). Taxonomy (NCBI): domain Bacteria; kingdom Pseudomonadati; phylum Pseudomonadota; class Gammaproteobacteria; order Enterobacterales; family Enterobacteriaceae; genus Enterobacter; species Enterobacter cloacae complex sp. 2024EL-00214. The sequence goes on along the minus strand of NZ_JBIMRC010000003.1, from coordinate 175,729 downwards.
CGCGACCACGTGGAACACCGCTTTATCGCCCGCATCATGAGCAAGCTGCTGGCTGCCGAAGGCGTTCAACTGGACATCCAGGAAATAGATTATGATGAATGGCATCGCGGGGAGATAGTCAGCGATATCTGGCTGAACAGCGCCAACTTTACCCTGCCACTCGATTTCTCACTCTTTTCGCACCTGTATGAAGTTCCGCTGATCCAACACTGCATTGACCGGGACTGGCAGCAGGACGCCGCACAGTGGCGCGCGGGAGAAATGAACCTGGCCTCATGGTGCCAGCAGTTGCTGGCGCAACAGGCGATTGTGCCGCTCATCCACCACTGGCTGATGATTCAGGGTCAGCGCAGTATGCGTGGCTTACGGATGAACACCCTGGGCTGGTTTGATTTCAAATCCGCCTGGTTTGCCCCACCGGAACCATAACACTTTCGTAATATTCGCCAAATCATTACAATACCGCCGTTCTCAACGGGGTGCTGCATCACTGATGTGCGCTGAGATAATACCCGTCGAACCTGATCCGGATAACGCCGGCGAAGGGATTTGAGGCTGTCGCTCAAAATCCTTTGCCACTCAACTTTGAGGTGCAAAGTGTTAAAAAAAATTCTTCCCCTTCTGGTGCTGTTTGCGCTGCCTGCTGTTGCGAAGCCCGTCCTGACGGTCTACACCTATGACTCCTTCTCTGCCGACTGGGGCCCTGGCCCGGCGGTGAAAAAAGCCTTTGAAGCCGACTGCAACTGCGAGCTGAAGTTCGTGGCGCTGGAGGATGGCGTTTCACTGCTTAACCGTCTGCGCATGGAAGGGAAAAACAGCAAAGCCGACGTGGTGCTCGGTCTGGATAACAACCTGCTGGATGCGGCGTCGCAAACCAGACTGTTTGCCAAAAGCGGTGTCGCCACCGATGCCGTCAACGTCCCTGGTGGCTGGAAAAACGATACCTTTGTCCCGTTCGATTACGGCTACTTTGCTTTTGTCTATGACAAAAACAAGCTGAAGAACCCACCGAAAAGCCTGAAAGAGCTGGTTGAAAGCGACCAGAAATGGCGCGTGATTTATGAAGATCCGCGCACCAGTACGCCAGGCCTGGGCCTGCTGCTGTGGATGCAGAAAGTCTACGGTGACAAAGCGCCGGAAGCATGGCAGAAACTGGCGGCGAAAACCGTCACCGTCACAAAAGGCTGGAGCGAAGCGTATGGCCTGTTCCTGAAGGGAGAAAGTGACCTGGTGCTCAGCTACACGACCTCTCCGGCCTACCACATTATTGCCGAGAAGAAGGACAACTACGCCGCTGCTGATTTTGCGGAAGGTCACTACCTTCAGGTGGAAGTTGCAGCACGTACCGCCGCCAGTAAACAGCCAGAACTGGCCGAGAAGTTCCTGAAATTTATGGTTTCTCCGGCGTTCCAGAATACGATCCCGACGGGCAACTGGATGTACCCGGTGACCAATGTGGCCCTGCCAGCGGGCTTTGATACGCTGTCTAAACCGCAAACCTCACTGGAGTTTACGCCGCAACAGGTCGCCGCACAGCGTGCTGCATGGGTAAGTGAATGGCAACGCGCAGTCAGCCATTAATTCCCGGCTGGTTACTTCCCGGACTGCTCGCTGCCGTATTGATGGTAGCGGTCAGTCTGGGGGCATTTCTTGCGTTGTGGTTAAACGCACCAGAAAGCGACGTGCTCACACTCTGGCATGACAGCTATCTCTGGCATGTTATCCGTTTCTCCTTCTGGCAGGCATTTCTCTCTGCACTGCTGTCGGTTTTCCCGGCGATCTTCCTGTCCCGGGCACTTTATCGCAGGCGTTTTCCTGGCAGACAGGCACTTCTGCGCCTGTGCGCTATGACGCTGATCCTGCCCGTTCTGGTGGCCGTATTCGGTATTCTGAGCGTCTATGGACGCCAGGGCTGGCTGGCCTCACTCTGTAACCTGCTTGGTCTGGAGTGGACATTCTCCCCTTACGGACTGAAGGGTATTCTGCTGGCGCATATCTTTTTCAATATGCCGATGGCGACAAGGCTCTTTTTGCAGGCGCTGGAGAATATTCCCGGCGAGCAGCGCCAGCTGGCTGCACAGCTCGGCATGCACGGCTGGTCGTTCTTCCGCTTTGTCGAATGGCCGTGGCTGCGCAGGCAAATCCCCCCCGTTGCGGCGCTGATCTTTATGCTCTGCTTTGCCAGTTTTGCCACCGTACTTTCACTCGGTGGCGGGCCGCAGGCAACGACCATTGAGCTGGCGATTTATCAGGCGTTAAATTTCGACTACGACCCCGGGCGTGCGGCGCTGCTGGCGATAGTACAGATGGCATGCTGCCTTGTCCTGGTGCTCCTCAGCCAGCGGCTGAGTAAAGCCATTCCACCCGGTAGTAACCAGATAGCAGGCTGGCGCGATCCGCAGGACAGCCTGTACAGCCGCATTACCGATTTTATCCTCATCTCGCTGGCGCTGATGCTTCTGCTGCCGCCGCTGATGGCCGTCATCGTCGATGGTCTGAACATCAATCTGGTGTCCGTTTTGCAACAGCCCATGCTCTGGCAAGCCACCTGGACTTCGCTGCGGATCGCACTGGCCGCAGGCATGCTGTGCGTCATTCTGACCATGATGTTGCTGTGGAGCAGCCGTGAACTCTATGCCCGCCATGCGCAAAAAGCCGGGCAAGCGCTGGAACTCACGGGGATGCTGATTCTGGCCATGCCGGGCATTGTTTTGGCTACCGGCTTCTTTTTACTGTTCAACAGCACCATTGGTTTGCCGGAAAGCGCTGACGGCATCGTCATCTTTACCAATGCCCTGATGGCAATCCCTTACGCTCTCAAGGTGCTGGAAACCCCGATGCGTGACGTCAACAGCCGCTACAGCTTACTGTGCCAGTCGCTTGGTATGCAGGGCTGGCAACGGCTAAAGGTCGTCGAGCTGCGCGCACTAAAGCGCCCGCTGGCACAGGCGCTGGCGTTCGCCTGTGTGCTATCGATTGGTGATTTTGGCGTCGTGGCGCTCTTCGGCAATGAAGATTTCCGTACACTGCCATACTGGCTGTATCAGCAAATTGGCTCCTACCGTAGCCAGGATGGTGCCGTCACGGCGCTATTACTGCTGCTGCTGTGTTTTGCGTTATTTACCGCTATCGAAAAACTCCCGGGGCGTGATGTTAAAACTGATTGATGTAACCTGGCTCTATCAGCACCTGCCAATGCGTTTCACCCTTTCCGTGCATCAAGGGGAAATGATTGCAATCCTTGGCCCCAGCGGAGCAGGAAAGAGTACCTTGCTCAATCTGATCGCCGGTTTTCTGCAACCGGCAAGCGGGTCAATACTGATTGAAAACGGTGACCATTCCCACACTCCACCGGCTAAGCGTCATGTCTCGATGCTGTTTCAGGAAAATAACCTGTTCACGCATCTGACGGTACGGCAAAACATCGCGCTGGGGATGGATCCGGGGCTGAAGCTGAACGACGCACAGCGACAGAAGCTGGAGATCATTGCCGCGCAAATGGGGATCACCGACTTGATTGACCGGCTGCCAGGAGAGCTTTCCGGCGGCCAGCGTCAGCGTGTGGCGCTGGCCCGCTGTCTGGTGCGTGAGCAGCCAATACTGCTGCTGGACGAACCGTTCTCGGCACTCGACCCGGCCCTGCGCCAGGAGATGCTTTCTCTGGTGAAGGACGTCTGCCAGCGCCAGCAGCTTACGATGCTGATGGTTTCGCACAGTATCGAAGATGCTGCACGGATTGCACCGCGATCGGTGGTCATTGCTGACGGGCGAATTGCATGGGATGGAGAGACAGAAGCACTGTTAAGCGGAAAAACCAGCGCCTCGGAATTACTGGGGATCAAACCGTAGGCCGGGCAAACGAAGCACCGCCCGGCACCCCGTTAACGGCTGACGACTTTCAATAAAATGTCCCCATAAACCGGCATCAGCGGATGACGAATCAGCGCCACCAGCGCCACTATCGCAATTCCCAGGGTCAGCGGTGCCAGCCACAACAGGCGGGGGCGTGGAAGATAGCGCGTCAGGCGATCCACTCCCGCTTTGCCGCTACGCCACAGCCGCCAGCACAGCCATGCCGCCAGCCACAACAGGACAGCCGCAGCCAGTAACAGCCATTTAAACTGACCGCTTTGCGCATCGGCAGGAATATCAATTGCCGCACCGGCCAGGATCCCCGGCAGGAAGTAGAACGGCGGCCAGAATACGCAGCCGATAATATTGGGTAACACAAATTTGGAGACAGGCAGATCCAGCATCCCGGCTACCATTGGCACCAGCGGACGCGTTGGCCCGACAAAACGCCCCACGAGGATAGTGAACATACTGTGCTGATGCAGCGCGTGTTCGGTTTTATCCAGCAACGCTTTGTTCTTTTTCATGAACGACCAGCGATGCAATGGCTTCTTAAAGCGCCAGCCCAGCCAGAAGGAGATCCAGTCTCCGAGCAAGCAGCCGACGATCCCGGCCATCCACGCCTGCCAGAAGTTGACTTCACCGCTGCCGATAAGCGCGCCAAGCCCCGCCATCATCACGGTGCCGGGTAAAATCAGCCCGACAAGCGCCAGGGATTCCAGGAACGCCACCAGCGCAACGGCGATGAGTGAGTACATAACGGACTGGGTGATAAAATGTTCCAGCAATGCCTGCATAACTATTCCGGTCAGAAAACGAAGCAGGGATTCTGCAAAGAGCCCCTCACCACGTCAAGACAACAATTGTCTGAATAGTTTACTGGCAGTTATGAAACTTCACCTGACCGTTTATCTTATTTTACGTTTCATTCACATCCTGCGCGGAATTCACTCGGACTTGCCCCGGTACATTTTTTAAAGACGCGCGAGAAATAGAGTTGATCTTCAAAACCCACATTGCGCCCCACGGTAGCAATCGGCATCCGGGTGGTGCTGAGCAACAGTTTCGCCTGGCTGATGCGCTGATCCTCACGCCAGCTCAGCACGCTGACGCCAAGCTGCTGGCGGAAAAGATGTGACAAACGTGACGGAGAAAGGCAGACATGCTGGGCGACGCTTGCGATATCAAACTGGCTATCGGCCAGGTGATCGCTGATGTACTGGCATGCATCACGCACGCGGTTATCCAGCGGCGGATTAAGCGATTCGTTAATCGCCTCCATCCGGCGCAGCAACACCTGCTCAAGCAGGTTAATCGCCAGCAGTTCGGCATAGCGACCACCAGCCTGCCCGGCGTCAATAATCTGCGCAAACAGCTCGCGGAACTGCGCCTGGTGAACATCATCCGGGCGATAAAAACCGGTGTGCGCAAAAATGGCTGGCCACGAGAGCCACTCCTGCCAGTAGGCGCGCGGACGGAAGTAGACCCACTGGTGATACCACTCTTTGGCATCCGGATGACGCCCGTAATGGTGGATCTCACCCGGTGGGAATAACAGTATATCGCCAGGGCGGCAAACAAATTGCTGGTCGTTATTTTTGATAACCCCTTCCCCGCGCACGGTCAGGTTCAAAATATACCCTTTCATCCCGAGCGGTCGGTCAACGTAAAAATCAAGATATCCCTCGGCCTCGATCGGGGTTAACCCCGCGACCAGGTGGGCGTTGAATGAGTAACCTGGCAGTAAGGGATCGTTTTGCGTTTCGGCCATATATTCAGTTCTCCCGGCAGTCCTGAAGGAAACCAATTGTCCATATCGATAAAAGCAGTATAAAAAGGGTCCGCGAAAAGATCCAAAAAGCATCACGCCTCTTTTACGTCCGCCATGTTTCAGCCTTTCCCCCTGATTTCTCCGCCAGCATGGGCAGATAAGCAGTAACAAAAGTGTCTATAAGTGCGGCAGAAATGTCCACATTGAATATTTGCACGGCGTCACACTTTCAATCGCAACAGCAATTTAATCCATAAGATTAGCGGATCCTGCCTGACGATTTTCGCCCCCAGTCTCTAATGTTCTTCCATACCTGTTTTTTTGATGGAGCAACACAATGGCAATTGCGATTGGCCTCGATTTTGGCAGCGACTCGGTTCGCGCCCTGGCGGTGGACTGTACCCATGGTCAGGAAATAGCAACCAGCGTTGAGTGGTACCCGCGCTGGCAAGAGGGGCGCTACTGCGACGCGCCAAACAACCAGTTCCGTCACCATCCGCGTGACTATATTGAGTCGATGGAAGCGGCAATCAAAACCGTTCTGGCTGAACTGTCTGACGCGCAGCGTGCAGAGATTGTCGGGATTGGCGTCGACAGCACCGGCTCAACCCCCGCCCCTGTGGATGCCGAAGGCCGTGTGCTGGCGCTGCGCCCAGAGTTTGCCGACAACCCGAACGCCATGTTCGTGTTGTGGAAAGACCATACCGCCGTCGACGAAGCCGAAGCCATCACCCGTTTATGCCATCAGCCCGGCAAAACCGATTACTCACGCTACATCGGCGGTATTTACTCCAGCGAATGGTTCTGGGCCAAAATTCTGCACGTCACCCGCGCCGACGCCTCGGTGGCGCAGGCTGCAGCATCGTGGATTGAATTGTGTGACTGGGTTCCGGCCCTGCTCTCCGGCACCACTCGCCCGCAGGATATTCGCCGTGGCCGCTGCAGCGCCGGGCATAAATCGCTGTGGCACGAAAGCTGGGGCGGCCTGCCACCCGCAGCGTTCTTCGATGAACTCGATCCAGTCATCAACAAAAATCTGAAATACCCGCTGTTTACCGACACCTTCACCGCCGATATTCCCGTTGGCACGCTCTGTGAAGAGTGGGCAAAGCGCCTCGGTCTGCCGCAGAACGTGGCGATCTCCGGCGGTGCATTTGACTGCCATATGGGTGCAGTCGGCGCAGGCGCACAGCCCAACACGCTGGTGAAAGTCATCGGCACCTCAACCTGCGACATTCTGACGGCGGATAAAGCCACCGTTGGCGACCGTGCGGTGAAAGGTATCTGCGGCCAGGTTGACGGCAGCGTGGTACCGGACGTTATCGGCCTGGAAGCAGGTCAGTCCGCATTTGGCGATATCTACGCCTGGTTTGGCCGCGTGCTGGGCTGGCCGCTGGATCAACTGGCAGCATCGCACCCGGAACTGAAAGCTCAGGTTACCGAGAGCAAAAAACAGCTTCTGCCGCAACTCACCGACGCCTGGGCAAAAAACCCGTCTCTTGATCATCTCCCGGTGGTACTCGACTGGTTCAACGGTCGCCGTACACCGTTCGCTAACCAGCGCCTGAAAGGGGTAATTACCGACCTCAACCTGGCAACCGACGCACCGGCGCTCTTTGGCGGTCTGATTGCGGCCACCGCCTTTGGCGCACGCGCCATTATGGAATGCTTCATCGAACAGGGCATCGACGTGAATAACGTGATGGCGCTGGGCGGCATCGCCCGTAAAAACCCGGTGATCATGCAGGCCTGCTGCGACGTGCTGAACCGTCCGCTGCAGATTGTGGCTTCCGATCAGTGCTGTGCGCTGGGCGCGGCGATTTTTGCTGCCGTCGCTGCAGGTGTTCATGTCGATATCCCGACCGCACAACAGCATATGGCGAGCGCCGTAGAAAATACCCTCCAGCCGCGTGCCCAGCAGGCGCAACGTTTTGAACAGCTTTATCAGCGCTACCAGCAATGGGCAAAAAGCGCCGAACTTCACTATCTCCCTGTCGCCGCCCCGTCAAAACACAGCGCGGACACTACGGCAACCCTGACCCATTAAGGACACGATAATGACCATTTTTAATAATTATGAAGTGTGGTTTGTGATTGGCAGCCAGCATCTGTACGGGCCGGAAGCGCTGCGTCAGGTGACTCAGCATGCAGAACATGTGGTCAACGCGCTGAATGCGGAAGCAAAACTGCCGTGCAAACTGGTACTGAAACCTCTGGGGACGACACCGGACGAGATCACCCACATCTGCCGCGACGCGAACTACGACGATAAATGCGCCGGGATGGTGGTGTGGTTGCACACCTTCTCACCTGCCAAGATGTGGATCAACGGCCTGTCCATCCTCAATAAACCTTTGCTGCAGTTCCACACCCAGTTCAACGCCTCCCTGCCGTGGGACAGCATCGACATGGACTTTATGAACCTGAACCAGACCGCGCACGGCGGCCGTGAGTTTGGCTTTATCGGCGCGCGTATGCGTCAGCAGCATGCGGTCGTAACCGGCCACTGGCAGGATCAGCACGCACAAAAACGTATCGGTTCCTGGATGCGCCAGGCGGTGTCTAAACAGGATACCCGCCACCTGAAAGTGGTGCGTTTTGGCGACAACATGCGTGAGGTGGCAGTGACTGACGGCGATAAAGTTGCCGCACAGATCAAGTTTGGCTTCTCCGTGAACACCTGGGCCGTGGGCGACCTGGTGCAGGTGGTGAACGAAATCAGCGATGGCGACGTAAGCGCGCTGGTTGATGAATACGAAAGCAGCTACCGCCTGACCGCTGCCGCACAGATCCACGGTGACAAACGTCAGAACGTGCTGGATGCGGCGCGCATTGAGCTGGGGATGAAACGCTTCCTGGAACAGGGCGGCTTCCACGCCTTCACCACCACCTTTGAAGACCTCCACGGCCTGAAACAACTGCCAGGCCTGGCCGTACAACGTCTGATGCAGCAAGGCTACGGCTTTGCCGGCGAAGGCGACTGGAAAACTGCCGCTCTGCTTCGCATCATGAAAGTGATGTCAACCGGTCTGCAGGGCGGCACCTCCTTTATGGAGGACTACACCTACCATTTCGAAAATGGCAACGACCTGGTGCTCGGTTCGCACATGCTGGAAGTGTGCCCTTCGATCGCCGTCGAAGAGAAACCGATCCTCGACGTGCAGTACCTCGGCATTGGCGGAAAAGCGGATCCGGCACGTCTGATCTTCAACACCCGTACCGGCCCTGCCATCAACGCCAGCCTGATCGACCTGGGCGATCGTTTCCGCCTGCTGGTGAACTGTGTGGATGCCGTGGAAACACCACATTCACTGCCAAAACTGCCGGTCGCGAACGCCCTGTGGAAAGCACAACCTGACCTGCCAACCGCCTCCGAGGCCTGGATCGTGGCCGGTGGTGCGCACCACACCGTCTTCAGCCACGCGCTGGATCTCAACGACATGCGTCAGTTCGCCGAGCTACACGATATCGAATTGACCGTAATTGATAACGATACCCGCCTGCCAGCCTTCAAAGACACCTTGCGCTGGAACGAAGTGTATTACGGCTCAAAACGTTAACAGGGGGATTTTTGGCCTGCCGCAGGGCGGGCCACTTTTCCTGGAGGATTGCATGTTAGAAGATCTCAAACGTCAGGTACTTGAAGCCAACCTGGCGCTGCCGAAACATAACCTGGTGACGCTGACCTGGGGCAACGTCAGCGCCGTTGACCGCGAAAAGGGCGTGCTCGTTATCAAGCCTTCCGGCGTCGATTACACGGTAATGACCGCCGAGGATATGGTGGTGGTCAGTATTGCGACTGGCGAAGTGGTGGAAGGCAAGAAAAAGCCCTCTTCCGATACGCCAACCCATCGCCTGCTGTATCAGTCATTCCCGACGATTGGCGGCATCGTTCATACCCATTCACGCCATGCCACCATCTGGGCGCAGGCCGGTCAGTCCATTCCGGCCACCGGCACCACGCACGCGGACTACTTTTACGGCACCATTCCCTGCACGCGCTTAATGACCGATGCGGAGATCAACGGCGAGTATGAGTGGGAAACCGGTAACGTCATCGTTGAAACCTTTGAAAAACAGGGTATCGATGCGGCGCAGATGCCTGGCGTGCTGGTGCACTCTCACGGCCCGTTTGCGTGGGGCAAAAATGCCGAAGATGCCGTGCATAATGCCATCGTGCTCGAAGAAATTGCCTATATGGGGATCTTCTGCCGCCAGCTGGCACCGCAACTTCCGGATATGCAGCAAACCCTGCTGGATAAACATTACCTGCGTAAACACGGCGCGAAGGCGTATTACGGGCAATAAGCTGTATATATACCCAGCATAAAATATTCAACCAGGCTATAATCATGCCTGGTTTTGTTTTATGGGGTGACGGCGTGGCGCAAGCAGGTTTTTTACTGACCCGACACTGGCGGGATACGCCTTCCGGGACAGAAGTCGAATTCTGGCTGGCGACGGATAACGGCCCGCTGCAGGTGACGCTGCCGCCGCAGGAGTCCGTGGCTTTTATTCCTGAAGCTCACGTTGAGAAAGTGAAACAGTTGCTGCGCGGCGAAAACGGCTGGCGTATCACCCCACTTGCGCTAAAAGATTTCCACCGCCAGCCGGTGTATGGCCTGTACTGTCGCGCCCACCGTCAGTTGATGCGCTATGAAAAACTGCTGCGCGAAGCGGGCATTACGCTTTACGAAGCCGACATCCGCCCGCCGGAACGTTTCCTGATGGAGCGGTTTATCACCGCCCCTGTCTGGGTGGATGGCACCACGCAAAACGGCAGGCTTATCAACGCACGTCTGAAACCCAACCCGCATTATCGCCCGCCGCTGAAGTGGGTCTCGCTGGATATTGAAACGACCCGTCACGGTGAGCTGTACTGCATCGGCCTTGAAGGCTGCGGACAGCGGGTTGTCTATATGCTCGGGCCACCAAATGGCGATGCCACTGACCTCAATTTTCAGCTTGAGTATGTCAATAGCCGACCGCAACTGCTGGAGAAACTAAACCAGTGGTTTGCCGATCACGATCCCGATGTATTGATCGGCTGGAACGTCGTGCAGTTCGACCTGCGCGTCCTGCAAAAACATGCCGAGCGGTACCGTATTCCGCTGATGCTGGGGCGCGGTAATACCGAACTGGAGTGGCGTGAACATGGCTTTAAAAACGACGTATTCTTCGCGCAGGCCAATGGCCGTCTGATTATCGACGGTATTGAAGCGCTGAAATCCGCCTTCTGGAATTTCTCCTCTTTCTCCCTGGAAACCGTCGCGCAGGAGCTGCTCGGCGAGGGTAAATCCATCGACAACCCGTGGGACAGAATGGACGAGATAGACCGGCGATTTAACGAAGACAAGCCGGCACTTGCCACCTATAACCTGAAAGATTGCGAGCTGGTGACGCAGATTTTTCACAAAACCGAGATCATGCCCTTCCTGCTGGAGCGTGCGACGGTCAACGGCCTCGCCGCCGACAGACACGGCGGCTCCGTGGCGGCGTTTAGCCACCTCTATTTTCCCCGTATGCACCGGGCAGGATATGTCGCGCCCAACCTCGGAGATGTGCCGCCGCAGGCCAGCCCCGGCGGTTATGTGATGGATTCCCGCCCGGGACTGTATGACTCGGTGCTGGTGCTGGACTACAAAAGCCTCTACCCGTCAATTATCCGTACCTTCCTGATCGACCCGGTAGGGCTGGTTGAGGGCATGGCTCAGCCAGACGATGCCCACAGCACTGAAGGCTTTCTCGGCGCGCGTTTCTCGCGCGAGAAGCACTGCCTGCCAGAAATAGTGGGGCAAATCTGGTACGGTCGTGACGAGGCCAAGCGGCACAGCAACAAACCTCTTTCTCAGGCGCTGAAAATCATCATGAATGCCTTTTACGGCGTGCTGGGCACCAGCGCCTGTCGCTTCTTTGACCCGCGTCTGGCGTCATCAATCACCATGCGCGGGCACGACATCATGCGCCAGACCAAAGCGCTGATTGAGTCCCGGGGTTATGACGTCATCTACGGCGATACCGATTCCACCTTTGTGTGGCTGAAAGAGACACACTCAGAAGACGATGCCGCACTCATCGGCAAACAGCTGGTCGCTTTCGTGAACGACTGGTGGCGTGAACATTTGCAAAAAGAGCGCTTAACCAGTGCATTAGAGCTGGAATTTGAAACCCATTTCAGCCGTTTTTTGATGCCCACGATTCGTGGCACCGATCAGGGCAGCAAAAAGCGCTATGCCGGGTTGATTCAGGAAGGTGACAAGCAGCGGATGGTGTTTAAAGGGCTGGAGACGGTGCGTACCGACTGGACGCCGCTGGCACAGCAGTTCCAGCAAACGCTGTATCTGCGGGTGTTTCGCAATGAACCCTACCAGGACTACGTACGCGAGACGATAGCCAGCCTGATGGCAGGTGAGCTGGATGGCCAGTTGGTGTACCGCAAACGCCTGCGCCGTCCGCTGACTGAATACCAGCGTAATGTCCCGCCACACGTACGTGCAGCCCGTCTGGCGGACGAAGAAAACGTGCGCCGGGGCCGCGCGCCGCAGTATCAAAACCGGGGCACCATCAGGTATGTCTGGACCACCAGCGGCCCGGAACCTGTTGATTATCAGCAATCACCTCTGGATTACGAGCACTACCTGACGCGCCAGCTTCAGCCGGTTGCGGATGGAATTTTGCCCTTTATCGACGACGATTTTGCTACACTAGTGACAGGGCAACTTGGCCTATTTTGACGCGTGACGAAATCGTTGCCATCCAGTACCATAGCGCCCTTTCCATTCCCGGACCCATTTTTTGATGACCGTCTTTTTTGACGGTGGTCGAACTATTGCCTGCAATTAAAGATTAGAGCCGAACATATATGCCTTTTACACTTGGTCAACGCTGGATCAGCGATACAGAAAGCGAACTTGGACTGGGAACTGTGGTTGCAGTCGATGCGCGCATGGTCACCCTCCTTTTCCCTGCCACTGGTGAAAACCGCCTGTACGCTCGCAATGACTCCCCTGTTACCCGTGTGATGTTCAACCCGGGCGACACCGTGACCAGCCATGATGGCTGGCAGCTGAAGGTTGAAGACGTAAAAGAAGAGAATGGACTGCTCGCCTACATCGGCACTCGTCTGGATACCGACGAGGCCGATGTCATCCTGCGCGAAGTGCTGCTCGACAGCAAACTGGTCTTCAGTAAGCCGCAGGATCGCCTGTTTGCCGGGCAAATCGACCGCATGGACCGCTTCTCCCTGCGCTATCGCGCACGTAAGTTCCAGAGTGAGCAGTACCGCATGCCGTGGAGCGGCCTGCGTGGTCAACGCACCAGCCTGATCCCACACCAGCTGAATATTGCCCATGACGTGGGCCGTCGCCATGCGCCTCGCGTGTTACTGGCAGACGAGGTCGGCCTGGGTAAAACCATTGAAGCAGGCATGATCCTGCATCAACAGCTGCTTTCCGGCGCGGCCGAACGCGTGCTGATTGTGGTACCGGAAACCCTGCAGCACCAGTGGCTGGTGGAAATGCTGCGCCGCTTTAACCTGCGCTTCTCGCTGTTTGACGACGAGCGTTATGCCGAAGCACAGCACGACGCTGACAACCCGTTTGAAACAGAACAGCTGGTGATTTGCTCCCTGGACTTCGTCCGCCGCAGCAAGCAGCGCCTTGAGCACCTGTGTGATGCGGAATGGGATTTGATGGTGGTCGATGAAGCGCACCACCTGGTCTGGAGCGAAGAGGCCCCAAGCCGCGAATACATGGCGATTGAACAACTTGCCGAGCGCGTACCTGGCGTCCTGCTGCTGACGGCAACGCCAGAGCAGCTGGGTCTGGAGAGCCACTTTGCGCGTCTGCGCCTGCTTGACCCAAACCGTTTCCACGATTTTGAGCAGTTTGTTGAAGAGCAGAAAAACTACCGTCCGGTCGCTGATGCCGTTGCGTTGTTGCTGGCAGGTAACCGCCTTTCTAATGACGAACTGAATACCCTGAGCGATCTGATTGGCGAGCAGGATATCGAACCGTTGCTGCAGGCGGCCAACAGTGACGGTGACAACGCCGAATCTGCACGCAAAGAGCTTGTCGATATGCTGATGGACAGGCACGGCACCAGCCGCGTGCTGTTCCGTAACACCCGTAACGGCGTGAAAGGCTTCCCGAAACGCGAACTGCACACCATCAAGCTGCCGCTGCCGACCCAGTATCAGACGGCCATTAAAGTGTCCGGCATTATGGGGGCACGCAAAACGCAGGAAGAGCGCGCACGCGACATGCTCTACCCGGAGCAGATCTACCAGGAATTTGAAGGTGATACCGGAACCTGGTGGAACTTCGACCCGCGCGTTGAGTGGCTGATGGGTTATTTGACCGCTCACCGCTCCCAGAAAGTGCTGGTGATCTGCGCTAAAGCAGCCACCGCGCTGCAGCTGGAGCAGGTTCTGCGCGAACGCGAAGGTATTCGTGCTGCCGTGTTCCACGAAGGGATGTCAATTGTCGAGCGTGACCGTGCGGCAGCCTGGTTCGGTGAAGAAGACAGCGGTGCGCAGGTTCTGCTGTGTTCTGAAATCGGTTCTGAAGGCCGTAACTTCCAGTTCGCCAGCAACCTGGTGATGTTCGATCTGCCGTTTAACCCGGATCTACTCGAACAACGTATTGGCCGTCTGGATCGTATTGGTCAGGCGCACGATATTCAGATCCACGTCCCGTATCTGGAAAAAACCGCCCAGTCCGTTCTGGTGCGCTGGTTCCACGAAGGTCTGGATGCGTTTGAACACACTTGCCCAACCGGCCGCACAATTTACGATCAGGTGCATTCCGATCTGATCGCGTACCTGGCTGCACCGGAAAGCAGCGACGGATTCGATGAGCTGATCAAATCCTGCCGCGAGAAGCACGACGCGCTGAAAGCACAGCTGGAACAGGGGCGCGACCGCCTGCTGGAGATCCACTCCAACGGCGGCGAAAAAGCGCAGGCACTGGCTGAAAGCATTGAAGAACAGGATGATGACACCAGCCTGATCAGCTTCTCCATGAACCTGTTCGACATCGTCGGCATTAACCAGGACGATCGTGGCGAGAACATGATCGTTCTGACCCCGTCCGATCATATGCTGGTACCGGATTTCCCTGGCCTGCCGGAAGATGGCTGCACCATCACCTTTGAACGTGATGTGGCGCTGTCCCGCGAAGATGCCCAGTTTATTACCTGGGAGCACCCGCTGATCCGCAATGGACTGGATCTGATCCTCTCTGGCGACACCGGCAGCAGTACCATTTCGCTGCTGAAGAACAAAGCGCTGCCAGTGGGTACTCTGCTGGTGGAGCTGATCTACGTTGTGGAAGCACAGGCACCAAAACAGCTGCAGCTCACCCGCTTCCTGCCGCCAACGCCAGTGCGTCTGCTGCTGGATAAAAACGGCACCAACCTGGCAGCCCAGGTCGAGTTCGAAAGCTTTAACCGTCAGCTGAGCGCGGTAAACCGCCATACGGGCAGCAAGCTGGTCAACGCGGTACAGCAGGACGTACACGCCATTCTGCAACTGGGCGAAACCCAGGTAGAAAAAGCGGCCAGAGCGCTGATTGATGCCGCACGCACCGAAGCCGACGAGAAACTCTCTGCGGAGCTGTCACGTCTGGAAGCGTTGAAGGCGGTGAACCCAAACATCCGTGACGATGAACTGGCTGCAATCGAAAGTAACCGTCAGCAGGTGCTGGAAAGCCTGAATCAGGCAAGCTGGCGTCTGGATGCCCTGCGTCTTATCGTTGTGACGCATCAGTAAACGGAGCGCAAGATGGTAATGGAGCCCTACAATCCACCGATGGATCCCTGGCTGGTCATTCTGTATCAGGATGAACACATCATGGTGGTCAACAAGCCGAGCGGCCTGTTGTCCGTGCCGGGGCGACTGGATGAGCACAAAGACAGCGTGATGACGCGTATTCAGCGTGATTATCCTCAGGCTGAGTCCGTTCACCGACTGGACATGGCCACCAGCGGCGTGATTGTGGTGGCTCTGAACAAAGAGGCGGAACGCGAGCTGAAGCGTCAGTTCCGCGAGCGCGAGCCGAAAAAGCAGTATGTCGCGCGTGTCTGGGGCCACCCGGCACAAGCGGAAGGACTGGTGGATTTACCGCTGATTTGTGACTGGCCTAACCGCCCGAAGCAGAAAGTCTGTTATGAAACCGGCAAGGCTGCCCAAACCGAATATGAAGTGCTGGAGTACGCGCCGGATAACACCGCGCGCGTCTTGCTGAAGCCGATCACCGGACGCTCACACCAGCTGCGCGTGCATATGCTCGCGCTGGGTCACCCGATTCTGGGAGACCGTTTCTACGCCCCACCAGAAGCGCTGGCAATGGCGAGCCGTTTGCAGCTGCATGCGCAAACGCTCACCATTACCCATCCGGTTTTTGGTAACGCCATGACGTTTAAAGCCCCGGTGGACTTCTAAAAAAAATGGCCCGACGCTGTCGGGCCATTTTTTATTTAAAACCTTTCTGCTCTTTAATCAGCTCATACGCTTTCTGGATTTCCTGCGCTTTTTGCTTCGCCATCTCCATCATCTCTGGCGGTAAACCTTTCGCCACCAGTTTGTCCGGGTGATGTTCACTCATCAGCTTACGATAGGCGCGCTTGATGGTGGTGGCATCATCCGTTGGCTTCACGCCGAGCACGTTACAGGCATCTTCCAGCGTCGGGCCACGCTGTGCCTGCTGCCAGCCGCCGCCAGACGACTGCTGTTGCTGATAGCCACCGCCAAACTGTGCGCCACCCTGCATCATGCGCAGGAACTGGTCGAACTGCATGCGGGAGATCCCCAGCTCTTCGGCAATGACATATAACACATCACGTTCATTGGGATGAAGGGAACCGTCCGCGAACGCCGCCTGAATTTGGATCTCCAGAAACATCCGAATTAAATCAAAACGGCCAAAACAAATGCTGCGGAACTGACGCATTTTTTCGCGCAGTGGATAGTTATCAGATTTACCGATACGAAACGCATTTTGCGCCGCCAGACGTGACTCGCCGTGCAGATTCATACGATCCATAAAAACGCTGGCGATCTGGATATCCGCCTCGGTCACACGTCCTTTTGACTTGGTTAAGTGCCCCATCACCTCAAAAGTGGTGGAGAAAAACAGCGCCTGACGCTCGCGCTGGTTGGCAAACCAGGCCATTTTGCGACTGCGTGCCTTATCAAACATATGACCGATAATGAGGCCCAGTACGATCCCCCAGAACCCGGCACCCATCATTATTGCGAACGCAACGCCGATTATTTTACCCCAATACTGCATATACTCCCCGGATAGTCATGTTCCTGGTCGACGCAACGCCATCATCACCGTGGTCAAGCCGCGGTCAATTGAAGGACATCGCCTATAATTTGCTTTATCATACTCGTCATTCGATAGCGAGCCTAACACTCTGGCGCGCAAACGGGCAGGATTAACGCTGGTACTGCGCTGATGAGTAAGATAGTCTCTGAGCGTTTGTAAGCCGTAGCCACTGATGACGGAACAATAAAATATAACGTATGAAAAAACGTATCCCCACCCTCCTGGCCACTATGATTGGCTCCGCCCTGTATAGCCATCAGGGGCTGGCTGCCGATCTCGCCTCGCAGTGTATGCTTGGCATCCCAAGTTATAATCGCCCACTGGTGCAAGGCGATACAAATAACTTGCCGGTAACCATTACAGCCGACAGCTCAAAAGGTACTTATCCTGACAATGCGACCTTTACGGGCAATGTCGATATTAACCAGGGCAATAGCCGTCTGCAGGCCGACGAAGTGCAGCTGCACCAGAAGCAGCCGGAAGGCGCTGTTGAACCTGTTCGTACCGTCGATGCGCTGGGTAATGTGCACTATGACGACAATCAGGTCATCCTGAAAGGTCCGAAAGCCTGGTCCAACCTGAACACCAAAGATACCAACGTCTGGGAAGGTGATTACCAGATGGTGGGTCGTCAGGGGCGTGGTAAAGCAGACCTGATGAAACAGCGCGGCGAAAACCGCTATACAATCCTGGAAAACGGCACCTTTACCTCATGTCTACCGGGTTCCAACACCTGGAGCGTCGTGGGCAGCGAAGTTATCCACGACCGCGAAGAACAGGTTGCAGAGATCTGGAACGCCCGTTTTAAACTCGGTCCGGTACCTGTTTTCTATAGCCCTTACATGCAGCTTCCGGTAGGCGACAAACGTCGTTCAGGTTTCCTGATCCCCAATGCCAAATACAGCACCACGAACTACTTTGAGTTCTACCTGCCGTATTACTGGAACATCGCGCCCAACATGGACGCCACGATTACGCCGCACTATATCCACAAGCGCGGCAATATCATGTGGGAAAACGAATTCCGTTACCTGACTCAGGCGGGTACAGGTCTGATGGAACTGGATTACCTGCCATCAGATAAAGTCTTCCAGGATGAACATCCTACCGAAGGCGATAAACACCGCTGGATGTACTACTGGCGTCATGCCGGGGTAATGGACCAGGTCTGGCGTTTTAACGTTGACTACACCAAGGTCAGCGATCCGTATTATTTCAACGACTTTGACTCTAAATACGGTTCCAGTACTGACGGCTATGCCACGCAGATATTCAGTGCTGGCTATGCCATCCAGAATTTTAACGCGACCGTGTCGACCAAACAGTTCCAGGTCTTTAACACCCAGACCTCGAGCACCTACGGTGCTGAACCGCAACTGGACGTGAACTGGTACCAGAATGACGTCGGGCCGTTCGACACCCGTATTTACGGCCAGGCCGTGCATTTTGTTAACACCAATTCCACCATGCCAGAAGCCACGCGTGTACACCTGGAGCCAGTCATCAGTTTACCGTGGTCTAACGACTGGGCGAGCCTGAACACCGAAGCCAAGCTGATGGCAACCCACTATCAGCAAAAGAATGTTGATGATTACAACACCACCAATAATGCGCATCTTGAAGAGTCGGTAAACCGTACGCTGCCGCAGTTCAAGATGGATGGTAAACTGGTTTTCGAACGCGATATGGCAATGCTGGCCGAAGGGTATACCCAGACGCTTGAACCACGTATGCAGTACCTGTACGTCCCTTATCGCGACCAAAGTAACATCAATAACTATGACTCTTCGTTACTGCAGTCAGACTACAGCGGTCTGTTCCGCGACCGTACCTACGGCGGTCTTGACCGTATCGCATCAGCGAACCAGTTAACGACAGGGGTCACAACGCGCGTTTATGATGAATCCGCCGTTGAACGTTTTAACGTTTCTGTTGGTCAAATCTACTATTTCACCGAGTCTCGCACTGGTGATGACAACATTAACTGGGAGAAAGACAACAAAACGGGTTCACTGGTTTGGGCTGGCGACACCTACTGGCGCATGACCGACCGTTGGGGTTTACGCGGCGGTGTGCAGTACGATACGCGTCTTGACAATATTGCGACAAGCAGCGCGGCGATCGAATATCGTCGTGATGAAGACCGCATGGTGCAGTTAACGTATCGTTATGCCAGCCCGGAATATATCCAGGCAACTCTGCCGAACTATTCCACCGCAGAGCAGTATAAAAACGGGATTTCACAGGTCGGTGGAGCAGCAAGTTGGCCAATCGCCGATCGCTGGTCAATCGTCGGTGCCTACTACTTTGACACAAATGCCAATAAATCAGCTGACCAGATGTTGGGTCTGCAATATAACTCCTGCTGTTACGCGATTCGTTTCGGCTACGAACGTAAGCTTAACGGCTGGGATACTACAAACAATCAGAGCAAATACGATAACGTGATTGGCTTTAACGTCGAGTTACGCGGCCTGAGTTCCAACTACGGTCTGGGCACTCAGAAGATGCTACGCTCGAACATTCTGCCGTACCGTACTTCTTTGTAATGTGCTTGATTTGCAACGTAATCCGCTCTGCGGTTAATTGAAATGGAAAAAGTATGAAGAACTGGAAAACGCTGCTGCTTGGTGTCGCTTTAGTTGCGAATACCAGCTTCGCGGCCCCCCAGGTTGTTGATAAAGTCGCCGCAGTGGTTAACAACGGCGTCGTACTTGAAAGTGACGTTGACGGCTTGATGAAATCTGTAAAGCTCAACTCGGGCGAAGCAGGGCAGCAACTTCCGGATGACGCAACGCTGCGCCACCAGATCCTGGAACGTCTGATCATGGATCAGATTATCCTGCAAATGGGTCAGAAAATGGGGGTGAAAGTCAGTGACGCGCAGCTCGATCAGGCGATCGCTAACATCGCGAAGCAGAACAACATGAGCATGGATCAGATGCGCAGTCGTCTGGCCCATGATGGCATCAGCTATGCCACCTACCGTAATCAGATCCGCAAAGAGATGCTGATTTCGGAAGTGCGTAACAATGAAGTACGCCGCCGCGTCACTATTCTGCCTCAGGAAGTGGATGCTCTGGCAAAACAGGTGGGTAACCAGAATGATGCCAGCACAGAACTGAACCTGAGCCACATCCTGATCCCACTGCCAGAGAACCCAACGTCCGATCAGGCCGCTGAAGCAGAAAGCCAGGCGCGTTCTATCGTTGATCAGGCACGTAAGGGTGGTGACTTCGGCAAACTGGCCATCACCTACTCTGCAGACCAGCAGGCGCTGAAAGGCGGCCAGATGGGCTGGGGACGTATTCAGGAGCTGCCATCCATCTTTGCTCAGGCGCTGAGCACGGCGAAGAAAGGCGACATTGTCGGTCCAATTCGCTCTGGTGTGGGCTTCCACATCCTGAAAGTGAACGATCTGCGCGGTCAGAGCCAGAGCATTTCCGTCACGGAAGTGCATGCTCGCCACATCCTTATGAAGCCGTCACCAATTATGACGGACGACCAGGCACGTGCGAAGCTGGAACAGATTGCAGCCGACATCAAGAGTGGTAAAACCTCCTTTGCGAATGCAGCAAAAGAGTTCTCTCAGGATCCCGGCTCTGCTAACCAGGGCGGCGATCTGGGCTGGGCAGCAGCAGATATCTACGATCCTGCGTTCCGCGATGCGTTGATGAAGCTGAATAAAGGCCAGATGAGCGCGCCGGTACATTCCTCCTTTGGCTGGCATCTGATCGAGCTGATGGACACCCGCAACGTCGATAAAACGGACGCGGCCCAGAAAGACAGAGCCTACCGTATGCTGTTTAACCGTAAGTTCTCTGAAGAAGTGGCAACCTGGATGCAGGAACAACGCGCCAGCGCTTACGTGAAAATACTGAGCAACTAATGAAACAGCATCGTGTTGTTATCACTCCCGGCGAACCCGCCGGGATTGGGCCTGACCTCGTTGTCCAGCTCGCCCAGCGCAGCTGGCCGGTAGAACTGGTCGTCTGTGCAGATGCAACACTGTTACAAGACCGGGCAAAACTGCTCGGTCTGCCTTTGACGCTCATCCCGTACGTTGAAGGTCAACAGCCCACTCCGCAACAGGCAGGCACGCTCACGCTGCTTTCAGTCCCGCTTCGAACTCCCGTCGTACCCGGTCAGCTCAGCACGGAAAACGGTCACTACGTTGTCGACACGCTGGCACGCGCCTGTGACGGTTGCCTGAAGGGCGAATTTGCCGCGCTGGTGACTGGCCCCGTGCACAAAGGCGTCATCAACGAAGCTGGCATACCGTTTACCGGACACACCGAGTTCTTTGAAGAGCGCTCGCACAGCCCGAAAGTGGTGATGATGCTGGCAACGGAAGCGATGCGCGTTGCGCTGGTAACGACCCATCTGCCCATCAAAGCCATTCCTGATGCCATCACCCCTGAACTCCTGCGTGAGATCATCGGGATCTTGCATCATGATCTGCAGACCAAATTCGGCATTAAGCAGCCGCACGTGCTGGTCTGCGGCCTGAATCCGCATGCCGGTGAAGGCGGGCACATGGGGACGGAAGAGATCGATACCATTATTCCGGTGCTCGACGAAATGCGGGCGAAAGGGATGAACTTAAGTGGGCCACTGCCTGCAGACACCCTTTTCCAGCCTAAATACCTGGATAATGCCGATGCTGTGCTCGCGATGTACCACGATCAGGGCCTGCCCGTGCTAAAATACCAGGGCTTTGGCCGTGGCGTGAATATCACCCTCGGTTTACCTTTTATTCGAACGTCCGTTGACCACGGTACTGCGCTGGATCTGGCAGGCCTGGGAAAAGCGGATGTCGGCAGTTTTATTACGGCGCTTAATCTCGCCATCAAAATGATTGTTAATACTCAATGACTAATCGAGTCCATCAGGGCCACTTAGCCCGTAAACGCTTCGGGCAAAACTTCCTCAACGATCAGTTCGTGATCGACAGTATCGTGTCTGCCATTAATCCGCAGAAAGGCCAGGCAATGGTCGAAATCGGCCCAGGTCTTGCCGCACTGACCGAACCCGTTGGTGAACGTCTGGACGAACTGACCGTTATCGAACTCGACCGGGATCTCGCTGCTCGCCTGCAAACGCACCCGTTCCTGGGGCCGAAGCTGACTATTTATCAGCAGGATGCCATGACCATGAACTTCGGCGAACTGTCAGCAAAAATGGGCCAGCCGTTGCGCGTGTTTGGTAACCTGCCCTACAACATCTCCACTCCGCTGATGTTCCACCTGTTTAGCTATACTGATGCCATTGCCGACATGCACTTCATGTTGCAAAAAGAGGTTGTTAACCGTCTGGTTGCAGGGCCGAACAGTAAAGCGTATGGTCGTTTAAGCGTGATGGCACAATATTTCTGCAATGTGATCCCGGTGCTCGAAGTACCGCCATCAGCCTTCACACCACCACCGAAAGTGGACTCTGCGGTTGTGCGTCTTGTACCGCATAAAACGATGCCGTACCCGGTCAAAGACCTGCGCGTACTGAGCCGCATTACCACAGAAGCCTTTAACCAGCGCCGTAAAACGATCCGTAACAGCCTGGGCAATCTGTTTACCGTTGAAGTGTTAACTGAGTTGGGTATCGACCCGGCAATGCGTGCAGAAAATATTTCCGTAGAACAGTACTGCAAGCTGGCTAATTACATCAGTGAAAATGCGCCTCCGAAGGAGAGTTAAGCCATGATTGATTCGCCCCGCGTATGTGTCCATGTACAAAGCGTCTATGTTGAGTCCCAGTCTTCACCGGATGATGAACGTTTTGTCTTTGCTTACACCGTGACCATTCGCAATCTGGGGCGGATGCCTGTGCAACTGCTTGGGCGTTACTGGCTTATCACCAACGGCAATGGCCGCGAAATTGAAGTTCAGGGCGAGGGTGTGGTCGGTGAACAACCCCATATCGCCCCTGGCGAAGAGTATCAGTACACCAGCGGCGCGGTGATTGAAACGCCGCTGGGTACTATGCAGGGCCATTATGAGATGGTCGACATCGATGGCAATCCGTTCCGCATTGCTATTCCTGTATTCCGTCTCGCCGTTACAACACTCATTCACTAATCCAATGTCTACATATCTGATTGGCGACGTTCACGGTTGCTACGATGAACTGATCGCATTATTAAAACAGGTCGACTTCACGCCAGGACAAGATATGCTCTGGCTGACGGGCGATTTAGTTGCGCGCGGCCCAGGCTCCCTTGATGTTTTGCGCTTCGTAAAATCACTGGGCGACAGCGTACGTATGGTGCTGGGCAATCACGATCTGCATCTGCTGGCGGTTTTCGCCGGGATCAGCCGTAACAAGCCTAAAGACAGGCTCTCTACGCTGCTGGATGCGCCAGATGCCGATGACCTGCTCAACTGGCTACGCCGCCAGCCGCTACTGCAGATCGATGAAGAGAAAAAACTGATCATGGCACATGCCGGGATCACCCCTCAGTGGGATCTCGAAACGGCAAAAATCTGCGCGCGTGACGTTGAGGCGGTCCTGGCAAGCGACTCTTATCCTTTCTTCCTCGATGCCATGTACGGTGATATGCCGAACCACTGGAGCGAAGATCTCAGCGGTCTGGCACGTCTGCGTTTTATCACTAACGCCTTCACGCGCATGCGTTTTTGCTTCCCGAACGGGCAGCTGGATATGTACTGCAAAGACACGCCAGACAGCGCACCTGCGCCGCTCAAACCGTGGTTTGCTATCCCAGGGCCCGTCACAAACGAGTACAGCGTGGTGTTTGGTCACTGGGCGGCGCTTGAAGGTAAAGGCACCCCGGAGGGGATCTACGGTCTTGATACCGGATGCTGCTGGGGCGGGGATTTGACCTGCTTACGCTGGGAAGATAAAGCTTACTTTGTTCAGCCGTCCAACCGGCAGCTGGACTTAGGAGAAAGTGAGGCGGTCGCCTCCTGAAGGATCCCCTCTCCCCTATGGGGAGAGGGTTAGAGAGACTTAGCGACGTTCCAGAATCTCGAAGCAGTAGCTGTGTGAGTTCTGCGCATCCGCGTCGTGGAATTCGCTGAACACAGATTCCCACTCATCTGGATCGTAATCCGGGAAATGAGTATCCCCTTCCACTTCCGCATCAATGTGAGTCAGATACAGCTTCTGCGCTTTTGGCAGAAATTGTTCGTACACACGACCGCCACCGATCACCATGATCTCTTCGGCATTACCACATGCAGCAATGGCCTCGTCGACGGATTTTACCCATTCGACGCGATCGTCAGTGCCTGGCTGGCTACTGATCACGATGTTCTTACGTCCTGGCAGTGGGCGACCAATCGACTCCCAGGTCAGGCGGCCCATCACTACCGGCTTGTTTAACGTTGTACGTTTAAACCATGCGAGATCGGCAGGCAGGTTCCACGGCATGGCATTTTCCATGCCGATAACGCGGTCTACCGCCAGCGCGGCAATCAGACTGATCATTGAAAATTTCCCGGATGCAAAAAATTGCCGCCACTATACGGAAAGCTTAATCTTTCGTCGACTGGCGGCAGGGTAAAGAAACAGAAATTTTTTAATATTGCTGGCAACTCCACTTCACACGGAAGGTTTACTCTCCGGTTCGTCCTCCGGGTTACCGGTATGCTTGCCCTCTTCCGTGCCCTGCCAGCCATGACGCTGGATCAGCGACAGGTGATTACGATCCTCATTAATGATTTCTGTCAGCATCGCGCTGGTGCGTTTAAACACGGCGGCACGTTCTGATGCGGTGCTGCCAGCCATCGCCGCCATCTCCTCTACCATATCGGTATTAAAACGGCGGAACAGGTCAGCACGTTCACGCGCTTCATACGCCCCCAACCCCAGACTTTCCAGCGCCATTCGGCCAGATTTGAGCGCACCTTCGAACGTTTCACGCTCTGGCGCGTCCACCCCGGCCTGCCGCAGCTGGATGTAATGATCCACATCGCGCGCACGCGAGATAATGGTCAGATTCGGGAAATGCTCTTTCACCAGTTCCACCAGCTGTATGCTGGTCTGCGGATCGTCGATGGCGTTAATCAGCACCTCGGCCTTCGCTGCCCCAGCCGACTCCAGCAGATCGACGCGGGTCGCGTCACCGTAAAAGACCTTCATGTCGAATTTACGCAGGGTATCCACATGGTCAGGATCGTGGTCGAGGATCACCATTTTCACCCCACTCGACAGCAATAAACGACCGGTGATCTGCCCGAAGCGGCCAAAACCAGCGATGATCACCCGAGGCTGCTCTTCGTCAATCTCATCAGCTTCGCGCTCCTGCTCGCTACCCGATGCTTCCAGACGCGTCAGCAATACCAGCAGGATCGGGGTTGCCGCCATCGACAGCGCCACGGCAAGCGTTAACGCTTTCGCCCACTCAGGATCAAGTACATTAGCCATCTGCGCTGCACCAAAGACCACGAACGCAAATTCACTCCCCTGCCCAAGCAACACGGCGAACCAGCGGCGCTGTTTATTGGGTACCTTCAGCGGACGGGCAATCAACCACAGCATCGCCATTTTGATTACCAGGAAACCGACCAGCAGGATGATGATCCGCAGCGGATGCGTCATCAGCGTGCCAAAGTCGATAGACATCCCTACGCCGATGAAGAACAGCCCCAGCAGCAGTCCTTTGAACGGCTCAATATCGCTTTCCAGTGCGTGACGGTATTCAGAACTTGCCAGCAGAACCCCTGCCAGGAACGCACCCATTGCCATCGACAGCCCGGCTTCTTCCAGCAGCAGACCAAAGCCAAACACCAGGAACAGGGCGACGGCACTGAACACTTCGCGCAGACCCGAACGGGCAACAAAGCGCAATAATGGACGGGTAACGTACCGACCTAACAGAATAACCAGCGCCAGCGCCCCGATAACCTTCAGCGCCGACAGCGCAAATGCACCGAGCGTTGTGGATGCTCCACTGGCGGCCAGCAGCGGGATCATCGCCACCAGCGGAATGGCGGCAATATCCTGGAATAACAGCACGGAAAACGCACTGCGCCCCATCTGAGAAACCGTCAGGTTACGCTCGTTCATCGCCTGCATGGCAATCGCCGTGGAGGAGAGTGCCAGCGTCATGCCGATAAGCTCCGCGACTTTCCACTCCATCCCCAGCAGGATACAGAACCCACCCAGCAGCAGGCCACAGGCCAGCATCTGCAATGCACCACCGCCAAACACCGAGGCACGCAGTTTCCATAAACGCTGCGGATCCAGCTCCAGACCAATGACAAACAACATCAGCACAACGCCAATTTCCGCAAAATGCAGAATCGCCTCAGCATCCGTGACCAGGCGGAAACCCCACGGCCCAATGATGCACCCGGCAATCAGATAACCCAGCACAGACCCCAGCCCCAGACGAACCGCTACGGGCACAATCAGGGCCGCCGCACCGAGGTAAATCAGCGCCTGTATCAGCGTATGGCTATCCATTGTGCACCTCCTGCCACTCCAGTAAGCGTTGTTTGTAGTGGCGAGCCTGCGCCTGTAACGTTTCATCGTCACAGACAAAAGTGCAGTGCATCGCGAAAGGAGGCAGCCAGGTAAGGCCGCAGTACAGCGCGGTCGCCTGGAGTGGCTGTGCCAGCACCTCAAAACCCGGGAAAGCACCGATATCGAAGTGGCTTTCACCGCCGCCAGTGGTGACGGCCCACATCAGGCTTTTGCCCTTCAGCGCATTGCCGTTGTGGCCATACGCCCAGCCATGCGAGAAGACTTTGTCGATCCACAGCTTAAGAAGCGGAGGGGTGCTGTACCACTGCATTGGGTGTTGCCAGATAATCAGATCGGCACGAGCGAGCGCTTCCTGTTCAGCGGCGATATCGATATTAAAATCGGGATACAGTTGATAGAGGGAACGTATCTCTACGTTTTCAAGCGTCCGTACTTGCTCAAGCATTCGCTTATTCGCGTGCGAGTGCTGCGGATAAGGATGCGCATAAATTATCAGAATCATTCATTAGCCTGTTGTTTTACTGCTTTCTTTTCTCAAAAGAGTGTAGTCAGTAATCCACAAGGCTAATAGTGAAGATTATTGACGGGTTAACGCCAGAAATCTGAACAAGTGATTCAGTTCGCCCTATTATCAGAAAAATGTCGTTATCGATCAAAAGCTAACTGGCTGAGCAGAAATGGAAAAGCAGAAGGTTCTGAAGGGGAGATCATGCCCGGCAACCGTGTGTCGCCGGGCATTTTTTATTTACTTGCTAATTTGCGCGTGCATTTCCTGCACCGAAATTACCTTCTCGGTGGCATCCGCATTCAGCGCCATCGCTGTTGCGAAACCGCCGTTCAGGGTGGTGTCGTAATGCACTTTGTACTGCAGCGCGCTGCGGCGAATCAGCTTGGAGTCTTCAATCGCCTGGCGGCCTGCGGTGGTGTTGATGATGTAGGTGTATTCGCCATTCTTGATACGATCCTGAATGTGCGGACGACCTTCATGCACCTTGTTCACCAGACGCGGGTTAATGCCCGCTTCACCCAGCACAATTGCCGTACCGTGGGTTGCATCCAGCTCGAAGCCCTGTTTCAGCAGCTTGGCGGCCAGGTCAACCACGCGCTCTTTATCGCCTTCGCGAACGGAAAGCAGCGCACGGCCCGTTTTCTTCATGGTGGAGTTACTGCCCAGCTGCGCCTTCGCGAAGGCTTCTGCGAAGGTGCGACCCACGCCCATCACTTCCCCGGTAGAACGCATTTCTGGCCCTAACAGCGGGTCAACGCCCGGGAATTTGTTGAACGGCAGCACCACTTCTTTCACTGAGTAGTACGGCGGGATAATTTCTTTGGTCACGCCCTGCTGAGCCAGCGTCTGGCCTGCCATCACGCGCGCCGCCACTTTCGCCAGCGGAACACCGGTGGCTTTGGAGACGAACGGTACGGTACGCGCCGCACGCGGGTTCACTTCAATCAGGTAGACTTCGTTGTCTTTTACCGCGAACTGGACGTTCATCAGACCACGAACCTGCAGCTCGAAGGCCAGTTTCTGTACCTGCTGGCGCATCACATCCTGAATTTCCTGGCTCAGGGTGTACGCAGGCAGAGAACAGGCAGAGTCACCGGAGTGTACGCCCGCCTGCTCGATGTGCTCCATGATGCCGCCAATCAGCACCATTTCGCCGTCGCAGATGGCGTCGACGTCAACTTCTACCGCATCGTCCAGGAAGCGGTCGAGCAGGACTGGCGCATCGTTGGAGACGCTGACCGCAGTCTGGAAGTAACGACGCAGGTCGGCTTCGTCGTATACGATTTCCATCGCACGGCCGCCCAGGACGTAGGAAGGACGCACCACCAGCGGGTAACCAATCTCTTTGGCTTTCTCTACAGCCATCTCAATCGCGGTCACGGTGGCGTTTGCCGGCTGTTTCAGCTTCAGACGGTCAACCGCCTGCTGGAAACGCTCACGGTCTTCTGCACGGTCAATGGCATCCGGGCTGGTACCGATAACCGGCACACCAGCGGCTTCCAGCGCGCGCGCCAGCTTCAGCGGCGTCTGACCACCGTACTGCACGATCACGCCTTTCGGCTTCTCAATACGCACGATTTCCAGCACATCTTCCAGCGTTACCGGCTCGAAGTAGAGGCGGTCGGAGGTGTCGTAGTCGGTAGATACGGTTTCCGGGTTACAGTTGACCATGATGGTTTCGTAACCGTCTTCGCGCAGCGCCAGAGAGGCGTGTACGCAGCAGTAGTCGAACTCAATACCCTGGCCGA
Source organism: Enterobacter cloacae complex sp. 2024EL-00214 (assembly GCF_043945575.1). Lineage (NCBI taxonomy): Bacteria > Pseudomonadati > Pseudomonadota > Gammaproteobacteria > Enterobacterales > Enterobacteriaceae > Enterobacter > Enterobacter cloacae complex sp. 2024EL-00214. The sequence goes on along the minus strand of NZ_JBIMRC010000003.1, from coordinate 147,070 downwards.
TACGGTTTGGCCCACCGCCCAGTACCATAATTTTGTCGCGGTCGACGGATGGGTTCGCTTCGCACTCGTCTTCATAGGTGGAGTACATGTACGCGGTGTCGGTCGCGAATTCTGCCGCACAGGTATCCACACGTTTGTAGACCGGGTGCAGATTATACTGGTCACGCAGCTTGCGGATTTCCGCTTCGCGCACGCCCGCCAGTTTTGCCAGACGCGCATCGGCGAAGCCTTTACGCTTCAGCACGCGCAGGAAGTCTGCGTCCAGGCCATTAATACCCTGCTCTGCGACCTGTTCTTCCAGACGCACCAGCTCTTCAATCTGTACCAGGAACCAGCGGTCGATGTTGGTCAGGTTGAACACGCCATCGACGGACAGGCCAGCACGGAAGGCATCAGCGATGTACCAGATACGCTCTGCACCGGCGTCTTTCAGCTCGCGGCGGATTTTAGTCAGCGCTTCCGGGTCGTCCAGGCTCACTTTCGGGTCAAAGCCAGTCGCGCCCACTTCCAGGCCGCGAAGGGCTTTCTGCAGGGATTCCTGCTGGGTGCGGCCAATCGCCATCACTTCGCCCACAGATTTCATCTGGGTCGTCAGACGGTCGTTCGCACCGGCAAATTTTTCGAAGTTGAAGCGTGGAATTTTCGTCACAACGTAGTCGATGGACGGTTCGAAGGACGCAGGAGTGCGGCCACCGGTGATGTCGTTCATCAGTTCATCGAGGGTGTAACCCACCGCCAGTTTCGCCGCCACTTTGGCAATCGGGAAACCGGTGGCTTTCGAGGCCAGCGCGGAAGAACGGGACACTCGCGGGTTCATTTCGATAACAATCAGACGGCCTGTTTTCGGGTTCACCGAGAACTGAACGTTTGAACCGCCGGTTTCCACGCCGATTTCACGCAGTACCGCCATCGAGGCGTTACGCATGATTTGGTATTCTTTGTCGGTCAGCGTCTGAGCAGGCGCAACGGTGATGGAGTCACCGGTGTGAATACCCATCGCATCGAAGTTCTCGATAGAGCAAACGATGATGCAGTTGTCGTTTTTATCACGCACCACTTCCATCTCGTACTCTTTCCAGCCAATCAGCGATTCATCAATCAGCAGCTCTTTGGTTGGGGAGAGATCCAGACCGCGTTCGCAAATCTCTTCGAACTCTTCGCGGTTGTAGGCGATGCCGCCACCGGTACCGCCCATCGTAAAGGATGGACGAATAATGCACGGATAGCCCACGTCAGCCGCCACGGCCAGCGCTTCTTCCATGTTGTGTGCGATACCAGAACGCGCTGTATCGAGGCCGATTTTTTTCATCGCCACGTCGAAGCGGCGGCGGTCTTCTGCTTTATCAATCGCGTCGGCAGTCGCACCAATCATGGTCACGCCAAACTCTGCCAGCACGCCCTGACGCTCCAGCTCCAGCGCACAGTTCAGCGCCGTCTGGCCGCCCATTGTCGGCAGAACCGCGTCCGGACGCTCTTTTTCGATAATTTTGCGTACCACTTCCCAATGAATTGGCTCGATGTAGGTCGCATCAGCCATTTCCGGGTCGGTCATGATGGTGGCCGGGTTAGAGTTCACGAGGATGACGCGGTAACCCTCTTCACGCAGGGCTTTACACGCCTGCGCACCGGAGTAGTCGAATTCACAGGCCTGGCCGATAACAATCGGGCCAGCGCCAAGGATCAGGATGCTTTTTATGTCTGTACGTTTTGGCATTGTCTTCTCAGCTCCTGATTATTTAGCAGTCTTACGGTATTGCCCGATAAGTTCGATGAAGTGATCGAACAGCGGTGCGGCATCGTGTGGGCCCGGGCTGGCTTCAGGGTGCCCCTGGAAGCTGAACGCTGGCTTATCGGTGCGATGGATGCCCTGCAGGGTGCCATCAAACAGTGATTTGTGCGTCACGCGCAGATTAGACGGCATGGATGCCTCATCCACTGCAAAACCGTGGTTCTGTGCGGTAATCATCACCGTGTTGTTGTCGATGTCTTTCACCGGGTGGTTACCGCCGTGGTGACCAAACTTCATCTTCACGGTGTTCGCACCGCTCGCCAGCGCCAGCAGCTGATGGCCGAGGCAGATACCGAATACCGGGATATCTGTTTCCAGGAAGGATTTGATGGCGTCGATAGCGTAATCACACGGTGCCGGGTCGCCAGGACCGTTGGAAAGGAAGATGCCGTCCGGGTTCATCTTCAGCACGTCCTCAGCAGAGGTTTTCGCCGGAACCACCGTCAGGCGGCAACCGCGATCAACCAGCATACGCAGGATATTGCGCTTGGCACCGAAATCGTAAGCCACAACGTGGAACGGCAGCTCGCTCTCTGGTTTCGCTTCCGGCAGGTCACCTTCCAGCGTCCAGCTCCCCTGTGTCCAGCTGTAGGCTTCTGCGGTAGTCACTTCTTTCGCCAGGTCCATGCCGTTCAGGCCCGGGAAGGCTTTCGCTTTTTCCAGCGCCAGCGCTGCATCCAGGTTATCCCCTGCGATGATGCAGCCGTTTTGTGCACCCTTCTCGCGCAGCAGACGCGTCAGCTTGCGGGTATCAATATCGGCAATCGCCACGATGTTATGGCGCTTCAGGTAAGAAGAAAGGTCTTCAGTATTGCGGAAGTTGCTGGCGATCAGCGGCAGGTCGCGAATGACCAGACCTTGCGCATGTACCTGAGAGGATTCTTCGTCAGCCGCATTGGTGCCGACATTGCCGATATGAGGATAAGTAAGAGTAACGATTTGGCGAGAATAGGAAGGATCAGTGAGGATTTCTTGATAACCGGTCATTGAAGTATTGAAAACGACTTCCCCAACCGCCGAACCTGTTGCCCCTATGGCCCGACCGATAAACTGGGTTCCGTCTTCCAGAACCAATAGCGCTGACTTAATCAAAACACCCTCCAGAGAATATTCACTCACTTTATTTGCATATTAATTCACAACTACGTTACGAAGCAATGCAAATTTGTTGCCAGCGGATTTTTGGCAAACGGCGGCATTCTGGATATTCAGAGGGTAAAAGTCAACTTAAAACGGATATTTTGTTTATTCTTTTGCGGGACTGGCGGCCTGAAAGCGACTTAAGCGACAAAAAGATCAGGTAAATCACATCAGAAAACGCTTGCGCAGTAAGTTTAATAGAAATTAAGACGTCGCAACAACAAAAAGTAGACCAGATGGTCAAAATTTACAGTCCAGCAACATAAAACCTGACGAAAACTGTTATTTTTGACAATTAATGAATCAAATGACATTAAAGAAGATAAAATAAAAGGGCAATAAAATATTGCCCTATGCAATCAATCAATTACGACTGCAATAACCACATCACGATGGGTAATAAATCTTACAAATTGTTGAGATCGAGTACATCTCGCATATCAAAAAGACCATTTTCTTTGCCTTTTAGCCACAATGCGGATCGTACGGCACCATTCGCAAATGTCATACGGCTTGATGCTTTATGCGTGATTTCCACACGTTCGCCAATATCGGCGAACATCGCCGTATGTTCGCCGACGATGTCACCTGCACGGACGGTGGCAAAGCCAATGGTCCCTGGAACACGTTCGCCGGTATAGCCTTCGCGCGAATAGACCGCGCAGTCTTTCAAATCTTTATCCAGTGCATGAGCAATCGCTTCACCCATCGCCAGCGCCGTTCCTGATGGTGCGTCAACTTTGTAGCGGTGGTGCGCTTCAACAATCTCAATGTCGGTATAGCTGCCCATCACCTTCGCCGCCTTCTCCAGCAGCTTCAGCATGACGTTAACGCCGACGCTAAAGTTTGCGGCGAAGACAATTGCAATCTCACCTGACGCATCCTGAATGGCTTGTTTACCGGCATCATCAAAACCGGTAGTGCCAATCACCATCCCTTTACCGTGCTGACGGCAAAACGCCAGATGGTTCAACGTCCCTTCCGGGCGCGTAAAATCGATGAACACATCAAAGTCATCTTTTACCGCATCCAGGCTGGACTGTACGGTGACGCCTGTCTTACCCGCCCCCGCCAGCTCACCTGCGTCAGTACCAAGAAGCGATGAGCCTTCACGCTCCAGCGCCGCACCAAGTGCCACGCCATCCATCTGTAGTGCCGCCTGAATCAGCTGACGGCCCATACGTCCACCCGCGCCCGCAATAGCGACACGGATCTGTGCATCATGCATAGTTATTCTCTTACGTTAAAATGATGTAAACCGTTTTCAGATTACCCAGCCTTCGCAGAGGCCGCCAACTGAAAACACCGATAATTAGAATTTAACGTGAAACCGACTCAAATATCAGTAAAAGACATGATCGTCAGCGGAAACCACATGATTCCCGCACCACCAGCGCTGGCGGCAGGATGATCCGTTTGGCGGGTTCGTCATTACCCTGTATGCGGCTGTACAGTAATTCCCCCGCCTTACGGCCAATCTCTTTTGCCGCCACTGATACGGTGGTCAATGCAGGCTGCACCAGAGCCGCTTCGGTAATGTCATCAAAACCGACCAGCGCAAAATCACGCCCCGGTTCACGGCCCAGCTTGCGTAAACTTTGCATCACCCCCAGCGCCACAATATCCTGATAGCAAATCGCAGCGCTGATGTTTGGATGCTCAAGCAGTAACGCCTCCGCCACGCGCGCGCCGTCGCTTTGGCTGGCCTGCGACGTCCTGATCCAGGCAGGATTCGGTGTCACGCCGTATTCCAGCAGCTTGCTGGTAAAGCCACCGATACGCTGCGCCCGTGAGCCCGAGTTCTGGCTCCCCCCAATAAACGCAATATGCCGATGGCCTATTCTGAGCAGATGTTCTGTCGCCATCTGCGTGCCTAAGAAGTTGTCCGTGCCGACAAAATCAAAATCCGGATCGTTCAGCGGGCGCACAACCATGATAGCCGGAATGTTGCGCCGCTTCAGTCCATCAAAAAAGGCCTGTGGCGTTTCGCGGGCGGCACACAGCACCATACCGCCGACGTTATTGCGCATCAGCGAATCAACAAATTTTTGCTGTCGCTCTGCGGATTCCTCGCTATTCGCCAGAAAAAGCAGCAGTTCATGGCGCTCCATTTCATGACTTAGCCCTGCCGTCATCTCTCCGTAAAAAGGGTTGGTGATATCGTGCAATAGCAGCCCGACCTGATTACTGCTGCGGTTACGCAAATTGGCCGCCGTCTGGTTATAGACATAACCGGACTCGTCCAGCGCCTTAAGCACGCGTTCGCGGGTACTTTGCGAAATGCGACCTTTGTTGCAGAGCACCATAGAGACCGTCGCCGTTGACACGCCGGCGCGTTTCGCGACATCAACCAGTGTAATTCCCGTCATGTTGTCTCCTTAAACATCACTACAGATTAATCGAATAACCTATTTTTTGCATTTTTCCGTGTGAGTCTCTTCACATTACCGCCGCCGATCCGGATTTCATTCGTGTATATGGCGGGTTAATCGCGTTAACCACTCTTCTCAAATGCGGTTAATCGAATAACCTTAAATAGTGATTACGGAGGATAAGATGACAACCTACGACAAATTCCCCACGGTGATGATTCAGGGTTATGACGACAGCGCCTGGCAAGGATGGGAGGCGATTACCCGCATCCTTGATGCAAAAACCCAACAGCACAGCCGCACCGTCCTGGTGATTGATTGCTATCCGGGTGTTCGCCTGACCGAACTTGAAGACAACGTGCTGCCGCGGTTACGTCCAACGCTAACGATTAATGCCGAACAGGCGCGACAGGATGAGTTTGCCATCCATGAGATGCTTGCACGCAACCTCACCGACGATCGCGTCTTTGGCGTACTCTCCTGCCACCAGCTTGGTGAGTTTTTTGATCCCGCTCGTCTGGATGCGCTGCAGAATCAGGTGAACCAGTGCTCCGGGGGGCTGATTGTGATTTACGGCCCCGGTGCGGCGCTTATCCATCCGGGTGATGTTCTGGTGTATGCCGATCTTCCGCGCTGGGAGATCCAGCAGCGTATGCGCAGCGGTGAGATGGGGAACTGGGGAGCAGCGAATCAGCATGAAGATATGCTGCGTCGCTACAAACGCGCTTTTTTTGTCGAATGGCGCGTCTTCGATCGCCACAAAACACCGCTGCTCAGGCGCGCCGATTTTTTACTGGATACGACCCGGAAAAACCAGCCCGCGATGGTCAGCGGTGAGGCCCTGCGAGCCGGGCTTGAGCAGACCACCACTCAGCCTTTCCGCGTGGTGCCATTTTTCGATCCTGGCGTCTGGGGCGGCCAGTGGATGAAACAGCAATTCGATCTCGATCCCTCTGCCGCCAATTACGCATGGTGTTTTGACTGCGTGCCCGAGGAGAACAGCCTGTTACTGCGTTTTGGTGCAGTGCGGATCGAGATCCCCTCTCAGGATCTGGTCTTGCTCGAGCCTCGTGCTCTGCTGGGCGAGAAAGTTCATGCACGTTTCGGTGCGGAGTTCCCGATCCGTTTTGACTTCCTCGATACCATTGGCGGCCAGAATCTGAGCTTCCAGGTCCACCCCATTACCGAGTACATCCAGCAGCAGTTCGGGATGCACTACACCCAGGATGAGAGCTATTACATTCTGGAAGCCAGGCCGGGGGCTGTGGTCTATCTGGGCACCAAAACCGGTACCGATCCGCAGGCGATGATGGACGACCTCAGACGTGCGGGCCGTGGTGAAAAAACGTTTGATGACGCCCGGTTCGTTAATCAGATCCCGGCGAAAAAACATGACCATTTCCTGATCCCTGCAGGTACGGTGCACTGCTCCGGCGCGGGAACAATGGTACTGGAGATCAGCGCCACGCCGTATATCTTCACCTTCAAACTGTGGGACTGGGGCCGTCTGGGTCTGGACGGTCTGCCGCGTCCGGTACATCTGGAACATGGCGAAAAGGTGATCGACTGGCAGCGCGACACGCAGTGGGTCCACCAACATCTGGTGAATCAGTTTGAACCCATTGCCGAAGGAAACCGCTGGCGCGAAGAACGCACCGGCCTGCACGAGCGTGAATTTATCGAAACCCGCCGCCACTGGTTTAGTGAACCCGTTGTGCATCACACCAGCGGCGGCGTGAATGTGCTGAATCTGGTAGAGGGCGGCGAAGCAATTGTCGACAGCCCGACCGGTGCATTTGAGCCATTTACCGTCCATTACGCCGAAACCTTCATCATTCCGGCCAGCGTGGGGGAATACCGCATTTCACCATCAGCCAATACCTCCGGGCGGCCACTGGCGACCATCAAAGCCTGGGTAAGGAGCTAACGATGATTCATTTTATTGTCGCGACCCACGGTCCACTTGCCGCCGCGCTGCTGGAGAGCAGCCGGATGGTTTATGGCGACCTTCCCTGCGTACACGCCGTTTGTCTGACTGAACAGGCGGGGATAGAGGGCTTTCGCCGTGATTTCAGCACCACGCTGGAAGCGGCAAGCGTCAACGCTGACGGCGTGCTGGTATTGTGCGATATGCAAAGCGGCACACCGTGGAACGTGGCCTGTGAGGCCGCGTTTAGTCCGCATGCGCGGCCACCGGTCGCCGTGGTGGCGGGGGTCAACTTCCCGATGCTACTGCAAACCGACGAGGTGATGATGGCATGCGATGTTCATCATGCTGCCGCACACATTATCGAACTCGCGCTGCCAACGCTGGTACAGGCGAAACGGGTAGATACAGCACAGACAGACGATTTTTAAGGAGCCGCATATGAGTATTTCTTTTGTACGCATTGACGACCGCGTGATCCACGGGCAGCTCATTACACGCTGGGCCAGGGAGCTGCCCTGCGACGGCATCGTTGCCATTGACGATGCCGTCGCGGCCGATCCGCTGTTATCGTCGGTCATGAAAGGGGCGGTCTCCGATACCAAAGTGTGGCTGTTCGATACGGCAACCGCGATCGAAAAACTGCCAAAAGTGATTGCCAGCGAGAAGCGCTATTTCGTTATTGGCAAATCACCGCTCACGCTGCAGCGCATTGAACAGGCAGGTATTAGCCTGAAAAACAGCAACGGTAAAATCAACGTAGGGCCGATGAGCGCTCGCGCGAATACGATCACCATCGGTCCGAATCAATCGGTAACGAAAGATGAAGCAGCGGCGTTCGAGTGGCTGACCGTCCAGGGACACGCGATTGAATTCCGCCTGGTTCCCGATGCCAGTTTTTATAGCTGGCAGGATGCCAGACAAAAGCTGAAATAAGGAGCAGATCATGATTATTGAAGCGTCTTTAATTGGCCTGCTGTGTTATCTGGGGGCACTCAGTAGCCCGTGGCTTTTAGGGCTGACCGGCGGCTGGTATCTCATCTCCCGACCGCTCATTTCCGGGATGCTGGTTGGCCTGATCCTGGGCGATATCAAAACCGGGATTATGATTGGCGTAGCGGTGCAGGCGGTGTATATCGCGATGGTGACCCCCGGCGGCTCGATGCCAGCAGATTTAAACTTTGTGGCTTATCCGGCCATTGCGCTGGGGATACTTTCCGGCAAAGGACCCGAGGTTGCCGTCGCGCTGGCAGCGACTATCGGTATCGCCGGAACCATTCTCTTTAATGCGATGATGGTGCTGAACTCGTTCTGGAATCATCGGGCGGATGTAGCGCTGGAACACGGCGATGAACGCGGCATCTACCTCAACAGCGCCATCTGGCCGCAGGCGATGAATTTTGTGCTGCGCTTTGTGCCCACCTTTATCGCCGTCTTTTTTGGCGCGCAGTACATTAGCGGTTTTATGGACAGCCTGCCGCACATCGTCCTCTCCACCATGAACGTGCTGGGCGGCATTTTACCCGCTGTCGGTATTGCCATCCTGCTTAAGCAGATCATCAAAAGCTACACCATGCTCATCTACTTCCTGGTGGGCTTCGTCTGCATCGTTTTCCTGAAACTCAATATGGTCGCGCTGGTGATCGTGGGTGCCCTGCTGGCATTGATCCATTACAACTACAAACCCGAAACACCGCAGACCGTGACTTCAGCACCGGTCCCTGACGACGAGGATGAATTCTGATGGAAGAACGTAAACTCACCCGCAAGGATCTGCGCCGCTGCTGGCGGGCGTGGATGATGCACAACCTCTCCTCAATGAGCTTTGAACGCCTGGAATCCTTCGGCTTCTGCCTGAGCATGCTGCCGGTGGCAAAAAAACTCTATCCCGATGCGGCTCAACGCACCGAGATGCTGCGCCGTCACGCGTCGTTCTACAACACTGAGCCACAAATTGGCGCAATTGTTAACGGTATGGCGCTGGGGCTGGAAGAGAAGAAAGCCAACGGTGAGCCAATTGACGGCGAAACCATTAACACCCTGAAGGTGGGCCTGATGGGGCCGATCGCCGGGATCGGTGATTCAATGATCCCCGGGATGCTTATTCCGATCCTTCTCAGCATCGGGATGGCGCTGGCGGCAGGTGGAAATATCCTTGGCCCGCTGTTTTATACCGTCGCCTGGCTGGCCATTATTATCCCGGGCTCCTGGTTCCTGTTTCTTAAAGGCTACCAGATGGGTTCAGGCTCCGTAGAGATGCTGGTCAGCAGCAAATCCACCCGACTACGGGAAGCGCTCTCGTTGCTGGGCGTATTCGTCATGGGTGGTGTGGCGGCCAGCTATGTGAAGCTCGGTACCGGGCTGGAGTTCATCACGCGGGACGGGGTTAACATTCACGTACAGCAGATGCTGGACGGTATTTTCCCGCAGTTGCTTCCGCTGGCCGTGGTGCTGGGAACCTGGTATCTGATGGCCAAACGCGGCGTGTCACCGGTAAAAGCCATGATATTGCTGCTTATACTCGCGGCGCTGGGGGTGGCGTCCGGTTTGTTTGCAGGATAAGAGAACCGGGGCAATGCCCCGGTCCTTCTATGGATGGAAGTTATCCCACAGTGCTGCCGTTTTATCCGGGCGCGAAATAAACTGGAACCGCGCCGGATCGTCAATAAACTGCTGATAAACAGGCGCATCAGTAATACCGAACTCAGAATAACTACGCGGCGTAATCACCTGTAATCGCCCCGGTCTGTAGTGGCTATTGTGCTGCCAGACAATATGATTTCCCTGAACTAAGGGATACCAGGCCAGACCTTTTCGCGCGCGAACGGCATCATACTCAAAACCATATTCCCGGTCACACCACGCACCAAACGTCAGCGGCTCTTCGGGAGAGGCCGAAATGGTTGCATGTCCCCATCCGGGAGGGACCAGCACTTTTTCACCAGGCCCCGCGAGCACCGCAAAACAGCGGCCCGGATCGTCGTCAACATACTCCTGCATGTAGATAATCGCTTTACCCTGCCAGATTTCATACAGCTCAGGCGGCGACCATCCGCTGTGTTGGCTAATGCGATGGATATGCCCCTGACTGCGGACCGGTTCATCGCCGAGCGTGCCTGCGGCGTAGGTGACCACGCCAAAAAGCAGCATCCGTTTTTCGAGTTCTTGCCTGTCCGCCAGGCGTGCCACGTCCATCGCGATGGCGTACACCTGCTCTGGTCCTTCGCAATCCGGGTTGCGCAGCGATGGGCGGATCTGATCCAGCGTGCGGATCTCCGGCATCGGTCCGGTCACATCCTCTCCATAGCTAAAACCCAATGGACAGTGTGTGATGGCTATATCCAGTCCAACGTTAACCATTTCCGACCTCCCATCCCTGCGGGTGATGTTCAGAGGCAAATACACGAAGCGAAAAACCACCGGCCAATGCCGCATAGTCGTGTCCGGCCACGCTGGGCCAGACCGCCAGCGCAGAAAGGGTGTCTTCACCCGTGTTAATCAGACGGTGCGCGCTGAAAGAGGGAATGATGTGCACGGAACCGGCCTTCACGCGTTCAAGGCGTGCCTCACCGGATGGCGTCTGAAGCAGCAGCAAGCCACATCCACGCAGGCCAAAATAGACCTCGCCCTGTTCGCGGCGCTGGTGAAAATGACCGCGCGTCATAAAGAACTCATCACCGATTTTGCCCGCGTAAAGATGGGTCACGCCAACGTACAGCGACCCTTCGTCCGACGGGGAGTCGAGCATTTCAACGTCATAGACGCGCTGCCGCGGTTCGCAGCCACGCCAGGCATCGTCATCAATGAAAACGCCAGGCAGATCGGCGATGTGTGTCGTCTTGCGGATAAGTGGACCGTTAGCGAATACACCGCTGGCCCACGCCACCTGGGGTGGCAGGATAACGTCAGAGTTCATGTTTATCTCCGGCCCGAGGAGAACAACATGACAAGCTTACCAGATTAACCGGTTAACCTCCTGCTCAGCCCCCCGCTCTGTCGGGTTAATCACACTCCTGTTACTCCTGCTCGTGGAGGGTATAAGTGACCACCAGCTGTCCTTTTTTCATTTTCAGCCCGATGAGCTGCATCTCCCCTATTTCCGCCAGCTGTCTTACATGCGTTCCGCCACACGGATAGGCCGGGAGATCGCCAAAGCGAACCCTGCGTCTGCCCGCTTCAATTTCGGTCTGACGAAGCAGGTTGTCCGCTTTCCAGCCGTCAATCATCGCGCTCAGCCTGTTTGCATCAGGCAGTGACGCCTGCGGCTCTCGTGGCACAAAGGTAATCCGTCCTTCACCTGGCCAGTGATGAGCTTTCACCGGCTCCCAGCCAAATTGCTCACCGGCACAACCAATCAAATGGCCTGCGCTGTGCCAGCGGGAATGACGCACTCGCGCGCTTTTATCGACCTGCATTTCCACCTCGCCTGGCACAAGCGGTCGAGCCAGAATATGAATGACTTGCTCCCCGCGCAGGCTCACCCCCTCCACCGCGATCCCCGCGATCAACCCCCGGTCCGCTGGCTGTCCGCCACCCTGCGGATGGAAAAGGGTCTGATCCAGCTCAACGGCATAGCGACCATCAGGCTCTTCAGTGCAACGGATCACCTTCGCGCGGCCTTCTGTCGCTTCACTTGTGTAATAAAGTCGTTCTGTCATGGTTGTTCTCCTCTGTACCCTGACAGTATATTCATCACTTAAGCATCGATAATCCGCCTTTCAAACAATGCACTATTGCCTGGTATGCACAAATGAAACCTGCACTGCTTCCCGATCTTGCCACCTTCGTGACCATCGTAGAACACGGCAATTTTTCAACTGCAGCCCGTATGACGGGAGCAACGCCCTCAGCGATCAGTCGTTGTGTTTCACGCCTCGAGAAGGAGATGGGATCTAAGTTACTGCACCGCACCACGCGCAAGCTGGCACTTACCGAAACCGGAAAATCGGTTTATGAACATGCTTTGGATATGCTGGAAGCAGCACAACAGGCAATGGATTCCGGTAGCAGTCTGCAAACCGTTGCACAGGGAAAGCTCACGGTGAGCGTACCGAAAGCCGTGGGACGGTTTGTGATCCATCCGCTGATCCCGGCGTTCCTGGAGCGCTATCCACAAATTGACGTCTGCCTGCGTCTGGAAGATCGTTACATGGATCTGATCGATGATGGTGTCGATCTGGCATTACGGATCACCAATACTCCCTCTCCTGGCCTGTACGGAAAACCGCTGATGCCAGTAACCCATGTTATTTGCGCCACGCCAGAATATCTTCGTCGCGCAGGCACGCCACAACATCCGCACGACCTCCGGTCATATAGCTGTATTTCGCTCGGTGAAACCCCGGCCGATTCACGCTGGAAATTTACGTTGCAGGGAAAAACGGAGATCGTACAGACGCACGGACGTTACGCGGCTAACCACACGGGCGTGCGGCTGGATGCGGTCAAACGTCATGTCGGCATTGGGAGTTTACCGCTGTTTACGGCACGTGAGGCTCTGGAAAAGGGGGAAATTGTGCAGGTGCTGCCACAGTGGGAGTTTATCAGCAGCTATACGGGTGAACTCTGGCTGCTTTGGACGCGTAACAAACATATGCCCGCCAGAATGCGGGCAATGATCAACTATCTGACTGAAAAAATGCCAGTCAACAAGTGACTGGCATTGATACGCATTATTCTACTTCGCGAGCGTCGATACGCAGTTCTTTTGGCACTTCGAAAACAATGTTTTCTTCGCGTCCTTCCAGCGGAACCGCTTCGCCACCGCCCAGTTCCTGCAGACGGGTAATCACGTTCTGAACCAGAATATCCGGCGCGGATGCCCCGGCGGTGACACCGACACAGGATGCTGTTTTAACCCAGGCTTCCTGGATATCCGTCGCATCATCAATCAGAAACGCCGCTTTCCCCATTCGCTGCGCCAGTTCAGCCAGACGGTTGGAGTTAGACGAGTTTTTGGAGCCGACCACCAGCACCACATCCGCCTGTTCAGCCAGCGCACGCACCGCTTCCTGACGGTTGGTGGTAGCATAGCAAATGTCATCTTTACGCGGCCCGACAATTTTCGGGAAGCGCTGGCGCAACGCGTCGATAACATCAGAGGTATCATCCACGGAGAGCGTTGTCTGGGTCATAAACGACAGACGATCTTCGTTTTTCACGTTCAGCGTAAACACATCTTCCGGCGATTCCACCAGGTACATGCCCCCTTCCGGGTTGCTGTACTGCCCCATGGTTCCTTCCACTTCCGGGTGACCGGCGTGGCCAATCAGAATAGACTCTTCACCACGACGGCTGGCGCGCGCCACTTCCATATGCACTTTGGTCACCAGCGGACAGGTCGCATCGAAAACGGTCAGATCACGGCTTTTCGCTTCGTTACGTACGGCCTGGGAAACACCGTGTGCGGAGAAGATCAGGATTGCGCCATCCGGCACTTCGCTGATTTGCTCAATGAAGATCGCGCCGCGCTCACGCAGGCTGTCAACGACGTAACGGTTATGCACCACTTCGTGGCGCACGTAGATCGGTGCGCCGTAAAGCTCCAGCGCATTTTCAACAATGCTGATAGCGCGGTCTACACCGGCGCAGAAGCCGCGCGGGTTAGCCAACAGGATCTGCATTTCAGGCCTCCAGTGCCGGATCGATCTCCAGCACTTCAATATCAAAATGGACGGTATGCCCGGCAAGCGGATGGTTGAAGTCGACAGTGATAGAGTCACCGTTGATCTCGCGGATCACGCCAGGCATTTCGCTGCCATCCATAGCGGTAAAGAGCATGATCGCCCCGATTTCAGGCTCGCCCGCATCCATAAACTCACGGCGCGAGAAGTACTGGATCAGATCCGGGCTTGGCACGCCAAATGCCGCATCCGGCTCCAGCGCAAACGCCTTCTTCTCACCCTCTTTCAGACCCAGAAGCTGCTGCTCAAGACCTTCAGAGAGGGAGGTGTCGCCAAGACGAAACAGGGCAGGCTTGCCATTGTTGCGGGTGGATTCAGCGGTGGAGCCATCATCCAGTTTCAGCGTGAAGTGAACGAGGATCGCGCTGTTGCTCTGTACGGATTTAGACATGCAAATTGCTCGCTTGTTTTTGCCCGGTGACGCTGCGCTTACCGGGCCTACATTAACCGTAGGCCCGTATACGCGAAGCGCCGCCCGGTGGGTTTACGCCTGTTTCTTCGCGGCAGCGTTCGGCAAGAAGCCTTCCAGCACAATTAACGCCGCACCGATGCAGATTGCGCTATCGGCCAGGTTAAAGGTCGCAAAGTGCCAGTCGCCAACGTAGAAGTCGATCATATCGACCACAAAGCCGTGCCACAGGCGATCAAACAGGTTGCCTAACGCGCCGCCAATGATCAGCGCGTAGGCGATGTTATTCAGCTTTTGCGTTGCCTTCGAACGGTACATCAGCACCGCCAGAATCACACAGATACCGATAGCGATACCCGCAAAGAACCAGCGCTGCCAGCCACCGCTGTCAGCAAGGAAACTGAACGCCGCACCGTAGTTGCGCGCATAGTGCAGGTTAAGCGACGGGAACAGCGACACCGTATCCCCCAGAGCGAAGTTCTGGAGGATCAGGAATTTGCTGCCCAGATCAATAATCAGCACCACCACAACCAGCCACAGCCAGCGCAGTCCTGTTGAACAGAGAGATTTACTCATCAGGCAAACTTACGTTGTTCGCCGTCACCGGCGACGTTGCTTACACAGCGTCCGCAGATATCTGCGTGTTCCGCCACCTGGCCGACATCGGTGGTGTAATGCCAGCAACGCGGGCACTTATCACCTTCGGCTTTGCTCAGCGCGACTTTCAGTCCTTTGAGCAGTTCGCTCTGCTGGGCATCAGCAGAAGCGTCGGCATAATCCGCAACTTTTGCACCGGAGGTCAACAGGACAAATCGTAATTCGTCGCCGAGCGCGGTCAGCTTCGCCGCCAGCTCAGGTTCTGCGTACAGGGTTACAGCCGCTTCCAGAGAGCCACCGACTTTCTTGTCAGCACGCGCCTGTTCAATAACCTTGTTCACTTCACCACGTACTTTCAGCAGTTCGTCCCAGAAGGCATCGTTCATCGCTTCAGTGCTGGAGAGATCGAACAGACCTTCGTACCACTCGCCGGTGAAGACATACTTCTCGCGGTCGCCTGGCAGGTAACCCCAGATTTCATCTGCGGTGAAGGACATGATCGGAGCCATCCAGCGAACCAGTGCTTCTGCAATGTGGAACAGCGCAGTCTGGCAGCTGCGACGCGCCACGCTGTCCGCTTTCGCGGTGTACTGGCGGTCTTTGATGATATCGAGGTAGAACGAGCCCATCTCGATGGAGCAGAAGCGCATCAGGCGCTGCACCACTTCGTGGAAGTCGTAAGATTCATAGGCTTTCAGGATATCTTCCTGTGCCGCTTTCGCGCAGCCTACTGCCCAGCGATCCAGTACCACCATCTCTTCCGGTTTCACCATGTCTTTAACCGGATCGAAACCGTTCAGGTTCGCCAGCAGGAAGCGCGCGGTGTTACGGATACGACGATAGCTGTCAGCAGCACGTTTCAGGATCTCGTCAGATACGGCCATTTCGCCAGTGTAGTCGGTAGATGCCACCCACAGACGCAGAATGTCCGCGCCCAGTTTGTTCATCACATCCTGTGGAGACACGGTGTTACCGATAGACTTGGACATCTTACGGCCCTGACCATCTACGGTAAAACCGTGGGTCAGTACCTGACGGTAAGGTGCTTTACCTTTCATGGCGGTGGAGATCATCAGCGATGACATGAACCAGCCACGGTGTTGGTCAGACCCTTCCAGATACATATCGGCAGCGTGACCGGTAAACTCAGGACGTACGTCAACCACGGAAGAGTGCGTAGAACCGGAGTCGAACCACACGTCCAGGGTATCTGGCACTTTCTCGTAGTTGTCTGCGTCAGCGCCCAGGATGTCACGGGAGTCGAGATCCCACCATGCCTGAATACCGTCCACTTCTACACGTTTAGCCACTTCTTCCATCAGTTTCAGGGTATCTGGATGCAGTTCCTGCGTCTCTTTATGGACGAACAGAGACATCGGCACGCCCCAGGTACGCTGACGGGAGATACACCAGTCAGGACGGTTAGCCACCATAGACTCGATACGCGCCTGGCCCCAGTCCGGGATCCACTGCACGCCTTTGATCTCTTTCAGGGACTGCTCGCGCAGGCCTTTCTGATCCATGCTGACGAACCACTGCGGGGTCGCACGGAAGATGATCGGCGACTTGTGACGCCAGCAGCATGGGTAGCTGTGCTGCATTTTTTCGACATGCAGCAGCGCGCCGCGGTCGCGCAGCATGTCAACGATGATGTCATTCGCTTTAAAGACGTTGATACCGTCCAGCGCCGGATACGTGCCTGGCAGGTAAGAACCGTCCGGGCCAACCGGGTTAGCGATTTCCAGACCGTATTTCAGGCTGATGTTGTAGTCGTCTGGGCCGTGGCCGCCGGCGGTATGCACCGCACCGGTACCTGCTTCCAGCGTAACATGCTCGCCCAGAATGGCCGGAACGTCGAAGTCCAGGAACGGGTGTTTGAAGCGCATCAGTTCCAGCGCGTCACCTTTCACGGTGCCCAGCACGGTGTAGTCAGTGATGTTCGCGCGTTTCAGCACGCTTTCAAGGAGATCTTTCGCCAGGATAACCGCCTGACCGTCAACCTGCACCAGAGCGTATTCGAATTCGCCAGACAGGGAGATCGCGCGGTTTGCTGGCAGCGTCCACGGGGTGGTCGTCCAGATAACCAGAGAGATCGGGCCGTTGACAGACGACACGCCAAATTTGGCTTTCACCGCATCCTGATCCACCGCGTGGAACGCCACGTCGATAGACGGAGAGGTTTTGTCATAATACTCAACTTCCGCTTCTGCCAGCGCAGAACGGCAGTCCACGCACCAGTGCACCGGCTTCGCGCCTTTATGCAGGTGGCCGTTACCGATGATTTTACCCAGCGCACGGATGATGTTGGCTTCAGTTTTGAAGTCCATCGTCAGGTACGGGTGCGACCAGTCGCCCAGCACGCCCAGACGGATAAAGTCAGCACGCTGACCGTCAACCTGGGTGGCAGCATATTCGCGGCATTTTGCACGGAACTCTGCAGCGGTGAATTTCTCACCTGGCTTGCCAAACTCTTGCTCCACTTTCAGCTCGATTGGCAGACCGTGGCAGTCCCAGCCCGGAACGTAAGGCGAGTCATATCCCGTGAGTCCTTTAGACTTCACGATAATGTCTTTCAGAATCTTGTTTACAGAGTGACCAATATGAATGCTGCCATTCGCATATGGAGGGCCATCATGCAGAATGAAGGTTTTTTTGCCTTTTTTGGCCGCACGAATGATGCCGTACAGGTCATCATCAGTCCAACGCGCCAGCATTCCCGGTTCGCGCTTGGCGAGATCGCCGCGCATCGGGAACCCTGTTTCCGGCAAATTCAGGGTTGATTTATAGTCACTCATCAGATTCTCGGTTCCGTATTTATCACGTAGGCATTTAAGCCGGGTTCTGTAGCCCAAAAAACTCGCGGGCCGTCAATTCATCTCGCGCAATTTGCGCCTTTAGTTCGTCCAGCGAAGCAAATCGCTGCTCGTTGCGTATTTTTTTACGCAGTATTACATCTATATGGCGACCATAGAGGTCCATTACAACGTCCAGCAGATGCACTTCAAGCTGCTGCCGCACACCCGCGACGGTTGGACGCGTGCCAATGTTTGCCACCCCGAAATAGGGCTTATCACCCAGTCCGGTTACTTCTACCGCATACACCCCTTTAACCGGGGAGACCTGACGACGCAGCGGTATATTCGCCGTCGGGAAACCGATGGTGCGCCCCAGGGCATCACCGTGCACCACGCGGCCTGAAATCGTGAACGGATGCCCCAACAGGGTTTCTGCCGTGTCCAGTTCATCATTGGCCAGCGCCTGGCGCACTGCGGTACTGCTGACGCGTGCACCGCCTTCGCAGAAGGTCATTGCACTGGTGACGTCAAAACCGTACTCCAGGCCAGCCTTCTGTAATAACAAGAAATCGCCCTGACGACCAGCGCCAAAGCGGAAATCATCACCCACTGCGAGAAACTGCACGCCAAGACGCTTGACCAACAGGTCACTGACAAAACTTTGTGCTGTCAGCGCGGCAAAGCGACGATCGAAACGTACACACAGCACGTAATCCACACCAGACTCCGCCAGATAGCGTAATTTCTCACGCAAACGCGTAAGGCGGGCGGGTGATTTATCGCCTGCAAACAGTTCCAGCGGCTGTGGCTCAAAAATCATCACTACCACGGGCAGGCCACGGGCCTTCCCTTCTTTACGCAATCCCTGCAACAGCGCCTGATGACCACGATGCACGCCGTCGAAATTACCAATGGTCAGCACGCACCCGTGCGGGGCTTTACTGAGATTATGTATGCCGCGTATCAGCTTCATGACTGGCTCAAAACAGTGAAAATCGCCAAAGTATACCTTGTACAGCGATTAAGGTTAACCGGCGATTGTTCACACAAAACAGAAAGCCGTAATGATTTCATCATGCTGACCTTTCACAGCGAAAAAATCTGCCCGCGAACTGCGATTTTTATGCCGAAAAGCTGTATTCGCGAGAGACAAGCTGGTAGAATCCTGCGCCATCACTACGTAACGTAGCGTCGCCACATTAACGGCGCTTATTTGCACAAATCCATTGACAAAAGAAGGTATAGAGGGCATATTCCTCGGCCTTTGAATTGTCCACATAGATCATATTTGGGAGTTGGACCTTGGCTAATATCAAATCAGCTAAGAAACGTGCTATCCAGTCTGAAAAGGCTCGTAAGCACAATGCAAGCCGTCGCTCTATGATGCGTACTTTCATCAAGAAAGTATACGCAGCTATCGAAGCTGGCGACAAAGCTGCTGCGCAGAACGCATTTAACGAAATGCAACCAATCGTGGATCGTCAGGCTGCTAAAGGTCTGATCCACAAAAACAAAGCAGCGCGTCATAAGGCTAACCTGACCGCGCAGATCAACAAACTGGCTTAATCGTCACTTGTTGTTGCTTGTTTTAAAAGAACCCGCTTAATGCGGGTTTTTTTATATCTTCAGATTGCCGGTGACGTAAACAGCGCCGAGTAGTCGCGGTTACAGATACGCTGTACCGCAGGGTGCTGAATCATCCTTTCTGCGAATATCGCGTGATACTCTTCCATCACGTTATCTACCCTGCCAATCTCCGTAACTTTGTCATCTGAATAGAGATCGTGCGCGTAAAGCGTCGGTGCAACGAAGATGGCGTTATGCGCTTCACCAAAGGCTTTCATCAGCGCGGCATCATCGAATTCCCCGAGGATCTCCACCTTCAGCCCCTGAGAGTTAAACCAGTTCTGCAGCTTACGCCCAAGCATGGAGCGTCTTCCTGGTACCAGCAAACGGCGCTCTTCCAGACAGGCCGGGAAGGGTTTTTCTGGCGGTGGGTTAATGCACCAGAAACTCACACCACACTCGCCAATTTTCACCGAGAACAACCCTTCCTGCTGCGTGGAGTCGATTGGACAATCCGAGATAATCATATCCAGCTTGTGCTGACTCAGTTGCTCCAGCAGCATCTCATGAGTGGACTCAAAACAGCGCAGGTGGATTTGCTCATCTTCAACCACAGCGGCATCCAGAACGCCGCTCACCAGCCGTTTTGACAGCGCATCTGCCACACCTACATCAAAGAGCAGGTTCGATTCTTTGCGATAGTTGACGATATCCAGCATCTCCTGGCTCAGGGTGAACATCTTGTCCGCGTAGCGAAAAACCAGCTCGCCCAGTTCGCTTGGCTCGATCCCACGGCCCTTGCGTTTGAACAGCTTTCCCTGCAGACGTTCTTCCAGCGCTTTGATTTGCCCGGTGATGGTTTGCGGCGTCAGATAGAGCGCCTCTGCAGCCCCCACGACCGAGCCTTGTCTGTAGACGTGCCAGAAGTAGTAAAGATGGTTGTAGTTCAAATGAGACATTGCGTCTTCGCTCCCTGAGAGTGTATCGGGAGAAGGCTCCCCTTCTCCCGGTATCCTGTTATGCCTGGACAACCTGTCCGGACAATTTTACCTTCAATAACGTATACCCTATTACCGCGGCCAGTAATGACCCGATTAAGATGCCCAGTTTCGCCCAGACAATCAGTTCAGGGGCATGCGCACCAAACGCCAGCGTCGAGATAAAGATCGACATGGTAAATCCAATTCCGCATAGCACACCCACCGCCATAATCTGCTTAAACGTGGTGCCGTGCGGCAATGACGCCATCTTCAGTTTCAGCGCCAGCCAGCAGAACAGGCTAATCCCCAGTGGTTTACCGATAAACAGCCCGGCAATGATGCCCAGTGGCAGCATCGACGTCAGCCCTTCCAGCGTCACCCCTTCCAGAGATACGCCCGCGTTGGCAAAAGCAAACAGCGGCAGGATCATAAAGGCCACCCACGGGTGAAGCACATGCTCCAGCTGTTTGGCGGGTGATTTGCCATCCTGCGGCTTAAGCGGCACGAAGAAACCGACGATCACGCCTGCCAGCGTGGCATGCACACCGGATTTCAGCACCGCCGTCCACAGCACCATACCCACCAGTACGTAGATACCAATACGGCGGACGTTGAAAATATTCAGCAGTGCCAGCACTGCAATGGCACCTGCCGCCACGCTAAGCGACAGAATTGACAGCTCACTGGTATAGAACAGCGCAATAATCACAATAGCGCCCAGGTCATCAATGATCGCCAGCGCCATCAGGAAGATTTTCAGGGCTACCGGCACGCGGCTTCCCAGTAAGGCCAGCACCCCAAGTGCAAACGCGATATCCGTTGCAGCCGGGATCGCCCAGCCGTCGCGAGCCACCGGATCCTGCCAGGTAAACGCCAGGAAGAGCAACGCCGGGACCACCATCCCGCCAATGGCGGCAATGACCGGAAACGCCGCACGCTGACGGCTGGCAAGCGATCCCAGCACCAGCTCACGTTTAACCTCAAGCCCTACCAGCAGGAAGAACACTGCCATCAGTGCATCATTGATCCACAGCAGCATGTTCTTGTGAATTTCCAGCGCGCCAACTTTCAGCTCGACGGGGGTTTCCAGAAATGCGTGATAAAAATCACGCGTGACGCCTAAGTTAGCCAGCACCATCGCGGCCGCAGCGGCGATAATCAGGATGACCCCGCCGGACGCTTCACTGCTAAAGAAACGGTGTAGTAATTTCACTTTAGTTCTCTCTTTTTACAACAATACCTCGATAAAACCATAGTACCAAGTCAGATAGCTCGGCAAAAACAGATTAATATTGAGTATATAATCAGTTTTACCGAGCAATACCCATAAACAGAAAAAGCCCGGAATCGCTTCCGGGCTTTTTGGGAATGAAAACCGGCTAACGGATTAGCGAGTCAAATCATCGAAGAATTTTTTAACACCATCGAAGAAGCTTTTGGAACGCGGGCTATTTTTCTCACCCGTCGGACCGCCGAAGCTCTCCTGCAGCTCTTTCAGCAGTTGCTTCTGCTTGTCGTTCAGGCCAACCGGGGTTTCCACCACGACGCGGCACAACAGGTCGCCCTGCGCACCACCGCGAACGGATTTCACGCCTTTACCGCGCATGCGGAACAGCTTGCCCGTCTGGGTTTCACCAGGCACTTTCAGGTTTACGCGACCATCCAGCGTTGGCACTTCGATTTCGCCGCCGAGAGCCGCCATGGCGAAGTTGATTGGCACTTCGCAGTACAGGTTGTTACCTTCACGCTCAAAGATCGCGTGCTGTTTCACCTGAACCTGGACGTACAGATCGCCCGCCGGTGCGCCGTGCTCGCCCGCTTCACCTTCGCCAGCCAGACGAATACGGTCGCCCGTATCAACACCCGCCGGAATTTTAACGGACAGGGTTTTGGTTTTCTCAACGCGACCGTGACCGTGGCATTTGGTGCACGGATCTTTAATCAGCGTACCGCGACCATGACAGTGTGGACAGGCCTGCTGTACCGCAAAGAAACCCTGACGCATCTGCACCTGGCCGGAACCGTGACAGGTTGGACAGGTTTGTGGCTGCGTCCCTGCTTTCGCGCCGCTACCGTGGCAAACGTCACACTCTTCCAGCGTCGGGATACGGATCTCTTTGGTGACGCCGCGAACGGCCTCTTCCAGAGTCAGATCCATGTTGTAGCGCAGGTCTGCACCGCGCGCGGCGCGTTGACGACCACGGCCACCGCCGAAGATGTCGCCGAACACATCGCCAAAGATATCGCTGAAATCAGCACCGCCGCCAAAGCCGCCGCCACCGAATCCACCGCCGCCCATGCCGCCCTGTTCAAAGGCTGCGTGACCGTACTGATCATAAGCCGCACGTTTTTGTGCATCGGTCAGGATTTCGTAGGCTTCTTTGATCTCTTTGAATTTAGCTTCAGCCTCTTTATCACCCTGATTGCGATCCGGGTGATATTTCATGGCCAGGCGCTTATACGCCTTTTTGATTTCACGCTCTTCCGCTGTTTTGGGAACGCCTAAAATCTCGTAATAATCAAGCTTCGCCATCTTATTTTATCTGCCCCTAACATGCGTGCACGGGCGGAGAGGAAACCTCTTCGCCCGTGCCAGTAATTACCCGTTCAAAGGGCGATTATTTTTTGTCTTTCACTTCTTCGAACTCAGCGTCGACAACATCGTCGTCTTTCGCGTTGTTCGCAGATGCGTCAGCGCCTGCCTGCTGTTGAGCATGCTGCTGCTGAGCGATTTCCATCAGCTTCTGGGAAGCCTGTGCCAGCGCCTGCATCTTCGCTTCGATGTCCGCTTTGTCTTCGCCTTTCAGAGACGTTTCCAGCGCGCTCAGTGCAGCTTCGATAGCCGTTTTGTCTTCCGCCGGCAGTTTATCGCCTGCTTCTTCAACCTGCTTACGGGTGCTGTGCAGCAGATGGTCACCCTGGTTACGGGTCTGAACCAGCTCTTCGAACTTACGGTCGGATTCCGCGTTAGCTTCGGCATCACGAACCATTTTTTCGATTTCAGCTTCGTTCAGGCCAGAAGATGCCTTGATGGTGATCTTCTGCTCTTTACCGCTGTTTTTGTCTTTTGCAGACACGTGCAGGATACCGTCAGCATCGATATCGAAGGTCACTTCGATCTGCGGCATGCCGCGTGGTGCCGGGTTGATACCGTCCAGGTTGAACTGACCCAGAGACTTGTTATCAGACGCACGTTTACGCTCACCCTGAATCACATGGATGGTTACCGCAGACTGGTTGTCTTCAGCGGTAGAGAACACCTGGCTGTGTTTCGTTGGGATGGTGGTGTTTTTGTTGATGAGCGCAGTCATCACACCGCCCATGGTTTCGATACCCAGAGACAGCGGGGTAACGTCCAGCAGCAGTACGTCTTTCACTTCACCGGTCAGCACGCCACCCTGAACCGCAGCACCAATTGCTACCGCTTCGTCCGGGTTAACGTCTTTACGTGGCTCTTTACCAAAGAACTCAGCCACTTTCTTCTGAACCATTGGCATACGGGTCTGACCACCCACCAGGATAACGTCCTGGATGTCAGATACGGACAGACCAGCGTCCTGCAGTGCAACTTTCAGTGGCTCGATAGAACGGTTCACCAGGTCTTCTACCAGGCTTTCCAGTTTTGCACGGGTCACTTTGATGTTCATGTGTTTTGGACCGGTCGCGTCTGCAGTGATGTACGGCAGGTTCACGTCGGTCTGCTGAGCAGAAGACAGTTCGATCTTCGCTTTCTCAGCGGCTTCTTTCAGGCGCTGCATGGCCAGCGGGTCGTTACGCAGGTCAATGCCCTGATCTTTCTTGAACTCGTCAACGAGGTAGTTGATCAGACGGGTATCGAAGTCTTCACCGCCCAGGTGGGTATCACCGTTGGTTGCCAGAACTTCGAAGGTTTTTTCACCGTCAACTTCGTCGATTTCGATAACAGAGATATCGAAGGTACCACCACCCAGGTCGTAAACCGCGATAGTACGGTTACCAACTTCTTTATCCAGACCGTAAGCCAGTGCAGCAGCGGTTGGTTCGTTGATGATACGTTTTACTTCCAGACCTGCGATACGGCCGGCATCTTTAGTTGCCTGACGCTGAGCATCGTTGAAGTATGCAGGAACGGTGATAACCGCTTCAGTTACTGGCTCACCCAGATAATCTTCAGCCGTTTTCTTCATTTTTTTCAGCACTTCTGCAGAGATCTGCGGTGGTGCAGTTTTGGTGCCTTTCACATCAAGCCATGCATCGCCGTTATCTGCAGCAATGATTTTGTAAGGCATGATAGAAACGTCACGCTGAACTTCTTCGTCCTGGAAGCGGCGGCCAATCAGGCGTTTAATCGCAAACAGGGTGTTTTGCGGGTTTGTCACTGCCTGACGTTTAGCCGGCTGACCAACCAGAGTTTCACCATCCTGGGTATAAGCAATGATAGAAGGCGTGGTGCGATCGCCCTCGGCGTTCTCCAGCACGCGTGCAGTAGTGCCATCCATAATCGCTACACAAGAGTTGGTAGTACCCAGGTCGATACCAATAATTTTACCCATCTAAACGTCTCCACTAAAAATTCAGTCAACATGTGGTTGTGTACCTGTAATAAGGGCAGAACGTGCTTTTTCAACTGCCCAGATTTGATTTTTTTCAGGTCCACACACTGCGGTTGCTTACAAGATGGGGTCGCAACGGCATCCATCAAGGGGGAGGGATAAAAAATTTTTTAATTTCACCCCGATGAGATCATAGACGGCATCGATTGCGCCCATTATGATGCCGCGCCCCGTCAGGGAGAATTGACGCGGGATTCACCATTTCACCATATTAATGATGATTTTTCTGAGGACTTATGGGCAACACTAAGTTGGCTAATCCGGCTCCGCTGGGCCTGATGGGTTTTGGCATGACCACTATCCTGCTGAACCTGCACAACATCGGGATGTTCCCGATGGACGGCATTATCCTGGCGATGGGCATTTTTTACGGCGGTATCGCACAAATCTTCGCGGGCCTGCTGGAATATAAGAAAGGCAACACCTTCGGTTTAACTGCCTTTACCTCTTACGGTTCTTTCTGGCTGACCCTGGTTGCCATTCTGCTGATGCCTAAAATGGGTCTGACAGAAGCCGCAAACGCGCACTTCCTGGGCGTCTACCTGGGCCTGTGGGGTGTCTTCACCCTGTTCATGTTCTTCGGTACTCTGAAAGCTAACCGAGCACTGCAGTTCGTCTTCCTGAGCCTGACCGTGCTGTTCGCCCTGCTGGCTGTTGGCCATCTGGTGGATAACGAAGGCATTGTTCACGTGGCAGGCTGGATTGGTCTGGTGTGTGGCGCAAGCGCGATCTACCTGGCAATGGGCGAAGTGCTGAACGAACAGTTCGGCTGCACCATTCTGCCGATTGGTGAAAAACACTGATCTTTAACGTGCCTGCCTTCGCAGGCACGTCATTTCTGTCATATCCCCTGCTTTTCTGCCCCATGCAACTGTTGCGCCGAAGGGCGATAGAACCATATTCCTAATGCCAGCCCCATCAGCGAAAGCGCCAGCACATACCAGGCAGGAGCCATCGGTGAGACCCCCATCAACACGGTGACGACAATCGGCGTCAGTCCACCAAAAATGGCATACGAGATGTTATACGAGAAAGAAATACCGGTGAAACGAACTTCCGGCGGGAATGCGCGTACCATCACGTACGGTACTGCGCCGACAACCCCCACGCACAACCCCACCACACCGTACAGCAGGAACAGCTGTTCAGGATGGCTGCCCGCAAGGTGGTAGAACGCCCAGCTTGATGCCGCCAGCAGCAGGCTTCCAATAATAAAGGTCAGGCTGGCTCCAATACGGTCAATTGCCAGCCCGGCGGCCAGACAACCGAAACAGAGCATAATGGTCGCAATGCTGTTTGCCTGTAACGTCACCGCTGGCGCGAAGCCATACTGTTTTTGCAGCCAGACAGGGGACATCAAAATAACAACCACGATGCCTGCCGACAGCAGCCAGGTGAGGAGCATCGACACCACCACCGCTTTCTTGTGGCGCAGCACAACCGCTTTTACCGGTAGTTCCTGCGCCAGCGCCTTGCGTTGCTGCATTTCGAGGAAAACGGGCGTCTCCTGCAACCAGCGGCGCAAATACATCGCCACCAGGCCAAACGCCCCGCCCAGCAGGAACGGAATACGCCAGCCCCACTCATGCACGGCCTGTTGCGTCATGCTGGTATTCACGATGGTTGCCACCACTGAACCCAGCAAGATCCCGACGGTCAGCCCCGCGGTTAAGGTTCCACAGGCAATACCCATGCGGCGCACCGGAACATGTTCAGACACAAACACCCAGGCCCCCGGCACTTCACCGCCAATTGCCGCCCCCTGAAGAATGCGCATCAGCAACAGCAGTAACGGGGCAAAGATGCCTGCCGTGGCATAGGTTGGCAGCAGACCAATAGCCAGCGTCGGCACGGCCATCAGCAGAATACTGAGGGTAAACATCTTCTTACGCCCGACCATGTCGCCAAAATGCGCCATTACAATGCCACCCAGTGGACGAGCCAGATACCCGGCAGCAAAAATGCCGAAGGTCTGCACCTGGCGCAGCCACTCCGGGATATCCGCCGGGAAGAAAAGCGCGCCCACCACGGCGGCGAAGAAGACGAAAATGATGAAATCGTAAAACTCCAGCGCGCCGCCTAAGGCCGCGAGCGTAAGCGTTTTGTAGTCCTGTCGATTCAGAGGGCGGGGAGAATGTGACATAGCGTACCTTTCAGGCGTTTTTATATTTTTACAGCAATCGTAAAGAAAAAATTACTATACCGTAAAATGTTACGCACGCTATGGCTGATACGACGAATGTCACATATCAATTAATTTCAGGATATTGTCTCGCGCCGTGCGCTTTTAGGGCGAAATGCTGCTACCACTTTGTCGTCGGTTTCCACATACGGGCCATCCAGCAACTGTATACAATACGGTACACTTGCGAAAATCCCGTGCACGATCACGCTGCCATCGGCGGCTTTAAGCCCTTCCAGCGTCTCTTTGATCGACTTCGGCTGACCTGGCAGGTTCAGGATCAACGCCTGTTTGCGGATCACACCGACCTGGCGGGAGAGGATGGCGGTCGGAACAAAGTGTAGACTGATCTGGCGCATCTGCTCGCCAAAGCCCGGCATTTCGCGATCGGCAATCGCCAGCGTGGCATCCGGCGTCACGTCGCGGCGTGCAGGCCCGGTTCCCCCGGTGGTCAGCACCAGGTGGCAGCTCATTTCGTCCACCAGCTCACACAGCGTCTGCTCGATGATCGGCTGCTCGTCCGGGATCAAGCGGGTCTGAATTTCAAACGGGGTGGTCAGCGCACTGCCCAGCCACTCTTCCAGAGCAGGGAGGCCTTTATCCTGATAAACACCGCTGGAGGCGCGGTCAGAAATCGACACTAAGCCGATGCGTAAGGTATTCATATCCATTCCATTCAAATAATGCAGTTAAAGGGAATGATACACGCAGAGGGGAAAGACAGACAGAGTACGAAAGAAGTAGCGTGAC
Source organism: Enterobacter cloacae complex sp. 2024EL-00214 (assembly GCF_043945575.1). Taxonomy (NCBI): domain Bacteria; kingdom Pseudomonadati; phylum Pseudomonadota; class Gammaproteobacteria; order Enterobacterales; family Enterobacteriaceae; genus Enterobacter; species Enterobacter cloacae complex sp. 2024EL-00214. The sequence continues at coordinate 119,288 of NZ_JBIMRC010000003.1, read as the reverse complement.
CGGGAACCCGGTCACGCAGAATGATTACAGCAGGTCGCCGATCATTTTTTCCAGTTTGCCCTGGTCAACAGCAAACTTACGGATACCGTCCGCCAGTTTGTCTACCGCCATTGGATCCTGGTTGTGCTGCCACAGGAACTCAGATTCAGTGATGCGCTCTGGGCGTGCTTTCACTTCACCGGTGTAGGACAGTTTACGCTCGATTGCGCCTGCGCTTTCAGACAGCTCTTTCAGCAGTGCAGGTGCAATGGTCAGGCGGTCACAGCCAGCCAGCTCGATGATTTCACCAACGTTACGGAAGCTTGCGCCCATAACAACAGTCTCATAGCCGTGCTGTTTGTAGTATTCGTAGATTTCAGTAACAGAAACCACGCCTGGATCTTCTGCAGGTGCGTACTCTTTCTTGTCGGTGTTGGCTTTGTACCAGTCCAGAATACGGCCCACGAACGGAGAAATCAGGTATACGCCTGCTTCTGCGCATGCACGCGCCTGCGCGAAGGAGAACAGCAGGGTCAGGTTACAGTTGATACCGTCTTTTTCCAGCTGTTCTGCAGCGCGGATGCCCTGCCAGGTAGAAGCCAGTTTGATCAGGATACGGTCATTGCTGATACCCGCATCGTTGTACATTTTGATCAGACGTTTTGCTTTAGCAATAGACGCTTCGGTGTCGTAGGACAGACGCGCATCAACTTCGGTAGAGATACGGCCAGGAACCAGTTTCAGGATTTCCAGACCGATATTCACTGCCAGTTTGTCAGTTGCATCCACAACCTGCTGCGCACGATCGTTACTCTGCGCTTTCGCCCAGGTCACAGCGTCGTCGATCAGTTTGCGATACTCAGGGATCTGTGCGGCGTTAAGGATCAGAGAAGGGTTAGTTGTGGCATCCTGCGGCTGGTACAACTTCATTGCCGCGATATCTCCGGTGTCAGCTACGACAGTGGTGAACTGACGAAGGGAGGTCAATTTATCCGTCATGATAGTATTTCTCTTTTAACGTGCCCTGGATAATTCACGCTACCGACAGTAAGCCTGCAGCGGAAAAATGACAGGTTTACTTGTTAGGGGGGTGTAACCGGTCTGCCCTGATGATAACACGACGGAGGGGTAGCGCAACCGCAGACAGTGCGCTTAGCCATAGTATGATAAACTCACAATATTAACAGGCCGCTAAGTAACAGCATGCGCAATCAGTGGTAACGCTTACATATTCACCCCGGCATCAACAAGAGGGACGTTAATGCCTGATTTTTTCTCGTTTATCAATGAAATCCTCTGGGGTTCGATAATGATATATCTGCTGCTTGGGGCAGGTATATGGTTCACGCTACGCAGTGGTTTTATCCAGTTTCGTTATATTCGCAAGTTTGGCAAAAGTCTGAAAAACAGCCTCTCTCCGCAACCCGGCGGATTAACGTCATTTCAGGCACTCTGTACCAGCCTTGCGGCGCGCGTCGGCAGCGGTAACCTGGCGGGCGTTGCGCTTGCCATCAGCGCCGGTGGCCCGGGAGCCATCTTCTGGATGTGGATTTCGGCAATCATCGGCATGGCCACATCGTTTGCCGAATGTTCACTCGCACAGCTCTACAAAGAAAAGGACAAGAACGGTCAGTTCCGCGGTGGCCCAGCCTGGTATATGGCCAGGGGACTGGGGATGCGCTGGATGGGCGTCCTGTTCTCACTCTTTTTACTCATCGCTTACGGCCTTATTTTCAATACCGTTCAGGCAAACTCCGTTGCCCATGCGATGCGCTATGCGTTTCAGTGCCCGGAGTGGATAACCGGTGCCACGTTAGCCGCTTTCGCCCTGCTGGCTATCTCCACGGGGCTTAAAGGCATTGCGCGCCTGATGCAGTGGCTGGTACCCGTCATGGCGTTACTGTGGGTGAGCACCAGTCTCTTCGTCACCTTCATGAACATCAACCTGTTGCCGGATGTCATCGCCACCATCTTCAGGAGCGCCTTTGGCTGGCGAGAAGCAGCCTCTGGTGCGCTGGGTTACACCGTCAGCCAGGCGCTTACGGCTGGTTTTCAGCGGGGAATGTTCTCGAACGAAGCGGGAATGGGCTCAACACCCAATGCCGCAGCCACCGCCGCGTCGTGGCCTCCCCACCCTGCCGCACAAGGTATTGTGCAGATGATTGGCGTGTTTACGGATACCATGATGATCTGTTCCGCCAGCGCCATGATTGTGCTGCTGGCTGGCCCTCTTTCTCATTCATCCGGAACGGCCGGAATACAGCTGGTTCAGGAGGCGCTGGTCAATCTTACCGGTAGCTGGGGAGCCGGTTTTGTCTCGCTTATCGTCAGTCTGTTCGCCTTTAGCTCGATTGTGGTGAACTACGTTTATGCCGAAAACAACCTCATCTTCCTGAAGCTAGACTCCCGGAATATGCTCAGGCTACTGCGCCTGGGGGTGATACTGATGGTGATGGCCGGTTCCCTGCTCAGCATGCCGCTGGTCTGGCAGCTGGCGGATGTCATTATGGCGCTGATGGCGATCACTAACCTGACGGCGATTTTGCTGCTTTCTCCGGTTGTGACCCTTATTGCCCGGGATTATCTTCGCCAGCGCAAGCTTGGCGTTAAACCGGTGTTTAACGTCTCACGTTATCCGGATATTGCATCGCAAATCGCGCCCGACGCATGGGATGATTTGCCGCGGCAATAACAGCTATCGATCAATTCAGGGCGATTTTTTGCTAAAGTCGCTCTAAATTTCCTGCAAGGACTGGATATGCTGATTCTTATTTCACCTGCAAAAACGCTCGACTACCAGAGCCCGCTCGCCACCGGGCGCTATACCCAGCCCGAATTGCTGGACTATTCGCAACAGCTGATCCATGAAGCGCGCAAACTCTCCGCACCACAAATTGCTTCACTGATGAGCATCAGCGATAAACTCGCCGATCTTAACGCGACCCGCTTCCATGAGTGGCACCCGGACTTCACGCCGACCAACGCACGCCAGGCCATTCTGGCCTTTAAAGGCGATGTCTATACCGGCCTGCAGGCAGAAGAGTTCAGCGAAGCCGACTTTGATTTTGCCCAGCAGCATCTGCGTATGCTGTCGGGTTTGTATGGTGTCCTGCGTCCGCTGGATCTGATGCAGCCCTACCGTCTGGAAATGGGTATCCGCCTGGAAAACGCCAAAGGCAAAGATCTGTACCATTTCTGGGGCGATATCATCACCGACACGTTAAATGCAGCGCTGCACGCGCAGGGCGATAACGTGGTGATCAACCTGGCGTCCGACGAATACTACAAATCCGTGAAGCCGAAAAAGCTGGATGCGGAAATCATCAAGCCCGTCTTCCTCGATGAGAAAAACGGTAAGTTTAAGGTCATCAGCTTCTATGCCAAAAAAGCGCGTGGCCTGATGAGCCGCTTCATTATTCAGAACCGCCTGACGAAGCCGGAGCAACTCACCGGATTTAACAGTGAAGGTTATTTCTTTGACGAAGAAGCGTCGGGGAAAGGTGAGCTGGTGTTTAAGCGCCACGAGCAGTAAAACAAAACCCCGCCCACTGGCGGGGTTTGCATTAGTGATGCTTCCATTCAGGCCCCGGACGGTGGTCGTCGCGGTGGTCGTCATGGCGGTCATCATGTGGATGCCAGCGGTTATCGCGCCATTCATAATGCGCCCTCCACCAGTCATGGTCGCGCCAGTGGTCGCCATCCCAGTAGTGGCCACGATTATCCTGATCGCCAATCTGCAGTTTTACCGCAGGAACGAGGGTAATCTCAGCAGCCTGTACCGCCAGGGGAGCGAGTAGCATCAGCGAAAGAGCCAGCAGAGCAGGTTTCAGTTTAGACACAGGTGACTCCTTTTAATCTTGCCCAACGTGGGCCGATGTCAGGAGATTACGTGAGGGGAACGGGGGATGTTATTCTCTGCAATCCTAATCTCTAAGTGACCGCATTTATTGGGAATTTCTGCATTTTTCCTGCTTTTTTTCTCCTTAATTTCTCCATAAAAAAAGCCGGGTGGCGGCTGCGCCTGACCCGGCTTACAGTATTCGTCGACATTACCCGCGGGTCATCATCAACTTACGTAATGCAGCAAAATCCGCTGGCAGTTCGTGAGACAGCAGCGGCAGATCGGCACGGTCTGCCAGTTCTTTTGGCAGCGGCAGCGTTTCACCGAGGATCGCCTCTACGCTCTCTTTAAACTTAGCCGGATGGGCAGTCCCCAGGAACAGGCCATACTCTCCCGGATTGAGCTGATCGCGCAGCGCACGGTAGGCAATTGCCGCATGCGGCTCAGAGGTATACCCCACCGCTTTCAGTTCACGCATGGTGTCTTTGGTGGTTTCATCCGAGACTGCCGCATAACCCAGATCGCCCAGACGCCAGACCTTACGGCGGAACAGCTCTTCCACACGCGGCCAGTTGTTTGGCTGGCTCACATCCATTGCATTGGAGAGCGTCGCCTGCGTCGCATTCGGTGCCCATTTACCGTCTTTCAGGAAGCGCGGCACGGTGTCGTTGGCGTTGGTGGCGGCGATAAAGCGTTTCACCGGCAGACCCAGAGATTTCGCCAGCAGGCCAGCCGTCAGGTCACCAAAGTTACCGCTTGGCACAGAGACAACCAGCTGATTACGGGCTTCCTGCGGCAACTGCGCAACTGCTTCGAAGTAGTAACAGATCTGCGCCAGCAGACGGCTGATGTTAATGGAGTTCGCAGAATTCAGACCCAGCGCGACTTTCAACTCTTCATCATCGAAGGCCTGCTTGACCAGCGCCTGGCAGGCGTCGAAATCGCCGTCGATCGCCACGGTTTCAATGTTACCACCGAGGGTACAGAACAGTTTTTCCTGCAGCGGGCTGATTTTGCCTTTCGGGTAGAGGATCACCACGCGGACATTTTTCAGGCCGTAGAACGCATGGGCAACGGCTGCACCGGTGTCGCCGGAGGTAGCCGTCAGAATGGTTACCGGTTTGTCGCCACTGATGTGAGTCAGCATCTGCGCCATAAAGCGACCACCGAAGTCTTTAAACGCCAGCGTTGGGCCGTGGAACAGCTCCAGGCAACCGACGTCCTGCTCAACCTGGCTGACGGGAGCCGGGAAGGCAAACGCCGCACGCACGCGCTCTTCCAGCAGTTCCTGCGGGATTTCGTCGCCGATAAACGCGGACAAAATTTTGGTGCTGCGGGTAACAAAATCCTGCTTCAGCAGTTCATCAATATCCGTCAGTTGAAATTCCGGCAGGTCATGGGGGAAAAACAGCCCCTGATTTTTGCCCAGCCCCTGAGTCACCGCCTGCGCGAAGCTGACCTGCTCGTTATGATCTTTAAGGTTATAGAGTTTCATGCGTTATCCCAGTACTCGTGCGCCTGCCGTGTCCAGACGGCAAATATGAACAAAGCCTTCCTGATTTTGCAGGTAGTGTTTAGAGAGCCAGTCCGCCACGCGCTGCGCAGTGTCTGGTTTGTCGCACAGGGCGAACAGCGTCGGGCCGGAGCCGGAGATGCCGCACGCCTGCGCACCGATATCCATTGATGCCTGTCGCGCCTCATTAAAGCCTGGCAGCAGCTTAGTGCGATACGGTTCGGCAATCACATCCTTCATCAATTTAGCTGCCAGCTGCGGCTGACGGGTGTAGCAGGCATGAATAAAGCCCGCCAGATGACGCCCGTGGGCAATACAGTCCTGACGACGATACTGCGCAGGCAGGATCGCGCGCGCTTCAGCAGTGGACACTTTAATGCCCGGATAGGCCAGCACCCACAGCCACTCATCAAACCCTGGCACCTGCTGGCTAATGATGCCATTTTCTTCAATCATCAACTGCATGCCGCCGAGGAAGCACGGTGCCACGTTGTCGTAATGAATGCTGCCGGAGATACGGCCTTCCAGCTCACCCATTAAGCCCAGCAGGCGGTTATTATTCAGTGGTTTGCCGCAGTGTTCGTTCATCGCCACCAGTGCGGCGACCACGGAGCAGGCGCTGGAACCCAGACCAGAGCCAATCGGCATACTTTTTTCCAGCGTCATGGTGACCGGCACCTTTTTGCCAATCTCCTGACAGAAGCGTTCCCAGCACTGATATACGATATTCTCGCGTGGGTCGGATGGCAGTTTGCTGGCAAAACGGCCCACATTATTCAGGCTGAAGCTCTCCGCCGCCTCAACCGTTACCGTATCGCCCAGCAGTGAACCATCAACCGGCGTAACCGCCGCACCCAGCACATCGAATCCGACGCTCATATTGGCGCTGGAAGCCGGGGCATAAACTTTGACCATGTTAAACTCCTAACTTCCATGACAGGGTACGCAGCAGATCGGCAAAGACACCCGCCGCCGTAACATCGTTCCCTGCACCATAACCGCGAAGCACCAGCGGCAATGGCTGATAATAGTGGCTGTAAAACGCGAGGGCGTTTTCGCCGTTTTTGACTTTGAACAGCGGATCGTTGCCATCCACTTCGGCAATCTTCACGCGGCACACGCCATCTTCTTCAATATTGCCAACATAGCGCAATACCTTACCTTCATCACGGGCTTTCGCAACGCGAGCGGCAAAGAGGTCGTCAAGCTTTCCTAAATTCGCCATAAAGGCGCTGACATCACCGCTGTCATCAAATTCTGCCGGCAGTACCGGCTCAATCACAATATCCGAAAGCTCCAGCTCACGACCGGTTTCACGCGCCAGAATCAACAGCTTACGCGCCACGTCCATACCGGAGAGATCGTCACGCGGGTCTGGCTCGGTGTAGCCCAGTTCACGCGCGGCACGGGTCGCTTCTGACAGGCTCATTCCCTCATCCAGCTTGCCGAAGATAAACGACAGCGAGCCAGAAAGGATACCGGAGAAACGTTGCAGCTCATCCCCCGCGTTCAGTAGGTTTTGCAGGTTTTCGATAACCGGCAGGCCCGCCCCCACGTTGGTGTCATACAGGAACTTACGGCGCGACTTACTCGCCGCCAGGCGCAGCTGGTGATAGTACGCCATTGACGAGGTGTTGGCCTTCTTGTTTGGCGTGACCACGTGGAACCCTTCACGCAGGAAGTCTGCGTACTGATCGGCAACCGCCTGGTTCGAAGTACAGTCAACAATCACCGGGTTAAGCAGGTGATACTCTTTCACCAGACGGATCAGTCGACCCAGATTGAACGGCTCTTTCGCATCGTCCAGCTCCGCCTGCCAGTTTTCCAGATTCAGGCCATGTACGTTGGTCAGCAGCGCTTTGGAGTTGGCAATTCCGCAGACGCGCAGATCAATATGTTTCTTCTTTAGCCACTCCTGCTGACGCTTAACCTGCTCCAGCAACACACCACCCACTCCGCCTACGCCGATCAGGAACAGCTCAATCACCTGGTCGGTGTTGAACAACATCTGATGCACCACGCGTACGCCAGTGGTCGCATCGTCGTTATCCACGACGACCGAGATTGAGCGTTCGGATGAGCCCTGCGCAATGGCCACGATGTTGATATTGGCCCGCGCCAGCGCGGCAAAGAATTTGGCGGAGATACCGCGCAGCGTGCGCATACCGTCGCCCACCACGGAGATGATCGCCAGACGTTCCTGAATGGCGAGCGGCTCCAGCAACTCTTCTTTCAGCTCCAGGTAGAACTCTTCTTCCAGCGCGCGACGGGCACGCAGGCAGTCGCCCTGCGGCACACAGAAGCTGATGCTGTATTCGGAAGAGGACTGGGTGATCAGCACCACGGAGATGCCGTTGCGGGACATGGCTGCAAACACGCGCGCCGCCATGCCAACCATCCCTTTCATGCCTGGGCCGGACACGCTAAACATGGCCATATTGTTCAGGTTAGAAATGCCTTTCACCGGCAGGCCATCTTCATCGGTACTGGCCCCAATCAGCGTACCTGGTGCTTGCGGGTTACCGGTATTTTTAATCAGGCAAGGGATCTGGAACTGCGCAATCGGGGAGATGGTACGAGGGTGAAGCACTTTAGCGCCGAAGTAGGAAAGCTCCATCGCTTCCTGATAAGACATCGACTTCAGCAGTCTGGCGTCTGGCACCTGGCGCGGGTCACAGGTATAGACACCGTCAACGTCAGTCCAGATCTCACAACAGTCTGCACGTAAACAGGCTGCCAGCACGGCGGCGGAGTAGTCAGAGCCGTTACGGCCCAGCACCACCAGTTCACCCTTCTCGTTTCCGGCGGTGAAGCCCGCCATCAGGATCATATGGTCAGACGGGATTTTGCTCGCGGCAATGCGGCGGGTCGATTCGGCAATATCGACCGTAGATTCGAGGTAGTGACCTACCGCCAGCAGTTTTTCAACCGGATCGATCACCGTGACGTTATGACCGCGCGCTTCCAGCAGTCCCGCCATGATGGCAATCGAGAGTTTCTCACCACGGCAGATCAGCGCGGCGTTGATGCTGTCAGGGCACTGGCCGAGCAGGCTGATACCGTGCAGAACGTGTTTGATGTGGGCGAACTCTTGCTCAACGAAGGTTTTCAGCTGTGCAAGCGGGAAGCCGGGTTGAGCCTCCGCCAGACCCTGCAGCAGCTCGGCGAAGATACGCTCGGCATCGCTAATGTTCGGGAGTGCATCCTGGCCACCGATGGTTTTTTCAATCATCGCCACCAGATGGTTCGTGATTTTCGCCGGAGCAGAGAGCACGGTTGCAACCTGCCCCTGCCTGGCGTTGTTCTCCAGGATATCGGCAACACGCAGAAAACGTTCCGCATTTGCCACTGATGTACCGCCGAACTTCAACACTCGCATGGTTCTACCTCATTTCCTTTAGCCGAAAAAAAAGCCCGCACTGTTTGGGTGCGGGCTTTTTTCTGTTTTTCCTGTACGCGTCAGCCCGCATCGTTACCTGTGGTAATGATGGTGGTTGTAGTAATGGTGGTGATGCTGATGCGTTTCATGGATGTTGTGTACTCTGTCATTATTATCTGTCTGTGCTGTATTCTTTTAGGGTTAAAGGATCAGGCTCGTTAAGTCAATTAATTTTTAATTTGATCACAATTCGGGACACTTTCACGTCCCGCTGCTTGCAGATTTATTTTCATCCGATTCCCCCTGATACACCTCACGACATTAGACGGTTACGCCATAATAAAAAAATATGACAGCATTTTACTCGGCTAATTTTTTTTCAATATCGTGCAGCAAACGGTGCAACATTGCCGTGTCTCGTTGCTCAAGACGCCCAAGCCGCTGTTGTAACCAGTCGGCCATTTTGAGGTCATCCGCAACACCAAGCTGCGTTAACAGCGTTTGTGCACGCACACGCAAGGCGGCGAGCTGGTTCTCATCTGTCCCGGTCGGCTGAGCGGGTGCAGTTTGCATTAAAGATGCTAATTGATAGCAATAGACCATCACCGCCTGGCCCAGATTAAGAGACGGATAATCCGCCACCATCGGCACACCGGTCAGGACATCTGCCAGCTCCAGTTCTTCGTTGGTTAATCCAGAATCTTCACGGCCAAAGACCAGCGCCGCTTTCGTTAACCACTGGCTTCTCTCACGCAACACGGGAACCAGCTCAGCCGGTGTGGCGTAGAAATGAAACTTCGCCCGGCTGCGCGCCGTGGTTGCAACGGTAAAAGAAATATCGTGTAGCGCATCGGCGAGCGTGTCGTAAGTGGTTATATTATCAAGAATATCACCCGATCCATGTGCCACCCAACGGGCCGCGGGTTCCAGGTGTGCCTCGCTCCCGACAATACGCAAATCGGTAAAACCCATAGTCTTCATGGCGCGCGCCGCAGCGCCTATATTTTCTGCTCTGGCTGGGGCAACCAGTACAATCGACAGATGCATTTATGCTCTCTTTTTAATCAGTTAGCGGGTAAAAATGTGATGCGTCTCAACATATTACGCAGCACGAATTTACAAATTTGCAACAGAAATCACCGAAATAGCGCTTTTTAATAAATTAAAAATACTAAACTATTCTGAGGCTGAACAATCAGTTAGAATGTTAACAAATACTCATTATCCTTATGTTTTATAATGATAATGACCATATGAATACCTTTCTATGATTGGATTCGTATTGTTTATCAATCAATGTCCGCAACTAGTTGGTTTATTGAAAATTTGTGACAAAGGCTAGCATTCAGCTACGATGATTTCATCAAACTGTTAACGTGCTACAATTGAACTTGATATATGTCAACGAAGCGTAGTTTTATTGGGTGTCTGGTGTCACTTAGCCTGTTATGTTGCTGTTAAAATGGTTAGGATGACAGCCGTTTTTGACACTGTCGGGTCCAAAGGGAAAGTACCCACGACCAAGCTAATGATGTTGTTGACGTTGATGGAAAGTGCATCAAGAACGCAATTACGTACTTTAGTCACGTTAAGCCGGTCATGTTAATTTGCGACATGTATCAGGCAGGTCAGGGACTTTTGTACTTCCTGTTTCGATTTAGTTGGCAATTTAGGTAGCAAACATGCAGACCCCGCACATTCTTATCGTTGAAGACGAGTTGGTAACACGCAACACGTTAAAGAGCATTTTCGAAGCAGAAGGCTACGATGTCTTTGAAGCGACCGATGGCGCAGAGATGCATCAGATCCTTTCTGAAAATGATATCAACCTGGTCATTATGGATATCAACCTGCCGGGCAAAAACGGCCTTCTTCTGGCACGCGAGCTGCGTGAACAGGCGAACGTTGCGTTAATGTTCCTGACAGGCCGTGACAACGAAGTTGATAAAATTCTTGGTCTGGAAATCGGTGCGGATGACTACATCACCAAACCGTTTAATCCTCGCGAGTTAACCATTCGTGCACGCAACCTCCTGTCCCGCACCATGAACCTGGGCACGGTCAGTGAAGAGCGTCGTAGCGTAGACAGCTACAAATTCAACGGCTGGGAACTTGATATCAATAGCCGTTCACTGATCAGCCCGAACGGTGAGCAGTATAAACTGCCGCGCAGCGAATTCCGCGCGATGCTGCACTTCTGTGAAAACCCGGGCAAAATTCAGTCCCGTGCAGAGCTGCTGAAGAAAATGACCGGTCGCGAGCTTAAGCCACACGACCGTACCGTAGACGTGACTATCCGCCGTATTCGTAAACATTTCGAATCTACGCCAGATACGCCGGAAATCATCGCCACAATTCACGGCGAAGGGTACCGTTTCTGCGGAGATCTGCAGGAGTAATCCCGCAGTCAGACCATAAAAAAACGGCGCTTTTGCGCCGTTTTTTTTATTTCCAGATCCGCATTGTGTCGTCATCCGGGTTGGCCGGAGGCATCGGTCGCTTCGACTGCGAGAGTGAATACCAGTCGAAGTGACGGGTCAGATACATCACCGCAAACAGCGCCATTGCCAGAACAGCGGAACCCAGCAGTAACGCACTGTCCTCAGAACGCAGCAGAAACCACATCACCACATCAAGCCCCAGCAGAGCCAGCACAAACATTCCGCTTCGTTTCCAGCTTTTCAGCACTGCCTGCAGGTATACGCTATTCATCAACGCACCGACAAGGCTTGCAATAATCCAGGCGGGGGTAAATCCTGCGTGCTCAGACAACGCCAGTAATACCAGATAGAACAGCACCAGCGATAACCCCACCAGCAGATACTGCATCGGGTGCAGGCGCAGCCCGGTTAAGGTCTCGAAAACAAAGAAAGCCATAAAGGTCAGTGAAATCAGCAAAATTGCGTACTTAATCGCGCGGTCAGTCAGTTGATACTGATCGGCAGGTGTTGCCACCGTCACGCTAAAGGCCGGGATTTCAGCCCATTCAGGCGACTCATCGCCATGAAACCAGCTTTCCATATTGTTAGCAAACCAACTGCTCTGCCAGTTTGCCTGAAAACCAGAATCACCAATTTTGTGTTTCACCGGCAGATAGTCGCCCATAAAGCCCGGATGCGGCCAGTTGCTGGTAAGCTGCATTTCGCTATTACGTCCCACCGGGACAACCGCAAAACTACCGGTTCCCGCCAGGTTTAGCGACATCCCGAATGCAAACGTTTTTGTCTCAAGTGCTTTATCGGTCAGCGGGATATGAATACCGGAAAGCGTCCCATATACGCCTGAACCCGGCTCTACGTCTGGCGTCTCACCGTTGATATTTGCAACCTTCACCGTGCCAATTCCCCGGGCATCACCAACGCCGACAACGATAAACGGCTGCCCCAGGGTCACCGTTTCCCCTTTCAGTTGCGCCATTTTCTCTGTGTTAAATTGCGCGTTTATCTTCAGATCCGTGTTCCAGATTTGCCCGTCATAGATCCCAATATTGCGGGACTCTACGTGCTGGTTTCCTTCAACAAGCAGAGTTTCTGGCAGAATGAAGTGCATATAGCTTTTCTTGTATTCGACCTTCTTCTCATCCTCTAACTTGTAAAAGATCTCCGCCACCGGAATGGCAATCAACGGACCGACCAGTTTTTGCGGTCCACTGGTACTTTGACGAAGCGTGTTTTCGACATCGTTGCGGTAACTTTCACGCTCTGAAATCAGGTTACTGACCATAAACAACGGAACTAAAAGCAGCAGGATGCACCCCAGTAGGGTGCTTACTTTCCAGAACAGGGGGGATTTCATCATAACGTCTCCTTTGTGATGAGGAGAGCGTAACCAGGCTGTGTGGGGTCAGTTTGAAGTTATGTGAAGGGACGGTGAAGTGTCAGCGTGGCAATCACGCCCCCTTCTTCCCGATTGTGTAGACCGATCTCCCCTTGATGCAGACGTGCGACTTCCTGGACAAATGCCAGCCCAAGCCCGCTGCTCTTCAACCCGTTCTCACGCGGAAGCGAATAAAAACGTTCGAAAATACGCTCAAGCGCATAATCCGGGATCCCACTTCCGCTATCGGTGACAGTCAGTTGTACCTGCCTGTGCCCCTCTCTGGACGACAGTTCAATGGCTCCGCCCTGCGGCGTAAAGTCGATGGCGTTATCCAGTAAATTACCCAGCGCCTGTTCGAGCAGGTCCGCATCCCCCTCCACCTGTAACGCCGTGCTTTCACAGATCAGCGTGATATTTTTAGCTGCCAGTAGCGCCGAGCGCGCATCGCTCAGTCGCGTAAACAGCGTGTCGATACTGACACTCGCGGGGACAATCTCTACCCGATTTTCAAGCCGCGCCTGGGTGAGCAGTTTTTCAACCAGCAACTGCATGCGCGCATTTTGTACCAGAATATTATCGATAAACCGCGCGGCCACCTGCGGCGGTGGCTGCTCGGAGAGAATTTCTGCCGCGCCTCGAATGGCCGCGATCGGGCTTTTCAGCTCATGGGTGAGGGCGTGAACATAGTGTTCAATATAGTTTTTCCCTTCCAGGCGAATACGCATGTTCTCCAGTGCCTGCGCCAGTTTGCGCAGTTCACTGCTGCCGGGGTCAGGTAACGGCAAAGGTATATCATTGCTCACGGAATCGGCATAGCGCGAGAGGGTACCGATCGAGCGGTTGATCCACGCTGCCACCACCAACCCTATCAGCAAAGCAATACCGAGCAGTGCCCCTCCTGCCCACAGGATCCGTCGCTCGCTACGGTGGATGACGGGTGCCATCGCGCTATTGGGTTTCCCCACAGAGAGCACACCAATGATTTTGCCCTGATCCACAACGGGCGCAGCAACATACATCACCGTGCTCTCTGGATCACCCGGACGGCTCTGGGTACTACGTGCCCCGTATTCCCCGCGAAGCGTCAGCCAGACATCATTCCATCGCGAGTAATCTTTACCCACGGCCAGACCAGCAGAATCAAACACCACCCTGCCCTGCGCATCGGTCATGTAAACGTGATACTCGTTACGGACTTTTTGAATGCCGCCGATACTGGCGCGAAAAGGGTGCTGATGGAGCAGTGAAAATGCCTGCGCCAGTTTGCCTTGTTGCGCATTACCCGAGAGCACATCATCACGCCCCACTTCGGCCAGTAAAGTGGCGGTATCGATTAGCGTGCCCTCGGTTGCCCTGCGAACGCCAGGCTTCACTTCCTGAACAAAGATCGACAGCACAAACCACGCGGCGATAGCCACAATCAGGAAGTACCCCAACAACAACCGCATCCCAATGCGCATTAATAAAGCCCCAGACTATAGCCCATACCCCGATGGGTGCTGATGGGTGAAAGCGTCTCGTTCACCGTTCGCAGCTTGGCACGCAGGGTCTTGATGTGGGTATCCACGGTACGATCGAAACTGTCGCCGTCTTCGCCCCACACCTTGTCCATTAACTGTTGACGGGAAAATACGCGCCCCGGTGCCTGTAACAAGGTTTTGAGCAGCAAAAACTCGTAGCGGGTCAGGGGCAACGGTTCGTCAAACCAGCTAATTTGCGCAGCAGGTTCGTTCAGTTCAAACTGGCCGATACGAACAATCTCTGTGGGTGCGGCCGACTTTTGCATCCGTCGTAAAATTGTCCGCACCCGCGCGCACACTTCTCGTGGGGAGAAAGGTTTGGCGACGTAATCATCCGCCCCCATTTCAAGGCCAAGCAACTTGTCCACTTCATCACTGCGCGCTGTCAGAAACAGTATCGGCAGTGACGGATGCTGCGCCAGCAACTGACGGCACAGCTCAAAGCCGCTGATATCCGGCAACCCGACATCCAGAATGGTGAGCGCGGGAACCTGCCGCCGCGCCTCCTCCAGCACCGGTAAGCCCCGTTCAAACGTCTTTACCGCAAACCCCTCCTGCTGGAGCATATAGACCAGCGTATCAGCGATGCTGATTTCGTCTTCAACCAGCCAGACCACAGGTTGTTGCATGGTTCGTCCCTGAATTAATGCCACGGCATAATCGGCACTGCACTCAGCGCGTTTTTCGGCGAACCATCGACCACTTTATCGGAGTAAGCCAGATATGCCAGAGCGTTACGTTTTGCATCGTAAAAACGCACAACCTGCAGTTTTTTGAACACCAGAGAGGTCCGTTTCTGGAATACCACTTCCCCCTGAGCTTTACCGTTTTTGATTTTATCGCTCAGCTCAACCGGGCCAACCTGCTGGCACGAAATGGCCGCGTCTGAGGTATCTTCCGCCAGCCCCAGACCGCCTTTAATACCGCCCGTTTTCGCCCGGCTGATGTAGCAGGTGACGTTTTGCACGTCCGGATCGTCAAACGCCTCCACCACGATTTTGTGGTCCGGACCAAACATTTTAAACACGGTATCGACGGAGCCGATCTGCTCTGCCTGGGCGATGCGCCCCACCATCAACATCAACGCGGTAAAGAGTAAAGTCTTGTATTTCATATTGTTACCATTCTTTAAATTTACGCTGGGTGATTATTCAACACTTTAGATAAAAATGTAGCAAGATCACAGGATTAGAATATATTTGCCCAAAATATGCGGCAAAAGGCATTTATGTGCAAAAAAAACACTGAATGCTAAAACATCAAAAAATGCTATTATCCGCTAACCTGTTATCAGGTACCTGCTGTTTTAAGGATGAGGATAGTATATGGATCAGGCTGGAATTATTCGCGACCTGTTAACCTGGCTGGAAGGTCATCTTGACCAGCCTTTGTCACTGGATAATGTGGCGGCTAAAGCAGGCTATTCCAAGTGGCATCTGCAGAGGATGTTCAAGGATGTCACCGGTCATGCTATCGGTGCCTATATTCGCGCACGTCGTTTATCAAAGTCTGCTGTGGCGTTGCGCCTGACCGCGCGCCCGATTCTGGATATTGCCCTGCAGTATCGTTTCGATTCGCAGCAAACGTTCACCCGCGCCTTTAAAAAACAGTTCTCGTTGACGCCAGCGCTGTATCGTCGCTCGCCAGACTGGAGCTCATTTGGTATACGTCCGCCGCTACGCCTGGGCGAATTTGCGATGCCAAAATATGAAATACTCACCCTGCCTGAGACCCACTTGATCGGCACAACGCAGAGTTACTCCTGTTCTCTGGAGCAGATTTCCGAGTTCCGCCATCAGATGCGCGTTCAGTTCTGGCGTGATTTCCTGAGTCATGCCCCGGCCATTCCGCCGATTCTGTACGGTCTCAACGAAACGCATCCAAGCCAGGAAAAAGACGACGAGCAGGATGTGTTCTACACCACCGCATTAACGCCTGAGATGGCAAATGGCCACGTTCAGGGTTCTAAGCCGGTCGTGCTGCAAGGCGGCGAATACGTGATGTTCTCGTATGAAGGGCTGGGGACGGGCGTGCAGGAGTTTATCCTGACCGTTTACGGAACCTGCATGCCAATGCTGAATCTGAATCGCCGTAAAGGTCAGGATATTGAGCGTTACTACCCGGCAAAAGATGCAAAACCGGAAGAAGGCCCTATCAATCTGCGTATGGAATTCTTGATCCCGATACGCCGTTAACGCTGCAGTTCATCGAGTGCAGGGGCATCAAGATGCGAAATGTCCCCTGCCATCTCCACCACCCAACCCGACGCCAGCCACAGACTTTCCTGATAATCGATACGGGAAATCGAGCAGTTGCGCAGGCGCAAACGACGTTCAGCATAGGCCGGTAACCCCAGAATGGTGCTGACCAGGCAGCCCAGCGCGATACCGTGACTCACCAGCAGCGGACGGCTCCCCGCCGGAAGCTTCAGGCATTCTGCCAGTGCCGCATGCATACGCACGCTCAGTTCCTGCATGGATTCACCTTCAGGAATACGGCCATCTTCAGTACCGTTCACCAGCGTGCGACGCCAGTCCTCTTCTGCTTTTGTCAGCGTATCAATATGGCGTTTTTCCAGTACGCCCATATCCAGCTCGCGCAGGCGCGGCTCAAGCATGACGTCACACCCGCAGGCATCCGCGATAATGCGTGCAGTCTGCTGCGTGCGACCTAAATCGCTTGAAATAACATGAGTAATGCCCAGCGTTCTGGCGCGTTCCGCCACCTGCCACGCTTGCTGCACACCCTTTTCGGTAAGAGGACTGTCTGACTGGCCTTGAATACGTCGCTCGGCGTTCCACTGCGTTTCACCGTGGCGAACAAGGTATACCTGTAACATGCTTTTTTTCCGTTATACTGCGATGAGTTTTTTTTGAATCGAGCTTAATTATGCACCATGTTGTCTCTGCTACCACTAATCCTGCCAAAATTCAGGCAATTCTAAGGGCATTTGAAGAGATCTTCGGCGAAGGATCCTGCCATATAGACGCCGTCGGCGTCGAGAGTGGTGTTCCCGAACAGCCGTTTGGAAGCGAGGAAACACGCGCTGGCGCACGAAATCGCGTGGCCAATGCAAAGGCGGTCTCCCCAAATGCTGACTTCTGGGTGGCGATTGAAGCGGGAATCGACGACGGTGCGACGTTTAGCTGGGTGGTGATCGAGAGCCGCGAACAGCGTGGTGAGGCACGTTCGGCAACGCTACCGCTGCCGGCAGTCATTCTGGAAAAAGTGCGTGAGGGCGAGGCGCTCGGGCCGGTGATGTCACAGTACACCGGCATTGATGAGATTGGCCGTAAGGAAGGGGCAATTGGCGTCTTTACCGCGGGCGCGCTGACGCGTTCAGGCGTTTATCACCAGGCGGTCATTCTGGCACTGAGTCCGTTCCATAACGCGATTTATCGTTGAATGCCTGTTCATCACCGGATGACGGTTTCACCTTATCCGGCCGACGAAAAGCACCGTCAGGCGTTATGTAACAGAACCTGTTCCAGCCACTGACGCAGCTCAACCGGCGCAGACTTCAGGCTGTTTGAACCACGGGTAATGGTCGCGATGCCCGCGCCCAACTCATTTTTCAGCTCACGCTGGCTCATCTCGCCGCGCAGCAACTCTTCAATGATCCGCACGCGCGTGCCCAACGCTTCACGCTCATCGGGCGTCAGCATCAACTGCAAAAGCGGTAAATGCAGATCCTTGTCATATGACTGGCGAAGCAGCTCCACAAAACGAAGCCACTCCTGATGACGTTGTTCGGCCATCGCCGAGGAATACGGGGAATGCTGGGTCATGTTATGCCGCCTGTTGTACTCATTAGCGAGTACAGCATAACACAACCCACGCCGATCAGTAACGTCTCTGCCACTCCGTATCGCTCATCAGCGTATCTTTCTGCCCCAGGAAGTAACGGTAGTAGGCATCATACGCCAGCACGTTCTTCACATAGCCGCGCGTTTCCGAGAACGGAATGCTCTCAACAAACGCCACGGCATCAATGCGCCCGGCGCTGTTACCCAGCCATGTGCGCACGCGGCCAGGACCTGCGTTATACGCCGCCGAAGAGAAGATACGGTTATTGCCAAACTGCTGATAAACATACTGCAGGTAGCTGGTACCGATATTGATGTTGGTATCCGGATCCAGCAGTTGTGACGGACTGCTGTAGCCAGGGATATTAAACATCTTCACCGTGTGCGTCGCCGTACCTGGCATAATCTGCATCAGGCCGCTGGCTCCCACCGGGGAACGCACTTTCGGGTTCCAGGCACTCTCCTGACGGGCAATCGCCATTGCGTAGCTCTGCGGGATATCTTTGCCGCTGGTATAGCGATCGAACAGATCTTTGTAAGCCAGCGGGAAACGCTCCTCAAGATGATCCCACAGCTTACCCGCGATCGTTGCCTGCACGCTCAGATCCCACCAGTGGTTATCAAAGGCGTAGCGGGCTAACTGCGCTTTCTCGTCCATCGTCCGGCTGGTGACAAGGTTGGCCCACTCACTGCGCGCGGTGTTATCCATATTCCAGTACATCAGCTCGCGAACGCGCGCCATCTCTGGCCCCTGCGTTAACGCTGGATTAGCGCTGGCCGGAGCTTTATCAATACGGAAGGTGTACTCCTCACCCAGACGCTGCGCCGCCGCCATCGGGTAAAAACCGCGCTGCTGCATCAGAGAATGGAGGATCTCTTTGGCTTCCTCATCACGACCTCGCTCCAGCAGCAAATCAGCCTGCCAGTAACGCCATTCGTCTTTCTCTTTGGCTTCCATTGGCAACCGTGCAAGCCAGGTATTAAGCCCACGGCGATCGCCCGTACCCAGCGCCATGCGCACGCGACGCTCCACCAGCGATGTGGAGTTTGAACGCATAACGGCATCATCACGCCAGCGAGCCTGTTCATCGGTCACATCGGTACCCATCAGTCGCCACGCCACAATGTCGCGCAGCTCCTGAGTTTGATCTTCATTAAGCTGCTGTGCCTGCACCAGCTGTGGGATCATTAGCCGCGCGTTTTCGACATCATCACGCGCCACACTGGTAAAAGCGACTGCCGCCATCTGGCGGGTAAAATCAGTCGCCCCCGTGCTACGCGCAAAGGTCAGCACCGAGTTGGGATCGTTCGCCAGCCCAATCACCGCAGTGGAAATTGCCTGATAATCCGATGGCATTTGCCCCGCCAGCGCGGTGACCAGACGCGTATTCCCGGCCTTCATCGCCAGGCGAATGCGTTCAAGGTAAGACAGTGGATCTTGTTTGCCAGAGGCACGCCATGCGCCAAAGAGCGAATCACAGGCATTAGGCTGATCTTTCCCGGTCAGCCACAGCTCTTTGGCTCCGATCCAGGCTTCTTCCTGCTGCCCCGCGGCCCATTTGGCGTAGTAATAGTTACACTGGGCTTCTGCTGTATTCGGCTTTTCCGGGCTGAAGGCCAACAGTCCACGCCAGTCTTCACGGCGCGCCAGTTCGTTCACAAAACGGGACTGCAGGGTACGCGCAGGTGGCAGGGTTGGGTTCGCCTGGATAAAATTATTCACGGTGACGGTGGGTTGGTTCATGAGATCGTCAGTAATCTGGCGATACTCCAGATACGGATACAGTGGATAGTCTTTTAACGTCGGCATTAACGCCTGTACGGTATCCATCTGCTTGTTATCCCACGCCTGTTTAATCTGGGCGTAGCGACTACGTTGTTCATCCAGTGAATCGGCATGCACCGCCTGGCTTACCGCCATTACGCATACGCTGGCAGCCAGCAGACGCCAGACCACCTGTTTGGCTTTTTCCACAAGCTCTTCCTCATTGTTTTTTCGTCAATTGC
The DNA here is from genome assembly GCF_043945575.1 of Enterobacter cloacae complex sp. 2024EL-00214. Lineage (NCBI taxonomy): Bacteria > Pseudomonadati > Pseudomonadota > Gammaproteobacteria > Enterobacterales > Enterobacteriaceae > Enterobacter > Enterobacter cloacae complex sp. 2024EL-00214. The sequence goes on along the minus strand of NZ_JBIMRC010000003.1, from coordinate 99,424 downwards.
AGCGTCTTGCCACGTCAAAGTCTAATCAACTTATGCTAACCAGGCATCCGGCAACGCGCCACGTCATGGACACTTTTTTACCTTTCTTGCGCGTTTTAACACTCCCGACGTTCCTTGCTGGGATTAGGTCGTGAAAAAGGCTACACTTCGGGGCTGTTAACTATTCTCATCACGATAAAAGAGGCGAAGTCCAACGTGGCTCAATTCGTTTATACCATGCATCGTGTCGGCAAAGTGGTACCGCCGAAACGTCATATTCTTAAAAATATCTCGCTGAGCTTCTTCCCGGGCGCGAAAATCGGTGTTCTGGGTCTCAACGGTGCCGGTAAGTCTACCCTGCTGCGCATCATGGCCGGCATCGATACAGACATCGAAGGTGAAGCCCGTCCTCAGCCAGGCATCAAGATTGGCTACCTGCCGCAGGAACCTCAACTGAACCCGGAACACACCGTGCGTGAATCCGTCGAAGAAGCGGTTGCTGAAGTGGTTAACGCGCTGAAAGGTCTGGATGAAGTGTATGCCAAATACGCGGAGCCGGATGCGGATTTCGACAAACTGGCCGCACAGCAAGGTAAGTTTGAAGAGATTATCCAGGCGCATGACGGTCACAACCTGAACGTGCAGCTGGAGCGCGCCGCTGATGCCCTGCGTCTGCCAGACTGGGATGCGAAAATCGCCAACCTGTCCGGTGGTGAACGTCGCCGCGTGGCGCTGTGCCGTCTGCTGCTGGAAAAACCAGACATGCTGCTGCTCGACGAACCAACCAACCACCTGGATGCAGAATCCGTGGCCTGGCTGGAACGCTTCCTGCATGATTTCGAAGGTACCGTAGTGGCGATTACCCACGACCGTTACTTCCTCGATAACGTAGCAGGCTGGATCCTGGAGCTTGACCGTGGTGAAGGTATTCCGTGGGAAGGTAACTACTCCTCCTGGCTGGAGCAGAAAGATCAACGTCTGGCGCAGGAAGCTTCGGCTGAAGCGGCACGTCGTAAGTCTATCGAGAAAGAGCTGGAGTGGGTTCGTCAGGGCACGAAGGGCCGTCAGTCTAAGGGTAAAGCCCGTCTGGCACGCTTCGAAGAGCTGAACAATACCGAATACCAGAAACGTAACGAAACCAACGAACTGTTTATTCCACCTGGAGCACGTCTGGGGGATAAAGTGGTTGAAGTCAGCAACCTGCGTAAGTCCTACGGCGACCGCCTGCTGATTGACGACCTGAGCTTCTCCGTGCCAAAAGGCGCGATTGTCGGCATCATCGGCCCGAACGGTGCGGGTAAGTCCACCCTGTTCCGCATGATGTCTGGCCAGGAACAGCCTGACAGCGGCTCAATCACCCTGGGTGATACCGTGAAGCTGGCCTCCGTTGACCAGTTCCGTGACGCAATGGATAACAGCAAAACCGTGTGGGAAGAAGTCTCCGGCGGTCTGGATATCATGCGTATTGGCAACACCGAAATGCCAAGCCGCGCCTACGTTGGCCGCTTTAACTTCAAAGGTACCGACCAGGGCAAACGCGTAGGCGAGCTGTCCGGTGGTGAGCGTGGTCGTCTGCATCTGGCGAAACTGCTGCAGGTTGGCGGTAACGTACTGCTGCTCGATGAACCTACCAACGACCTGGACATCGAAACCCTGCGCGCACTGGAAAACGCCCTGCTGGAGTTCCCGGGCTGTGCAATGGTTATCTCGCACGACCGTTGGTTCCTTGACCGTATCGCCACCCACATCCTGGACTACCAGGATGAAGGTAAAGTGGAGTTCTTCGAAGGTAACTTCACCGAATACGAAGAGTACAAGAAACGCACGCTGGGTGCAGATGCGCTGGAGCCGAAGCGTATTAAGTACAAGCGTATTGCAAAATAAACGCATAACGGCAACTTCGGTTGCCGTTTTTTATGTTTGTTCCCTCTCCCTGTGGGCTGAGGGAGAGGGTCAGGGTGAGGGCATCAGGCCGCACAGTTTCACTACCCCACGTAAAACCGTTTCACCTCATCAAACTGCATCGCAAAGTCAATATAGCTCATCAGTGCAGGTGAGTTCAGCTTACGACTCGGGTAGACCAGCCACAGGTCATTCCCCTCGACATTCCACTCCGGCAGCACCTGAACCAGCGCCCCCTTCTCGATTTTATCTTCCAGCAGAAAGGCGGGTAACAGCGTGATCCCGGCTCCGGCAATAGCACACTCGCGGGCGTACACCAGGTTATCTGTCATGTGGATGTTGTCCGGCAGATAGCGGTAATCCTCACTCTCGCTTTGCAACAACCATTCAGACCAGGCCTTGTGGGTAATACAGCGATGTTCCACCAACTGGCGGGGATGCGTCAGCGGCTCCCGGCGGGACAGATAGTCCGCAGAGGCCAGCATATAGCGCGGGCAGTGCCCAATCATTCGGCCAATCAGAGAAGAGTCCTGCGGTTTGCCGGTGCGCAGGGCAACATCAAAGCCAGACTCCACCAGATCCAGCACGTCGTCGGAAATTGAAACATCCAGTGAGACATCCGGATAGCGCAGCTGGAACTCCGCGTTCATGTGCGCCAGCAACGTTGCGCCGATCCCTGCCGGACAGGTGATCCGCAGCCGCCCACTGGGGTTTTCGCGCAGCCGCTGTATGGCGTACTCTGCTCGCTCGCTGGCTGCCAGCATCTCGCGGCAATGCACCAGATAGTGCTCACCCGCAAAAGTCAGGTTGAGCCTGCGCGTGGTGCGGTTAAGCAGCCGGATCCCCACCTGCTGCTCAAGCTGACTGATCCGCAGGCTGACGCTGGATTTCGGTAGCCCGGCCCTCTGTGCTGCAGCAGTGAAGCTACCCATCTCGGCGACCAGTGCGAACAATGCCATATCCTGGAGCTGTTTAAACATGATTGTTCATCCCGTGCGAACACTTCATTCCTGATTGTTCATATTATCACGCAGATGAACGGGACTGTGGGGTGGGTTCGAGGGAAAGTGATGGTCGGGTGATGACGTGTATACGCCCTCTCCCCTTTGGGAAGAGGGCCGGCGTCAGGGCTTACTTCCGCTCCCCCATCATCTCCTTCACCAGCTCGACGCAGCGCAGGAAACGGGTGTCGTAATCTGGCTCTTCTACGTGCACAAACTCCACGTTGTTTTCGTGAAGCATCCCCACCAGCATGGTCTGGAACTCTTTTCGGTCCACCGAGCTGCCGAGGCTGCGCATACCATCCGCCACCCACGGGGTGTTATTCTCCAGCAGGATCACCAGGTCAAAGCGGTATTCATCAATCAGCACCTGCACAAACGGGTGTTCTCGCCCTTCGTACTTTTTACAAAATGCCTGGGTAGTGACGAAATCGGTATCAATGAATGCCACTTTATTGGCATATTTCACCGCAAAATCAATGTATTGAGCATGGCCGAGCGCGATTTTATCGTAATCGGAATACTGCAACGCCATCTCATCACCGCCCAGATGGGAGAAAACATAATCACGCCCGTATTCCCATGCGCTGGTGGTGTTGAAGATGTTCGCCAGCTTGTTGACCAGCGTTGATTTACCGCTCGACTCACCACCGAGGATCGCCACCGTACGCACAAAGAACGGCTTCACTTCTGTCGGGATGTAATCCCAGTAGCGGAACGGGTTTTCGCGGATCTGTGCCCCGCTGATGTTCATAAAGGTCCGCTTAGGGTCGATCAGCACAGTTTCAGTACCCAGATGTTTGCGGAACTGCGGCGCATCGGACTCTTCAGAGGTGTAGATCCAGTTCGGGGCAATGCCCTTCTCTTCCATAAACGCTTTAACGCCGTTGCTCCACACATCCCAGCCGTGCGGATACGGCTCCATGCCCTCTTCGTTAAAAGCATGAATACGAATGTTTTTCTGATACTTAAACGTCTGAAGCAGCCAGCGCAGGCGATCGGGCACCGTCGGCTGCTGCGACATGGCGCTGTCTTCAAACAGCTGACGGTCACGGGTTTCGTCGTAACCCATAATGATGTGCAGCTCGTCGACCTGGCTACAGGCGCGCTGGATCAGGTAGATGTGTCCGGTATGCAGCGGATAGAACTTGCCGAACACCACGCCAATGTTCTTTTGTATACGCGGGAATTCAAGCCCCAGAAAGCGGTGCAACGCTTCCAGCTTTTGCGCGCTGGGGCTTTTGATTTTAGCGTTCAGCAGTTGGCTCAGGTAGCCTTTGGTCATGCCGCTGGCATCCGCCACCTGCTGCAACGTGCAGCCATTCTGGCGGATTGCGGTCTTGAGATAGTCAAATGATGACATAAATTACGGTGCCTCCTGCAACATCGAATACATATACCCTAAATAATTCGAGTTGCAGGAAGGCGGCAAGTAAGCGCATCCCGGGAGCTTACTAAAGTAAGTGACCGGGGTAAGCGAACGCAGCCAACGCACATGCAACTTGAAGTATGACGGGTATAATTATAAGTCGTCAAAGACACTTAATGCATCTGCGAGTTTTTTTACGCCATAAACCTGCATCCCTTCCGGGATTTTTTTCGGCACATTGGCCGCAGGGACAATCGCACGACGGAAACCGTGTTTTGCCGCTTCGGAAATACGCTCCTGGCCGCTTGGCACCGGGCGGATCTCGCCGGCCAGACCCACTTCGCCAAAGACCACCAGATCCTGCGGTAATGGCCTGTCGCGCAGGCTGGAGACCATCGCCAACAGCAACGCCAGGTCAGCACTGGTTTCAGAGACTTTAACCCCGCCGACCACGTTGACGAAAACGTCCTGATCCGCCATCTGCAGGCCGCCATGACGGTGCAGCACAGCCAGCAGGATCGCCAGGCGGTTCTGTTCCAGACCGACCGCCACGCGCCGTGGGTTACCCATCATCGAGACATCCACCAGCGCCTGAATTTCGACCAGGAGCGGACGCGTTCCTTCCCACAGCACCATTACCGAGCTGCCAGAGGTTACTTCATCGCCACGGCTCAGGAAGATGGCCGACGGGTTGCTGACCTCGCGCAACCCCTGCTCGGTCATGGCAAATACGCCTAATTCGTTTACCGCGCCGAAACGGTTTTTGTGGCTGCGCAGGGTGCGGAAGCGGGAATCCGCATCGCCATCGAGCATCACGGAGCAGTCGATACAGTGTTCGAGCACTTTTGGCCCCGCCAGCGAGCCATCTTTGGTCACGTGGCCAACCATCACAATCGCCACGCCGCGCGTTTTGGCAAAGCGCGTCAGGTAGGCGGCCGTTTCACGCACCTGCGCCACACTGCCCGGTGAGGACTGAATGTCCGCCATGTGCATCACCTGGATGGAGTCAATGACCATCAGCTTCGGCTGCTCTTCTTCCGCAATCATGCAGATCTGCTCGATGCTGGTTTCCGAGAGCATATTCAGGTTGCTTGTCGGCAGGCCAAGACGGTGCGCACGCATCGCCACCTGCTGCAAGGACTCTTCACCCGTGACGTACAGGGTTTTCATCTGTTCAGCGAGCTTGCAGAGTGTTTGCAACAGTAAGGTTGATTTACCCGCACCCGGGTTACCGCCGATAAGAATGGCACTGCCCGGCACCACACCACCGCCGAGCACGCGGTCAAACTCTTTAAACCCGGTGGAAAAACGCGGCAACTCTTCAAGGCTGATGTCCGAAAGTTTTTGTACTTTCGCGACACCTGCGTTGCCCGCATAGCCACTCAGACGTTCGTTACGGGCCACGCCCGGCGAAGCCGCCACACCACGCACTTCGGTGATGGTATTCCAGGCATGGCAGGCGCTGCATTGCCCCTGCCAGCGCGGATAATCTGCACCACATTCGTTACAGACAAATGCGCGTTTTGGAGCTTTCGCCACGGTTTACCTCGTTATTTCTGATTAATGCTGCCGGAGAGAATGCAGAACACTCCCATCAGGTCAGCATGACGGATAGTGATTTCCGTCTTTTCATTTACTTTTGGCTTGGCATGATAGGCGATACCAAGACCGGCAGCCTTGATCATCGGCAGATCGTTGGCCCCGTCACCAATCGCCACGGTCTGCGTGACTGGAATTTCATATTTCTCCGCCAGACGGGTCAGCGTATTGGCTTTGTATTGCGCATCCACGATATCACCAATCACGTGGCCGGTCAGTTTACCGTCGATAATCTCCAGCTCGTTTGCCACCACGGTGGTCAGACGCAGCTTGTCGCGCAGGTAATCAGCGAAGAAAGTGAACCCGCCGGAAGCAATAGCCACTTTCCAGCCAAGTGTTTCCAGCTTCAGCACCAGCTGTGTCAGCCCTGGCATCAGCGGCAGCTCATCACGCACCTGACGCAAAATGTTGGCATCAGCCCCTTTCAGGGTCGCGACGCGCTGTTTCAGGCTGGCAGTGAAATCCAGTTCGCCACGCATGGCACGTTCCGTGACTTCAGCCACCAGCTCGCCGCTGCCCGCCAGCTTCGCGAGCTCGTCAATGCACTCGATCTGAATAGCCGTCGAGTCCATGTCCATCACCAGCAGCCCCGGCGTTTTCAGGTGCGGAATTTTACCGAGCGGCGCAACATCCAGCCCGGCGTCATGCGCCAGACGCGTCGCGCGCTGCGTCAGAGAACCCGCCAGGCGGATAACCTGGAAATCTTCCACACACCAGGCGGCGACAATCACCATCGCAGCACCCAGCGTGGTTTGATATTGGGTAAGGCGTTGCTTATCCAGGCCGCGTCCGTACAGCAGCCAGCCGCTACGACCGGCGTGGTAATCCAGAGGCATCACCTCATCGCCACTTAAAGAGAGTGGCAATCCTGGCCATAAAGAGACATCCGTTGGCAGGTCACACCAGGTAATGTTCGGCATTGAAGCTCCTGTAATTTCGTTCGCAGCGGTTGGTTCCACGGGGAAAATAACGCATGAGGCTACCCTGTAACCATCACTTCTGGCAACATTAAGCCGTAAATTTTCAGCAGGTGGAATATGGCTCGCGCAAAACTGAAATTTCGGCTTCACCGTGCCGTGATTGTCCTTTCCTGTCTCGCACTATTAGTGGTGCTGATGCAAGGGGCATCGTGGTTTAGCCAGAATCATCAACGGCAACGCAACCCGCAGTTTGAAGAGCTGGCCCGCACGCTGGCACGTCAGGTGACGTTTAACATCGCCCCGTCCATGCGTACCGAAACACCGGACGATAAGCGAATAAGCCAGATCTTACGCCTGTTAACGGAGAACAGCCGCATTCTGGATGCCGGTGTGTATGACGAGCAGGGTGACCTGATAGCCCGTGCTGGCGAGCACGTTGACGTGCGCGACAGGCTGGCGCTGGACGGCAAAAAAGCCGGGGGCTATTTCAACCAGCAGATCGTTGAACCTATTCAGGGGAAAAATGGCCCGCTGGGGTATCTGCGCCTGACCCTCGACACCCACACCTTGCCTACCGAAGCCAAACAGGTGGATAACACCACCAACATTCTTCGCCTGATGCTGCTGCTTTCACTGGCCATCGGCGTGGTGCTGGCGCGCACCCTGCTGCGAGGTAAACGCAGCCGTTGGCAGCAATCACCGTTCCTGCTGACCGCAAGCTCATCGATTCCCGAAGAGGAAGAGAGCGAGAAGAAAGATTAGTGATAAAGTAGGCTGGCGATTCAGAAAAGGAACTTTGCCATGACGACGTTACGCCTGCTTATCTCTGACTCTTACGATCCCTGGTTTAACCTCGCGGTGGAAGAGTGCATCTTCCGCCAGATGCCCGCCACTCAACGCGTACTGTTCCTGTGGCGCAACGCCGATACGGTGGTCATTGGGCGTGCACAAAATCCGTGGAAAGAGTGCAACACGCGACGCATGGAAGCAGACAATGTCCGGCTTGCGCGCCGCAGTAGCGGCGGCGGTGCGGTGTTTCACGATCTCGGCAATACCTGCTTTACCTTTATGGCCGGCAAGCCGGAATACGATAAAACCGTCTCGACCGCAATTGTGCTTAGCGCGCTGAGTACTCTTGGTGCCACGGCGGAGGCCTCCGGGCGTAACGATCTGGTCGTGAAAACCACCGGGGGAGATCGAAAGGTTTCCGGTTCAGCCTATCGGGAAACGATAGATCGAGGGTTCCACCACGGTACCCTGCTGCTGAATGCCGATTTGAGCCGTCTGGCAAACTACCTCAATCCGGATAAAAAAAAGCTGCAGGCGAAAGGTATAACCTCCGTACGTGGCCGCGTGGCGAACCTGGTCGAACTCTTGCCGGGGGTTACGCACGCCCAAATCTGCGAAGCGATCCGCGAAGCATTCTTTGATCATTACGGCGAGCGCGTGGAAGCGGAAGTGATTTCCCCCGACAAGACCCCGGATCTCCCCAACTTCGCGGAAACCTTTGCTCGCCAGAGCAGCTGGGAGTGGAACTTCGGTCAGGCCCCCGCCTTCTCCCATCAGTTGGATGAGCGCTTTAGCTGGGGCGGCGTCGAACTGCACTTCGACGTTGAAAAAGGATATATCACCCGCACGCAGGTCTTTACCGACAGCCTGAATCCGGCACCATTAGAAGCGCTGGCAGTACGTTTGCAAGGCTGTTTGTACAGAGCGGACAGGCTGCAGCAGGCATGTGAGGCATTGCTGACCGACTTCCCTGAGCAGGAAAAGGCGTTGCGGGAACTGTCGGTATGGATGGCTGGGGCAGTGCGTTGAACCACGCGGAAACCAACAGCGAAAAAACACCAGTGAGTAAATAGCGGGTTATAAACCCGCTATGAGAACATCGATTAAATAAATTATATTCATCTAAATAAATTAAGCCCTTCATTGCAATGTTATTAATTATAATTAATACATTTACAATTTAAATTCCCTACATATATTCACCAAACCAATTAAATAACCCATCACCCCGTCAAAAAGCGCCCTCACTCCTTCAGTAACTGTATAAAACAATTCATTAAATGAATTGTTTTATACCTGGCAACACCTGGCAACATTCGAGGGCATAGATAATGGAGAGTATAATAACCGACCACCGAATAATATTTTATTTCATATACAGGGTATGACTACGAGAATTCATACCTCGTACTAATCAGGCTCGATTATGCAAAAGAAAAAGCTAATTGCCGCTGCTGTCGCTATTGCGCTGCAAACCTATTATTACCCGGCCATGGCTGCCGATAATGATAATAATGATGACAAGAAAAAATGTCCGACCAATATTTCTTTATTATCTGAAACAGCACGCGAAAAGCTTCCGGCGACCTGCCTCGTCGGACAGGAAGCCAATCATGACTGGGCGTGGATCGCTGGCAGCGCAGCAGCGTTGATTACCGGCATCGCCATTGGTAACCACGACAGCGGCGGCTCTGACCATCACTCATCCCCCCCTGCACCGCCGGACGATGACGGCGGTGACGTCATACCACCGGACGATGGTGGTGGCGACGTCATACCACCGGACGACGACGGCGGCGACGTAACACCACCTGACGATGACGGTGGCGACGACACGCCAACCGATAACACCGTGAAAACGTTCAGCAATGGCGTCACCATCGACAAAGGTAAGGATACGCTGGCGTTCGACGATATCAAACTGGATAACGGTGAACATCCCGGCCCAGCTACCTTCAGCTACTCAAAACAAAACGACCAGTGGCAGATGACCACCCAGGACGGTAAAACGCTCTACATCACCGGCTGGCATGTAGACGGCAACAATGCCGCCATCATTGAAGGCACGCAGGCAAACGGCGACTACTGGAAGTATGACAGCCGCGGCTACCTGATCCTCGCCGATGCTCAAACTGCGGTAATTACGGGTGATAACGCAACCCATGCCTTCGATCGCGGACAGGACGTCAGCGGCCAGGGCAAAACCGGCGTCATTATTTCCGGCGACAAAACGACCAACACCCTGAACGGAAACTCTCACATCACCGATGGCGCGACCGGCATTGTGATCACCGGCGATGACACCACCAATGTTATCTCGGGGCAGTCCACCGTGGATAACGCCATCGGCGCGCTGATTTCAGGCGACGGCTCAAGCCTTAATATCTCCGGCGGTATCGACGTCACCGGCGGCGGCACCGGGCTGATTGTTGACGGCGACGACGTCGATATCAATAACGCCGGGACATCGAGTACCAGTGGCAAAGGTTCCACCGGCGTCATCGTCAAGGGCAACAACGCGAATATCGTCAACAGCGGCGACATGACCGTTACCGATGGCGCGACCGGCGGAGCCATTACCGGCGACAACGTCACCATCGATAACAAAGGGGACTCAACGACCAGCGGCTCAGGCTCCACGGCGATGATCCTCGACGGCGACGGCACAACCATAACCAACGAAGGGAGCCAGACCGTCTCCGACGGCGGCACCAGCATCGCCATCAACGGCGATAACGCGCGCGTAACCAATGATGGCGCACAGACGATCACCAGCGGCGGCACTGGCACCAAAATCACCGGCAACGACGCCATGGTCAACAATACCGGCGAAACGAACGTCAGCGACGCGGACTCCATTGCGATGTCCATTGACGGCGATGGCGTGCTGGTGCTCAACGAAGGGGATCAGACGATTTCAGGCGGCGGCACCGGCACAAAAATTAGCGGCGATAACGCCACACTCTCCAGCACCGGCGATATCAGCGTTGACGGGTCAAGCTCCGCCGTCGTCATCCTTGACGGCAACGACGCCAGGATGACGCAAACGGGCGATCTGGTTGTCACCAATGGTGCGTGGGGGCTGGTCTCCCACGGTGAGAACAACACGCTCTCCAACACCGGTCATACCACGGTGCATGACGAAGACTCCATTGCGTTTATTGTGGCGGGTAAGAACAGCACCTTCACCAATAAAGGTGATGTCGATGTCAGCCTGAACGGCACCGGCGCGCTGGTCAGCGGCGATGGTTCGAAGGTGACACAAAAAGGCAACATCAACGTCACGGCCGTGCAGGACAGCAGCGGCCTGTACCGCGGCGCAACGGGTATCGACATAGCAGGAAATAGCACCACCACCAACATTCAGGGCAACGTCACGCTGACGGGCAACCTTGCCGAAAAGAAGCTAACGGACGAAAGCCTCACCGGCATCCGCATTAAGGGCGACAACAATAACGTATCGTTAAGCGGCACACTGACGATTGAGACAAATGATCAAACCGAATGGTCTACAGAATCGCTGGACTCTGTCGGTCTCGATATTCAGGGCGATGGCAATACGGTCAATCTGACCGGCGGTATTGATTTAACCCTGACTTCAATGGCAACGCCAGCCGCCCATATCTACGGCGTGAAGATTGACGGTAACAGTAGCGTCACGCTGAGCGGTCATTCGCAAATCGATACTTTGAGTATCATCGGAGGGCCGCTCACCCTGGCCGCCGTCAAAAACGGCGGCGATATGGTGTTCTCGGACAGTTCCGTGGTGGATATCACGTATGAGCTGCTGCCACAAACCGCAGTCATCAGCTCAAGCGTCCTGCTGACGGCCGACGATCAGGGATCAACGATCGATAACCAGGGGGCGATCAACTCTCAGGGCATCATGTTGATGATGCAGGCGCAGAATGGCGCAGCGATCAAAAACAGCGGTGAGATAACCGCTAAAACTGGCGCAGTGAATTACGGGCGTGGCGTGGGTATGATCGCCAAAAATAATGGGTCAACGGCAACCAACGCAACGGGCGGTAGCGTGACGCTGGTCAGCGGCGCGACACCCTTTTGGGGAGGTGATATCGGCGGCTACCCAATGACGGGCTATGACAATACCGCCTACGGCATGATGGCGTTTGATGACGGTGCAATCAGCAACCAGGCCGGGGGCAATATCTCGGTGTCTGGCGCAGGTCTGTACGGCATGGGGGTTACCGACGGGACGGCAAGCAATGCGGGCGACATCTATGTTGATGGCTTTAAGCAGATACTGGATGCCGACGGCAATATCACCGGTGAACAATACTGGAAAGCCTCTTCGGCTCAACTGCCCAGCACGGGTATGGTCGCCGGTTCGGAAAACAATGACGACAGCAAAGCCACCGCCACGAACACCGGCACCATCATCGTGCATAACGCGGGCTACGGCATGAGCGCCATGTACGGCGGTATGGCGATTAACCAGGGAACCATCACCCTGACCGCCGACGGCAATACCGGGGAGGCGAATCAACTGGTCGGCATGGCGGCGCTCTCGGGCGGCGAAGTCATCAATGACACCACCGGCATCATCAATATTGACGCCGCCTACGGCCAGCCATTCCTGTCCACCGGGGGCGGTATCGTCCTTAACTACGGCACCATCTGTATTCAGGGAGCCTGCCAGGACAGCGCAGCCTATAACCCAACAGACCCTTATATAAGCATACTCTATTCCGGTGGGGTGATCGCCGCCACAGGTGAAACGGTCACGCTTACTGGTGGTGGGCTGATTCAGGGCGACGTCACCAATGACGGAACGGTGAGCGGCAGCGGTCAGTTAACCCTCAGCGACAGCAGCAGCACGCTGACCAACCATGCCACCGGCGTTATCAACACCAGCGTTACCGTCAATGAAGGCACCATGACCAACAACGCGTCCGGCATCATTAACGGCAAAATCACCCTCAACGATGGCATAGTGAACAACGAAGGGACGGTGAATAGCGTCGCCCTTAATGGTGGAACATTCAATAATGACGGCACGATAACCCAACATATCATCACGAACGGCGGCACGTTAAACACGCGTTCAGGTAGTCAGGTACTGCGTGGCGCGCAACTGAATGGCAAGACGGTGGTCAATAACAGCGGCATCTGGACTCTCGGCTATATGGGAGAAGGGAACTACAAAGGCACGCTCGACATCAATGGTAGCGCGGTCTTCAACAACAGCGGCAAGTTGGTTATTAATAACGCGCAAAACAACGTTAACATCTCTTACAATGGCGTGCTCTATAACACCAGCGCTGGAGATATCGAGATCACCAATGCCATAGCGGGTGCCGGTATCACGGTTCAGAAAGGCGTAGGCACGTTCATCAACGCCGGCGTAGTGAACGCTACGGCGCAGTCCATGATGGCAAGCGCCGGGGATGCCGACAGCGGTCACGCTTTCTTCTGGAACCAGGATGGCGGTATCGTTAACTACGACGTCGATAACGGTAAAGCCGTCAACTTCACCCACAATAACTACGTGGCGCAGAACGACGGCACCATGAACATCAGCGGCAACAATGCCATCGCGATGAACGGCAGCAAAAACGCCCAACTGGTGAACAACGGCACCATCAACCTGGGTACCACAGGTACCACCGATACCGGCATGGTCGCTATGGCGCTGGACGCGAACGCCACGGCAGATGCGGTGATTGAAAACAACGGCACCATCAATATCCATGCCAGCAACTCTTACGCCTTCAGCGTGGCGGGCGCGGGACATGTCGTCAACAACGGTACGGTGGTAATTGACCCGACAGTGACCGGTTCCGGTCTTATCAAACAGGGCGATACCGTTAACGTGGAAGGCACAAACGGCAATAACGGCAACAGCAGCGAGGTGCATTACACCAACTATACCTTGCCGGGGACGCCATCCACGGTATCCGGCTCGTCGTCTTCCACCCCCGCTTCCTCCTCCGATATGAACGACCTGTCGGGCTACGTGGTCGGCACTAACACCGACGGCAGCGCAGGTAAGCTCCAGGTCAGCAACGCCAGCATGAATGGTGTTGGCATCAACACCGGCTTTACCGCTGGCACCGCTGACACCACCGTCACGTTTGATAACGTGGTCGAAGGCAGTAATCTGACCGATGCCAGCGCCATCCAGTCCACCTCCGTGGTCTGGAATGCGCAGGGCAGCACCGATACCAACGGCAACGTTGACGTGACCATGACCAAAAACGCCTACACCGCTGTCGCCACTGACACCAGCGTGAACAGCGTGGCAAAAGCGCTGGATGCGGGCTACACCAACAACGAGCTGTACACCAGCCTCAACGTGGGTACCACCGCCGAGCTGAACAACGCCCTGAAGCAGGTAAGCGGCAGCCAGGCCACCACCGCCTTCCGCGAGGCGCGCATACTCAGCAACCGCTTTAACATGCTGGCCGATGCTGCGCCGCAGGTGAAAGAGGGTCTGTCGTTTAACGCGGTGGCAAAAGGCGATCCGCGCGCCGAGCTGGGTAACGACACCCAGTACGACATGCTGGCGCTGCGCCAGACGCTGGACTTAACGGAAAACCAGAACCTGACGCTGGAGTACGGCATCGCCCGCATCGACGGTAACGGTTCGCAGAGTGCAGGCGACAACGGTCTGACCGGCGGCTACAGCCAGTTCTTCGGCCTGAAGCACAGCATGGCGTTTGACAGCGGTCTCGCCTGGAACAACGCCCTGCGCTACGATGTACACAGCCTCGACAGCAGCCGCGCCGTCTCCTACGGCGACGTCAGTAAAGTCGCAGATTCCAGCGCCCGTCAGCAGTACATGGAGTTCCGCAGCGAAGGGGCAAAAACCTTCTCCCTGCTGGATGATGCGCTGAAAGTGACGCCGTATGCCGGAGTGAAGTTCCGCCATACGCTGGAAGACGGTTATCAGGAGCACAGCGCCGGGGACTTTAACCTGAGTATGAATGCGAGCAGCGAAACGGCGGTGGATTCCGTGTTTGGCCTGAAGCTGGACTACGCCGGTAAAAACGGCTGGGGTGCCAGCGCCACGCTGGAAGGCGGCCCGAACCTGAGCTACGCCAAAAGCCAGCGTACCGCCTCGCTTCAGGGCGCGGCAGGCCAGCAGTTCAGCGTCGATGATGGTCAGAAAGGCGGTGGCATCAACGGTCTGGCGACGGTCGGCGTGAAATACAGCGCCAAAGATACCCGCCTGAGCGTCGATGCTTACCAGTGGAAGGAAGACAACATCAGCGATAAAGGCTTTATGCTGAACCTGAAGAAAACCTTCTGATTACCCGGCGGATAAAACGCAAAACCGGGGAGACGTAAACGCCTCCCCGGTTATATGCAGGCCCGGTAAGCTAGCACCTCCGGGCACAAACTTTCTTACGCTTTATCGCCCAGCAGAACGGATTCCAGCGCGATTTTAATCATGTCGTTGAAGGTAGTCTGACGCTCAGCAGCCGTAGTCTGCTCGTGCGTACGGATGTGGTCAGACACTGTGCAGATGGTCAGGGCTTTCGCACCAAACTCTGCCGCCACACCGTAGATGCCCGCCGCTTCCATTTCCACGCCCAGGATGCCGTACTTTTCCATTACGTCGAACATTTCACCGTCCGGGGAATAGAACAAGTCAGCCGAGAACAGGTTGCCCACGCGCGCATCAACGCCCAGCGCTTTTGCCGCATCTACCGCGTTACGCACCATATCGAAGTCAGCAATCGCGGAAAAATCGTGATCCTTGAAGCGAATACGGTTCACTTTGGAATCGGTGCAGGCACCCATACCGATAACCACGTCACGCAGTTTAACGTCCATACGAACAGCGCCGCAGGAACCCACGCGAATGATTTTCTTGACGCCGAAATCAGTGATCAGCTCTTTAGTGTAGATGGAGCAGGACGGGATACCCATACCGTGGCCCATTACCGAGATTTTGCGGCCTTTGTAGGTACCGGTGAAGCCCAGCATGCCGCGAACGTTGTTCACTTCACGCACGTCTTCGAGGAAAGTTTCTGCAATGTGCTTCGCGCGCAGCGGGTCACCCGGCATCAAGACGACGTCAGCGAAATCACCCATTTCTGCGTTAATGTGAGGAGTTGCCATCTTCAGTTCCTTATTCGTTATGTATTCTCCCTCTCCCTGTGGGAGAGGGTTGGGGTGAGGGCATCAGGCCACACCCGTATTTCCCGTGGGAGAGGACCTGGGTGAGAGCATCAGGCCTCACCCAATGTGACTCAGAACATGGCCTTGCCATAATCCATGTCGGACGTACCAAAGTGTTTTGCAATCGTCTGACCGATATCCGCGAAGGTTTCACGGTGGCCGAGCGAACCAGGTTTCACTTTCGGGCCGTACACCAGCACCGGAATGTGCTCACGCGTGTGGTCGGTTCCGGTCCAGGTTGGGTCGCAGCCGTGGTCAGCAGTCAGGATCAGAATGTCATCTTCCCCGACCAGCTCCATCAGCTCTGGCAGACGGCGGTCGAACAGCTCCAGACCGGCAGCATAGCCAGCCACGTCACGGCGGTGACCCCAGGAAGAGTCGAAGTCAACGAAGTTGGTGAAGACAATGGTCTTATCGCCCGCGTCTTTCATCTCTTTGATGGTGGCATCAAACAGCGCATCCAGGCCGGTGGCTTTCACTTTTTTAGTGATACCGCAGTTGGCATAGATGTCCGCAATTTTACCCACGGAAACCACGTGACCGTCTTTCTCTTCGACCAGTTTTTGCAGCACGGTTGGCGCTGGCGGCTCAACGGCCAGGTCGTGGCGGTTACCGGTACGCTGGAAGTTACCTGCTTTGTCACCGATAAATGGACGCGCAATAACACGGCCAATGTTGTAGCCGCCTTCGGTCAGCTCTTCACGGGCGATTTCACACAGCTCGTAAAGTTTATCCAGGCCATAAGTCTCTTCGTGGCAGGCGATCTGGAACACGGAGTCAGCAGAGGTGTAGAAAATCGGCTTGCCGGTTTTCATGTGCTCTTCACCGAGTTCATCCAGGATCACGGTACCGGAAGAGTGGCAGTTACCGAGGTAACCCGGCAGGTTGGCGCGCTTAACCAGTTTGTCGAGCAACGCCTGCGGGAAGCTGTTCTGGTGATCGGAGAAGTAGCCCCAGTCAAACAGAACCGGCACACCGGCAATTTCCCAGTGACCAGACGGGGTATCTTTACCGGAAGAGAGCTCATGCGCCCAGGCGTACGCGCCCACCACTTCCGCGTTAGCATCCATACCGGCTGCAATCTTACCGGTAGAACCTTCGTGCGCTTTCACCAGACCCATACGCGTCAGGTTTGGCAGAGTCAGAGGGCCTTTACGACCGTTGTCCGCTTCGCCTTTGGCACAGGCTTCAGCGATGTGACCCATCGTATCGGCACCCACGTCACCAAAACGTTCTGCATCTTCTGTCGCGCCGATGCCGAAGGAGTCCAGCACCATAATAAATGCACGTTTCATAATTGTTCTCCGTACGTAGTGCTCAAAAGTAAGTGATCAGATCAGTATACTGCTATTCGGTAATACGACGATAGACCGTTGGTGTGCTTTCTGGTGCTTTATTGTCGAGCTGGATGGCGGCTTTCACGGCTTTTGCCGCTTCTTGCCAGCTGCTTTCATCTTTCGCGTGGATCACCGCCAGTGGGCGTTGTCCGTCGACGCTGTCACCCAGGCGGGCCATATCGGTAAAACCGACGCTGTAATCAATGGTGTCCGACGCCTGACGACGACCACCGCCCATTGAGACCACCGCCATGCCGAGCGCACGGGTGTCCATCGCAGAAACAAACCCAGCGGTATCAGCATAAACGGCTTTGCTGAGCGTCGCGGTTGGAAGGTATTTTGCGTAGTTTTCCACGAAATCAGTCGGGCCTTTCTGCGCGGCAACCATACGGCCAAAGATCTCTGCCGCTTTACCGTTGTCCAGTACCGCCTGCAGTTTCACGCGCGCGTCTGCGTCGTCTTTGGCGAGTTTGCCGGAGATAAGCATCTCCACGCACAGTGCCATTGTCACGTCGAACAGGCGCGGGTTACGGTATTCACCGGTCAGGAATTGCACGGCTTCACGCACTTCAACGGCGTTACCGGCGCTGGAAGCCAGCACCTGGTTCATATCGGTCAGCAGTGCAGTGGTACGCACGCCCGCACCGTTGGAAACACCAACGATAGCCTCGGCCAGTGCAGCAGAAAGTTCATACGTTGGCATAAACGCGCCGCTGCCCACTTTCACGTCCATCACCAGCGCATCCAGACCTTCCGCCAGCTTTTTCGCCAGAATCGAGGCGGTGATCAGCGGGATGGAGTCAACGGTTGCGGTGATATCGCGGGTAGCGTAGAAACGCTTGTCTGCCGGAGCAAGAGAGCTGGTCTGGCCGATAATTGCCACACCCACATCTTTAATAATATCGCGGAAGCGGTTGTCATCCGGGAAGATATCGAAGCCCGGAATGGCTTCCAGTTTATCGAGCGTACCGCCAGTGTGTCCCAGGCCACGCCCGGAGATCATCGGAATGTAACCCCCGCAGGCCGCGACCATTGGGCCAAGCATCAGCGAGGTTACGTCACCCACACCACCGGTGGAATGTTTATCTACAATCGGACCATTGAGGTCGAGGCTTTTCCAGTCCAGAACGGTTCCTGAATCTCGCATCGCCATGGTCAGCGATACACGCTCAGGCATCGACATATCGTGGAAGAAAATGGTCATCGCCAGAGCAGCAATTTGCCCTTCAGAGATGGTGTTATCACGAATACCATTGATAAAGAAGCGGATTTCTTCATCGCTTAATGCATGACCATCACGTTTTTTACGAATAATTTCTTGTGCGAGAAACACGGTAACCTCCCGAAGTAGGCCGGGCTCGCTACGCGCCACCCGGCATTTCAAATCTTAGTAGCTGCTTGCGCTCTTACCGTCGCCGTGACCCAGCGCCTTCAGCAGGCTTGCCAGCAGGCTGGATGCGCCAAAGCGGTAGTGACGGGAGTCCGCCCAGTCCGCACCGAACAGCTCATCAGCAATCGCCAGGAACTGTTGCGCGTCTTCAGCGGTACGCACGCCACCAGCTGGTTTGAAACCAACGGTTTTGGACACGCCCATATCACGGATCACTTCCATCATGATGCGTGCGCTTTCCGGGGTAGCGTTAACCGGCACTTTACCGGTAGACGTTTTGATGAAATCCGCACCGGCTTTGATGGAGATTTCAGACGCTTTACGAATCAGCGCCTCTTCTTTCAGTTCACCGGTTTCGATGATGACTTTAAGCAGCACGTTTGCCGCAGCACACGCGTCTTTACAGGCTTTCACCAGGTCGAAACCAATCTTCTCGTTGCCCGCGATCAGCGCGCGATACGGGAACACCACGTCAACTTCATCAGCACCGTAGGCAATGGCCGCGCGGGTTTCTGCCAGTGCAATGTCGATATCGTCGTTGCCGTGGGGGAAGTTAGTCACGGTAGCAATACGCACATCCGGCGTGCCCTGCTCTTTCAGAGTCTTACGTGCAATCGGGATAAAACGCGGGTAAATACAGATGGCTGCGGTATTACCGACGGGCGTTTTCGCCTGATGGCACAGGGCGATGACTTTCTCATTGGTGTCGTCATCGTTCAGGGTGGTCAGGTCCATCAGTTTCAACGCGCGCAGGCTGCTTGCAGTTAAATCGGTCATAACATTCTCCAACGGCATTGCCGTATAAATTTACCTTGCGGGTCTGTGAGTATTCTAACATTCACCCGCACTTACACTTCGACATTCATCACAGTTAATGAAAACTGCGTACAAATTTGCATTACTGTAATGAGATCAACTTCAAACTTTAGTTCGCTAATTGCTGACTAAAGCAGCGATTACCCCTGTCGGATCAAAGGCCCTGACGGGATGGCTTCCTACAATCCGTTCATCATCCGCAGAACAATAAAGGAAGCGAATATGTCCCACGCCGGCCCCGACGCCCTGCAACAACGTTGTCAGAACATTGTGACAAGCCCGGTATTAACCCCGGAGCAAAAGCGGCATTTTCTGGCGCTGGAAGCGGAGAACAATCTCCCCTATCCAGACCTGCCTCAGGCTGCCCGTGCCGCACTGGACGAGGGCGTTATCTGCGACATGTTCGAAGGCCATGCGCCTTACAAACCCCGTTACGTCCTGCCGGATTACGCAAAATTTTTGGCTAACGGCTCGGAATGGCTGGAGCTGGAAGGGGCAAAAGATCTTGATGATGCCCTCTCGCTGTTAACCATCCTGTATCACCATGTGCCATCCGTCACATCAATGCCGGTCTACCTGGGACAACTCGATGCGTTACTGGATCCGTATGTTAGAATTCTAACACAAGAAGAAATCGATGTTCGAATAAAACGTTTCTGGCGTTACCTCGACAGAACGCTACCTGATGCTTTTATGCATGCCAACATCGGCCCGGCGGACACCCCCATCACGCGTGCCATTCTACGTGCGGATGCAGAAATGAAGCAGGTCGCACCCAATCTGACCTTTATTTATGACCCGGATGTTACGCCCGACACTCTGCTGCTGAGCGTGGCAAAAAACATTTGTGAATGCAGTAAACCACATGTTTCTAATGGCCCAGTCAATGATAAAATTTTCACAAAAGGCCGCTATGGTGTGGTGAGTTGTTACAACTCCCTGCCGCTCGCAGGCGGTGGTAGCACTCTGGTACGCCTCAACCTGAAGGCGATTGCTGAACGCAGCCATTCCCCTGAAGACTTCTTCACCCGCACGTTGCCGCACTACTGCCAGCAACAGATAGCCATCATTGATGCGCGTTGCACGTTCCTGTATGAAAAATCCGGCTTCTTTGAGAATAGCTTCCTGGTCAAAGAGGGGCTGATTGATAGCGATCGTTTCGTGCCAATGTTTGGCATGTACGGTCTGGCTGAAGCGGTGAACCTGCTTTGTGAGAAAGGCGGTATCAAAGGTCGTTACGGTAAGGATGAGCAGGCCAACGCACTGGGCTATCGCATTAGCGAGCAGCTCTCGGCGTTTGTTGAAAACACCCCGGTGAAATACGGCTGGAAACAGCGCGCGCTCCTGCATGCACAGTCGGGGATCAGTTCCGACTCAGGCACCACGCCGGGCGCACGTCTGCCTTACGGTGATGAACCCGATCCCATCAGCCACCTGCTGGCCGTAGCACCGCACCATCAACACTACACGTCCGGGATCAGCGATATTCTGACGCTGGAAGAGACGGTAAAACGTAACCCGCAGGCGGTCGTACAGCTTTGTCTGGGGGCGTTTAACGCGGGTATGCGCGAATTTACCGCCAACGTCGCCGGTAACGATCTGGTGCGCGTTACCGGCTATATGGTGCGCCTGTCGGATCTGGAAAAATACCGCGAAGCCGGGTCGCGCACGAACACGACGTGGCTTGGCGAGGAGGCCGCGCGAAATACCCGCATTCTGGAACGTCAGCCACGCGTGATAAGCCATGAACAGCAGATGCGCTTTAGTTAGTCAGGTTATCCCCTTCTCCTGTGTGGACGGTCCAGGCAGCCGCCTGGCGCTGTTCCTGCAGGGCTGCAACCTGCGCTGCAAAACCTGCCACAACCCGTGGACAATCGGTCGCTGCAACGACTGCGGCGATTGCGTCCCCCATTGCCCGCACGATGCGCTGAACATTCAGGCCGGACGCGTCTGGTGGCAGGAGAGCCACTGCCAGCAGTGCGATACCTGCCTGCATTTATGCCAGCAACAGGCGACACCCATGGCGCACCGCTTCAGCGTGGAAGAGATCCTCACGCAAATTCACAAAGCAGCACCGTTTATAGAGGGGGTTACCGTAAGTGGCGGCGAAGCCACCACGCAGCTGCCGTTTTTGATCGCCCTTTTCTCGGCGATCAAAACCGATCCCGCGCTACGTCATTTAACCTGTCTGGTGGACAGTAATGGTCTGTTAGGGGAAACCGGCTGGCAAAAACTGCTGCCGGTGTTTGACGGTGCCATGCTGGATCTGAAAGCCTGGGGAAATGAGCATCACCGCTTCCTGACCGGGCGTGAAAACCCGCAGATCAAACACAGCATCCGCTGGCTGGCGCAACATCAACGGTTAACGGAACTGCGGCTGCTGGTGATCCCGGATCAGTGTGATTATCTGGAACATCTCAAACCGCTGATCGTCTTTATCCGTTCTCTGGGGGATGTCCCGGTGCGGATCAATACCTTTCACGCACAGGGAGTTTACGGTGAGGCCGCGTCATGGCGCAGCGCCACGCCGGACGACGTTGAGCCGCTGGCACTGGCGCTGGAAAAACAAAAGATTACGGTGATCCGCCCGGCGCTTTATCTATAGTGTGACGCCAAAGAGTGAACGGGTATTCTCAAGCAACGCCCCGGCAATGAGCGCTTCTGGCTCCTCACGCAGCTCGCACAGCGTGGTAAACACACGCGCCGCCTGCTCCGGGCGATTAGGCTGTCCCTGAAAACCGTTGAGCGGCATATCGGGGGCATCCGTTTCCAGTAACAACGCTGACAGCGGCAATTGTGCCATCACCTCCCGGGTTTTGCTGGCACGCGGGTAGGTAATTGTCCCGCCAACGCCTATTTTATAACCCAGTTCAATAAACCGCTGTGCCTGTTGCAGGCTACCAGAAAAACCATGCACAACGCCCGTTCGCGGCAAATCGATACGTTTCAGATGCATTGCCAGTTTGTCATGGGTACGTCTGGAATGGAGGATCACCGGCAGATCGTGGCGTTTTGCCAGCCTGAGCTGTGCATCCAGGAGAGCCTGCTGGCGCTCAAACTGCGGATCATCGCGCCAGAGATCGAGCCCGATCTCACCGATGGCGACGAGTTTGTTCCCGGCGGTTTGCAAAACCACATCCAGCTTCTCAATATGCTCATCAAGATGACGCTCAATAACTATCGGATGCAGCCCAAGTGCAGCATATATGGCGCGATGGTGCTGAGCGAGGTTAAGAACACGCTCAAAATTAGCCGCTTCGATCGCAGGTACAATGATCGCCTGAACGCCTGCTTCGGCGGCTCTCGCAATGCTTTGTTCTTCATCACCCGTAAACGGCGGAAAATCAAAGTGGCAATGGGTGTCGACAAAGCAGTGCATCACGCCAGATCCTCGCTATCAAATTGTGCCTCATTCGCTGCGCCTGGCTGGCGAGGTGATAATCCATTTATGCTCCTCCAGCCCGTGGTCATGTTCAGACACAGTAACGCACATCCCCACGGGTACTCAAATGAGAAAAAGCCAGTCGCAAGGACTGGCTTCAGTGTCGCTGTCAGAGTAATGCATAGCTATGGACGGCGACGTCCAGTAAACAGGCTGACCAGGAACAGGATAATGCCGACGACAAAGACAATTTTCGCCGCACCCGCTGCCGTCCCCGCCAGACCACCAAAGCCCAGCGCGGCGGCAATTAACGCGATAACCAGAAATATAATGCCCCAACGAAACATAAGCCTCTCCTTTACCATAGTTAATGTCGGCCGCTAAGCATGAGCGCTCAGGCTACTCACCGGCGTTTTTCCAGGTGTAGTTCTTATTTCGCCCTCAGGCCTCAGCCAGACGGGCGAATTGTGCTCATTTACTTCGTCTTCAGATCGTTGTTGACGCTCTTCACACCCTCAACGGCTTTCGCAATGGATACGGCATGTTCAGCCTGAGCCTGACTCTCGACAACACCACTCAGGGTGACAACTTTATTGTCGGTTTTAACGGAAATACCAGCGCTCTTGATATTTTTATCATCCACCAGCGCAGCTTTCACTTTTGCTGTAATTGAGCTGTCATCCATGAAATTACCGACTTTATTCAGAGAGCTATCGATTTTTTCCCCTGCGCTATTTGCGGTGGACTGCACGTTATCCATTGTGTTGGTTTCCGCGAGGACAGAACTGCTCACGAGGATGCTACCCAATGTGACCGCCAGCAGAGTTTTCGAAATCTTCAGTCTTGTCATATTCATCGATATATTCCTATGTTTTACCCGTTATTTGGGCGACATATTTTCCTTACAGACAGATTGATATATTGCGAATAAACACCAGGATAAAATAGCGAACCAGAAAATATATTCTGAATAGTTAATTCATCCACATTCGGTGCTAAACACTGAGTTAAATATAGATCACTATCCCTGTGTCGCATTCAGAATAGGTCAAAAAACGAGCGACACTCAGGAAAATGCGATGATTTAAGAACATTCCGCAAGGGATTAATAAGACTGGATTTAAAGAAGAGCACGGCGGCTGCCGTGCTCTGAGAGGAGATTAGTGTTCGCGCGTTTTGCGGAACTGCACGTCAGGATAACGTTCCTGCGTCAGGTTCAGGTTCACCATTGTCGGCGCGATATAGGTCAGGTTATCACCGCCATCCAGCGCCAGCTGAATTTCGTTCTTACGCTTAAATTCTTCGAATTTCTTCACGTCAGAACACTCAACCCAGCGCGCCGTGGCCACGTTGACTGATTCGTAAATCGCTTCGACGTTGTACTCGCTTTTCAGACGCGCAACGACCACGTCGAACTGCAGCACACCGACAGCGCCCACGATCAGATCGTTGTTGGCAATCGGACGGAACACCTGTACAGCACCCTCTTCGGAGAGCTGTACCAGCCCTTTCAGCAGCTGTTTCTGCTTCAGCGGATCGCGCAGGCGAATACGACGGAACAGCTCCGGTGCGAAGTTCGGAATACCGGTGAACTTCATCATCTCACCCTGGGTGAACGTATCACCGATCTGGATGGTACCGTGGTTGTGCAGGCCGATGATGTCACCCGGATACGCTTCTTCAACGTGGGAACGGTCGCCCGCCATAAAGGTCAGTGCGTCGGAGATCACCACGTCTTTACCGATACGCACCTGGCGCAGCTTCATGCCCTTTTCATACTTACCGGACACCACGCGCATGAACGCTACGCGGTCACGGTGTTTCGGGTCCATGTTGGCCTGAATTTTAAAGACGAAGCCAGTGAATTTTTCTTCCTGTGCTTCCACTTCACGGGTGTCGGTTTTACGCGGCATCGGGCGTGGTGCCCACTCAATCAGACCGTCCAGCATATGGTCAACGCCGAAGTTACCCAGTGCGGTACCGAAGAAGACCGGTGTAATTTCGCCACTCAGGAACAGCTCTTTGTCGAACTCATGAGACGCCCCCTTCACCAGCTCCAGCTCGTCACGCAGCTGCGCGGCCAGCTCTTCACCGACTGCCGTGTCCAGATCCGGGTTATCCAGACCTTTTACAATGCGCACTTCCTGAATGGTGTGGCCTTTACCGGTCTGGTACAGGTAGGTTTCGTCTTTATAGAGATGGTAAACGCCCTTGAACAGCTTACCGCAGCCAATCGGCCAGGTGATCGGCGCACAGGCGATCTTCAGCTCGTTTTCCACTTCATCCATCAGCTCCATCGGGTCGCGGATGTCACGGTCGAGTTTGTTCATGAAGGTGAGGATCGGCGTATCGCGCAGACGGGTGACTTCCATCAGCTTACGGGTACGATCTTCTACACCTTTCGCGGCGTCGATCACCATCAGGCAGCAGTCTACCGCCGTCAGGGTACGGTAGGTATCCTCGGAGAAGTCTTCGTGGCCCGGGGTATCCAGCAGGTTTACCAGGCAGTCGTGATACGGAAACTGCATCACGGAAGTGGTAATTGAAATACCACGCTGCTTTTCCATCTCCATCCAGTCGGATTTTGCATGCTGGCTGGAGCCACGGCCTTTTACGGTACCGGCGGTCTGGATCGCCTGTCCGAACAGCAACACCTTCTCGGTGATGGTCGTTTTACCGGCATCCGGGTGCGAAATAATGGCAAAAGTGCGGCGTTTGGCCACCTCTTGCAGATAAGGAGACAACGTCATAATCAAATCTTCTTATGTAAGCGCGACAGCAGGCCGCGCATCATGGAATACGAAAAATGCGGCTATTTTACCCATCAATGGGGGGCAGGCAATCATTGTTTACACAGGAGCTGCTCCAGTTCGTTCAATGACGTGACGGTCCAGGTCGGCTCGATCCCTTCCGGCTGCGCGCGGCCATGCGCGTTCAGCCAGACGGTCGACAGACCTGAGTTCATGCCGCCAAGAATGTCTGATTCGGCAGTATCGCCGACCATCAGTACACGCTCACGGTCAGGATTACCCGCTTGTTCAAGCGCATAATCAAAAATACGCGGATCAGGTTTTGGCACGCCGACCTCTTCCGAGATCACCAGCGCGTCGAAATGATCGCGCAGGCCGGTGCGCTCAAGGCGGATCTGCTGCAGCGCGGTAAAACCATTGGTGATGATCCCAAGCTTCGCCTTGCCTTTCAGCGAATCCAGCAGGGAAACCGCCCCTGGCAGCGGTGCGCAAATCTCGGCCATCGCGTTCAGGAACGCGTCGTTCAGCAAACCCGGGCTGACGTTTAACCGCTCCGCCCATGCATCAAAGCGCTGGTGCTGCAGCTGTAACGCGGTGATGGCACCGTTCTGGTAATCCACCCACAGCGGTTTGTTTACCGCCTGATAGTCCTGAAAATCTTCAGCGGTGAAGGTGACGCTATAATCCAGAAACATCCGCTGCAGGCCACCGAATGCGTCAAACGTGAACAGCGTTTCGTCGGCATCAAAGAAAATCCAGTCCCATTTCATCGTTACAACCTTATTTTAGTTATCCAAGCGGCAAAGCCATAATAATGGCGTCTTCACGTCCCTCTGCGGTGGGGTAGTAGTTACGGCGGATTGTCGCCTCGTTAAAGCCTAAGCTTTCGTAGAGTGCGATGGCGGCGACATTCGATGCACGCACTTCCAGCCACAGGGTGAAAACGTCACGGATTTCCAGCTCGCGGATGAGATGCTCAAGCAGTTCCCTGCCCAGCCCACGACGCTGAAACGCAGGATCAACGGCGATATTAAACAGCGTTGCCTCATCAAGGACGACCTGAGTAATCGCAAACGCGGCCATTGTGCCGTCAACATCCAGGCGGTAGTTCAGGTACCGTTCACCCTGGTTGCTGGCGAACGTTTTTTCGCTCCACGGAAATGCGTGGGCGCGTGTTTCAATCGCGAACGCTGTTGTCAGGTCAGGCGTCGTGAGGGAAGAAATCGTGTTCATATTCGCAGATTTGTTGCCATAGCGCGCGGCGCGCGTTTGGGTTGGCTTTCAGTTCTTCCAGCGCGGGCGAGCTGATCTGGCTCCCCTGGAGGGTGCTCTCGTCTGGCTCCCCCATTCGCCAGCTATTGCAGCGACTGTCAGGAGGGAGCATCGCGACCCGCTCTGGCGTCAGCTGTAAAACCTGATCGGAGGTCAGCTTCAGGCTACGAAGGACATCACCGATAAGGGGTTCATTCAGGGCAGGCAGTTCTTCCGCCACCATCACCAGGCGCACGTGCGCAGGGATGGAGATCGCGATTTCACCCTGCAACGCCGTCGGGCGACGCAAGGCCCACTGGGTAATGCCCAGTTGCTGCAACTGCCAGTCTCGTCGGGATGTCATAGCGAAAACTCCTGTCTCTCAGGCGCGCAAATATAGCAAATGTGTCGAAAGTGCGCCATCTACCTACTATAATCCCCGCCTGAGTTTATTGAGGAACAATTCATGTCTGCATTTACCCCGGCAAGTGAAGTCTTGCTGCGCCACAGTGATGATTTCGAACAAAGCCGTATTCTGTTTGCCGGAGATATGCAGGATGACCTGCCTGCGCGTTTCGACTGTGCTGAAAGCCGTGCCCACACCCAATATTACCACCACTGGCAGGTGTTGAGCCGCCAGATGGGCGAGCGCGCGCGCTTTAGCCTGGTGGCAGAGCAGAGCGATGTTGCCAACTGCGATACGCTGATTTATTACTGGCCGAAGAACAAACCGGAAGCCCAGTTCCAGCTGATGAACCTGCTCTCCCTGCTGCCGGTCGGTTGCGACATCTTCGTTGTCGGTGAGAACCGCAGCGGCGTGCGTAGCGCAGAGCAGATGCTCGAAGAGTATGCCCCGCTGAACAAAGTCGACAGCGCCCGTCGCTGCGGCCTGTACCACGGTCGCCTGGAAAAACAGCCATCGTTTGATGCAGATAAATTCTGGGGCGAATATCAGCTTGACGGTCTGACCATCAAAACCCTGCCGGGCGTCTTCAGCCGCGACGGTCTGGATGTTGGCAGTAAGCTGCTGCTGTCCACCCTGACGCCGCACACCAAAGGCAAAGTGCTGGACGTGGGTTGTGGTGCGGGCGTACTGGCGACAGTACTTGCCAGCCACTCGCCAAAAGTGCGTTTAACGCTGTGTGATGTCAGTGCTCCAGCGGTAGAAGCCAGCCGCGCAACGCTTGCGGCCAACGGCATTGAAGGCGAAGTGATGGCCAGCAACGTCTTCTCTGATGTGACTGGTCGCTTTGACATGATTATCTCTAACCCACCGTTCCACGACGGGATGGAGACCAGCCTTGAGGCGGCGCAAACGCTGATCCGTGGTGCAGTCCGTCACCTCAACAGCGGCGGCGAGTTGCGTATCGTCGCGAACGCCTTCCTGGCGTACCCGAAAGTGCTGGATGAAACCTTTGGCTTCCACGAAGTGATCGCCCAGACCGGCCGCTTTAAGGTTTACCGCACCGTGATGACACGTCAGGCGAAAAAATAATTCGTCATGTTTGTTTGCCGGATAAGCGCCAGCGCCATCCGGCAAACAGGCGTCTCTGTTCCGACCATTTTTGCAGCAATCAATAAAAGGTGCGCACTTTTCAGTTGACGTAAAGCTGAAAACATCTAGAATGCGCCTCCGTGGTTACGATACTTTTACAGTATCGATGGTATGCGAAGGTGGCGGAATTGGTAGACGCGCTAGCTTCAGGTGTTAGTGTCCTTACGGATGTGGGGGTTCGAGTCCCCCCCCTCGCACCATAAATCACGTTGATATTGCTCGCACTGGGCGAAGGTGGCGGAATTGGTAGACGCGCTAGCTTCAGGTGTTAGTGTCCTTAGGATGTGGGGGTTCGAGTCCCCCCCCTCGCACCAACGAGGCGATATCAAAAAAGTAAGATGACTGTGCGAAGGTGGCGGAATTGGTAGACGCGCTAGCTTCAGGTGTTAGTGTCCTTAGGATGTGGGGGTTCGAGTCCCCCCCCTCGCACCAATTATCTTACATCCCTTCTGTTGTACCTCTTCTTTTTCCCTGTTATTTCAAACTCATCAGTATCACCAGAATTCCACTGACCAGCGCAACGCATGATGGCAGCAACACAAAGTGCCGTAACTGCTTATGCCAGATCATTGCCGACGTCACCAACAACCCCGAAACAATGATGGCTTTCCAGGTCTCAATGGAGAGATCGGCAAACATCAGACCGCCCAGAATCACCCCCGGTAGCAGTACACCCCAACCACTTCCCAGCGCCCTGTTCAACATGCTTTACCCTTTCATACCGATAATGATAACCAATATCATATGGTAATAATTATCATATGTCAGCATGCATAATTAAAATCAATCGCCCTTTACCTTTCCTGTAATGACAGGAAATGCCTAAGGTGATAAATTGCTCACCTGTTAACTACCTATAAAGATTTTCTGATAATTATTTTTCGATTTACTTTGCATTCACTATTCAAAAACAACACCTATTCATCTGTTTTAATTAAATTTTAATAAAAACGTACTACTATGACATCACAATCCTGGCGGTCTTTGGTCAATAGCAAATATCAATTATCTTTACGTTTATTTTTATTCCTGAACGCTACCTCAGCCGTGTTCTCGGTAACAAACCCGCTCTATTCTGTCCCTCAGTTTCCGATGCCCCTGTTCGCTATTTTTGCAATCAGTAGTGGATTACTCCTCTGGCACTGGAAAAACAGAACCCGGAAAGTCAATATTTCTGTCGTTTCCTCGATCTTCGGTTCTTTATGGGCCTGGCAAATTGTCTCGAAATTTTTGTTAATTACGCACGATCAGCTGACATATTTGATCATGGCGTTATTAACAGTACTTTTTATCGGTTCACTGTCATTTGCCAGCAATATCAAAGCATTTATTCTGCATTCCTTACCCGCCTTTATTGCCTGCCTGTGGTTAAGCAATCATGAAAACTGGCTGAGAATGACCTACTCCTTCGCACTGCCTGTGGTGGCGATTGGTATTCACAATATTCTGCAAAGACGTAACGACCATTTCGCTCAGGAGCTGCTCTCCCGGTTACTGGAAGAACGAGAAACGCTTACCGATCTCAGTATGATGGATCCGCTTACCGGCCTGTATAACCGTCGTGGCCTGCAAAGCCGGCTGGAGAACCTGCCGACGGTAGAAAACGGCGAGCACTTTGTCCTGCTGCTGGATATCGACCACTTCAAGGCCTACAACGACCACTATGGCCATATGATGGGCGACCAGGCGCTGATCCGGGTCTCTGCGGCAATCCGTAATGCCGTGCGTTCACGTGATATTGTCGCGCGTTTTGGTGGTGAGGAGTTTATGGTACTGCTGACCAACATCTCGCTTGAACATGCCCGTCTGACGGCAGAGCGGATCCGCCAGAAAGTTTACGATTTAAAAATCCCGCATATGTTCAACGAAAGTGTCGCCACCAACGTCACCATCAGTATTGGCATTGCCATTTTTGAGGGTGACGACGTTGAAAGCGCGCTGGAAAAAGCGGATAAAGCCCTCTACGAAGCAAAGCATATGGGACGTAATAACATCCTGTTCAGCGAAGAGATGCAGACAACATAAGGACGGGAACCGGAAAGGTCGGCATGAATAATAGCGGCTTCTCCGGTGAGAAGGGTAAACACGCAAAACGGCAACCTCCGGTTGCCGTTTTGCTTTGACCTATGCAACCTGCTGGTTTTCCTCTTCAGCATTACGCTGCGCTTCTTCAGCTTCCTGTTCCAGCAACTGCTTCTCGTACACTTTAAAGAACGGGAAGTAGATTATTGCCGATACGCAGGCCAGCACCACCACCAGGATGGCTGCGCGGAAATCCCAACCCAGTGCCCATGCGGCACCCACTGGGGCAGGAGCCGTCCACGGCACGACAGAGATCACGCGGCTAATCAGATCAAACTTCATCGCTGACCAGGCCAGCACGGCATTGACCATAGGGGCCAGCAGGAAAGGAATAAAGAACACCGGGTTCATCACAATCGGGGTGCCGAAAATGACAGGCTCATTGATGTTAAAGATGCTTGGCACCACGCTCAGACGGCCAATTGAGCGCAAATGTGCAGAGCGGCTGCGCAGATAGCAGAACACCAGCCCCATCGTAGCTCCCGAACCCCCAATC
This sequence comes from Enterobacter cloacae complex sp. 2024EL-00214, assembly GCF_043945575.1. NCBI lineage: Bacteria > Pseudomonadati > Pseudomonadota > Gammaproteobacteria > Enterobacterales > Enterobacteriaceae > Enterobacter > Enterobacter cloacae complex sp. 2024EL-00214. Next base: position 68,658 of record NZ_JBIMRC010000003.1, on the reverse strand, counting down.
ACAATAAAGAACGTCCAGAACGCTTCCATAAAGATATGTGGCAGAGGCTGGCTGGCCGCCAGCGCGGTCTGGTTTGCCCCCAGGTTGGTCAGCCAGAACATCTGCAGCATTCCGGAGACAATAGCTGCACCGTGGATCCCCGCAAACCACAGCAGATGGCCAATCAACACCGCCAGCAGGATCGCAGGCAGGGAGTCTGCCGCAGAAACCAGCGGTTTAAAGACAGACATAATGGCCTGCGGGATCAGCATGCCAAACTCAGACTGAATCAGCAGACTCAGCGGATAGAGCGTCAGCACCACCACCAGTACCGGGATCAGCAGATCAAAGGAGTTTTTGATCATCGGTGGTACCTGGTCAGGCAGACGAATACCAATGTTGTGCGCTTTCAGGAACCGCATCATCTCTACGCAGTAGATTGCCACCAGAATGGCGGTAAAGATCCCCGTCCCCCCCAGGCTGTCTACAGGCAGAGTGCCTTTGGTTTTTGGCGCTGCGACCAGCAGAAATGCCATGAGCGACAGCATTGCGCACATGAACGGATCTAACTGATACGACTTAACATAGTGTTTGCCCAGGTTATAGGCGATGGCCGCACAGATATAGATAGACATCACCCCCATCGTCATATCAAACGGCGTCAGGATCTGGCCTTCGAATTGCTTCGCCATATCCAGCCAGGCGCGCGCGAAGCCCCAGGTGGTATCTGGCGAAAACGGTGGGTAAGCAAACACTAACAAGAATGATCCTACAATCATGAACGGCATTGCGGAGATGAACCCATCCCGGATAGCCATAACATGACGCTGGGAGGAGATCCGCCCGGCTATCGGGCTAACGTAATTCTCAACAAAACGGAATATCAGGTTAAACGCAGCATGGTTGGCAGACATAGCAGATCTCCTGTCAGACGTTCGTTACAGGCGCATCCACGCCACACGTTAATCCATAAATCAGCTTCACAACCTTGCTGGCTTGTGTACCAGCGGTACTGCTCAGACAGAATGGTTTCATAATTTGCTCTTATTATTGGATACAGGGGACGTTACGTACTCAGTATTAATCTCTCACGCACGCTCCGCAACCGGTTACTGTAACCGGTTTCTGTGAATGTGAAGGCGATCCAGAAATCAGCCATACGGGATATTTGTTACTTAAGAGATATTTACAGAGCATAATTTCTTATGACAGATTACGCAGGATATTTGTCAGGAGGAAACAATGAGTTTGCAGTCTGTACAGCAGTTTTTTGCCGACAACGCTCCGGATATAGAGGTCATAGAACTTAGCCAGAGTACCGCCACCGTTGCCCTGGCCGCGGCTGCCCATCGCGTTGAGCCGGGGCAAATTGCCAAGACGCTGTCATTAAAGGTCAAAAATGAGGTGATTCTGGTGGTCGCGAAAGGTGATGCACGTCTGGATAACAAAAAACTGAAAGACACCTTTGGTGCGAAAGCACGCATGCTCAGTAGTGATGAGGTGGTCACCATCACCGGCCATCCTGTTGGCGGCGTATGCCCGTTCGGGCTGGAAAACCAGCTGTCGGTGTACTGTGATATTTCCTTAAAACAATACGCTGAAGTGCTCCCCGCTGCCGGTGCAATCCACAGTGCTGTGCGCATTTCACCTGAGCGGATGGCTGAGCTGACATCCGCCAGGTGGGTCGATGTCTGCATTTGATCGTTGCGCCAGAGCGTATCTGGCGCATCCACACCAGGTTATGAGAATACTGGCGTGCTTAACACAGAGCCTCGAGTATCTCTGGCCGGAAGATGAGTCAAAATGTCCGCCGCGTCCAGTAGCCCTACATCTGAATTAACCCCCAGCTTCACCATCGCGTTAAACTTATGCGCCCGGATGGTTTTAATATTACGTTCAAGCTGTGTCGCGATTTCAGGGATGGAATACCCGAAAGACATATAACGCAAAATCGCGCGCTCCGTTGGGCTTAACATCCTGCTCTGGCTCACATACCAGTGGTTCAGTACATTGTCATTGATTCGATGTGTTTCACTTAGCAACGCAAGCAACTCCGCCTGCAGGTGGCTAAGCGACACCGCCTTACTAATAATGCCATGAAGGCGTGAAGGCGAAAGATGGCCAATCAACCGCGCTTCCATCTCATCAGATGCCAGTATAATCCGCTGGATGTCACTATGAGTAAACGCAAGATCCCGCAGACAGGCCAGACAGTTACGACGCTCCTCTCGCGCATCAGACAGTGAATAAATCACCGAGAAAAAGGAGATGTGAGGAAGTGCCGCCTTAAAACTGTCGAACTGGGTAAACAGGTGCAACTGATAATGGCTGAGCTCAGGCATCGCAAAGAGATGCTGCAGCCCAACCGCACTCATTGCGCAATTTTCGATGACAGCGATATGTCTTGCTGTAACGGTCTTTTCCATTCCTCGTACTCTCCATAGGCTGACATTAAACTCAGCTCTCTCATTCCCTGTGTACTGCTGATCCAGGCGTACATATCGGCATTACTACGTAGTGACAACCGGCGCATCGCACTATTTTTCTGCGCACTAATCGTTTTGTTGCTCTTCTTGAGCAGTGTGGCAATTTGGTTAATTCCCCAACCTTTACCTAACAGGCGCAATACTTTGCGTTCGGAGTGTGTGAGCGCAATAAAGTGTTCGTCTTCATCTTCAGAGCCTGGTGATTCTGCCAGTAATAACGTCTGGCTTATCCGCTCCGCCCGATCGCTACCTGCACGAATAGCGTTAATCACGCCTTCAATCGGCTCCATATCAGAAAGTAACGTACTTTCCGGACGCATAAGCAGCTCAACAGCAATCGGATAAAGAGGACGGGAGACTAAAAAAATCCAGTGAATACCCCGGTATTGGTTCAATAAACCGTAATACTCTTCCAGTAAGCCCCGGGGGTTTCCGTAATACCCTGAAACATCAGCAATAATGACGTCAGCACGGCGTAACTGAAGCAAGGTTAACTCTTGCAGTGAGCGGCAGTATGTCAGCTCAAACTCAGGAAAATGGCGTGCCATGACGCTACCCAACCCGTTTTGCATGACGGGTATCCTGCTAATCACCACTCCGTGTTTACCATTCAATGGCAACATAGACCCTCCGTGTCCATTTTTCATTTATCGGGTAATCTTTAGGTTTAACGTACATTCGCCCCTGAATGCACAACTGATTAATACACGCAGAAGATGGCAGATGTTATTGAATTAAGAAACGTCTAAAACAGTTATAATATCTCATAAAGATCAACTAAATTTAATTCAAACAACCTTAAAATAACGAAAATATAAAATTAGAAAAACTTAATATAAATGTTTTATATTTTGAGATTAAAGAATTCACAATATTAATGAATTAAGGCACGCACCGTGGCGCAAACCGGGTGACAACTGTTTGCACAAACCTTGATCTGACCCAGAGCACAAGACACCTCTCTTTGTGCTAAAAGTAAGCATTCAGTGCCATCAGGCAAGCATTCTTTCTTCTCTTCAGGGCAATACATGCAGGCAGATCAGTCAATGCAGCGTGCGATAACGCGGCTATGTATTCAGTGCGGACTTTTTCTCCTCCAGCATGGAGCGGAAAGCGCGCTGGTCGAGGAACTTTCTACGCGGCTGGGGCTGGCGATGGGTATGGATAGCGTTGAAAGCGCTATCTCATCAAACGCCATTGTGCTGACCACCATTAAAGACGGTCAGTGCCTGACCTCCACCCGTAAAAACCACGATCGCGGTATTAATATGCACGTTGTGACGGAGGTGCAGCATATCGTTATTCTTGCGGAGCACAAACTGCTCGACCTCAAGGAAATTGAGAAACGGTTTAACCAAATCAGGCCATTACGCTATCCACGTTGGCTGGTTGTGCTGATGGTGGGACTGTCATGCGCCTGTTTTTGTAAGCTCAATAAAGGTGGCTGGGACGGCGCACTCATCACGTTCTTCGCCAGCAGCCTCGCCATGTATGTCCGTCAGTTACTGACGCACCGGCAATTGCACCCACAAATTAACTTCTGCATTACCGCGTTTGTCGCCACCACGGTTTCAGGCTTGCTCCTGCGCCTGCCACAGTTTGCCGATACTCCCACCATTGCTATGGCCGCCAGCGTACTCCTGCTGGTACCTGGCTTTCCGTTAATTAACGCGGTTGCCGACATGTTTAAAGGACATATCAATACCGGTCTGGCTCGCTGGGCTATCGCCAGCTTACTTACGCTGGCCACCTGCATCGGTGTGGTCATGGCAATGACACTGTGGGGGTTACGCGGATGGGCGTGATAGATTTTCTGCTTGCACTGGCGCAGGACATGCTCCTGGCCGCCATTCCTGCCGTCGGATTTGCGATGGTATTTAACGTACCGCAACGTGCACTGCCGTGGTGTGCTCTGCTGGGTGCTATTGGTCACGGCTCGCGGATGCTGATGATGACGGCGGGCTTTAACATCGAATGGTCGACATTTATCGCCTCAATGCTGATTGGCAGCATTGGCATTCAGTGGTCACGCTGGTATCTGGCACATCCAAAAGTGTTCACCGTCGCAGCCGTTATCCCTATGTTCCCGGGTATCTCCGCCTATACGGCCATGATTTCAGCGGTAAAAATCAGTCACTTTGGTTACAGCGAACCACAAATGATCCTCCTGCTGAGCAACTTTCTTAAGGCATCCTCCATTGTTGGAGCGCTCTCCATCGGGCTGTCGATCCCCGGTTTGTGGCTGTACCGCAAACGTCCACGCGTTTGAGAGTCGAGTTGTTTCGCTGCCGTGGGGATAATCTCGCCATTCCGCCTGGTGCTGAATGGCGCTCACCAATAAAATTGCTTGCAATTATATCGCGCACTACCTATATTCAATCCATGAATGCAAAAACGAACGACACCACCACCGCGCTTCTGCTGGATAACCAGCTCTGTTTTGCCCTCTATTCGGCAAATCTGGCGCTTAACAAGCTGTACCGGCAACTGCTGGCACCGCTAAACCTGACCTACCCGCAATACCTGGTGATGCTGGTGCTGTGGGAGCAGGATGACATTACGGTGTCGGACATTGGTGAACGGTTGTTTCTTGACTCCGCCACCCTGACGCCTTTGTTAAAACGTCTGGAAAGTGCCGGGCTGATAAACCGCCATCGTTCGCGTAAAGACGAGCGCCAGGTCGCGGTCACCCTGAGTGATGCGGGGCGCGCACTTCAGCAACAAGCGCTGGAAGTCCCTCACGCGGTGGGCTGTGCAGCACAATGTGACACTGACAGCATGCTGGCACTCAAGCAACAGCTTGAACTTTTGCGACAACAGTTACAGCACGCGTAAGGCTATACTTTACGCGTATTTATTTACCCACATATATCGCACGCTATTTAATAGCGCACATAAACGTAAGATGAGGAACCTGCCATGTCTTTAGAAAAAGTTGTCTACACTGCCAAAGCCAAAGCAACCGGAGGCCGTGATGGCCGCGCCACCTCTTCCGATGGCGTCCTGGACGTTAAACTGGGTGTGCCAAAAGAGATGGGCGGCATGGGCGGTGAAGTCACCAACCCTGAACAGCTGTTTGCTGCGGGTTACTCTGCCTGCTTCCTGGGCGCAATGAAGTTTGTGGCCGCACGTGACAAATTCACTCTGCCAAAAGATGCCTTTATTGAAGGCGAAGTGGGGATTGGCCCGCTGCCAACCGGTTTTGGTATTGAAGCAAAACTGAACATCCACGTCGAAGGTATGGATCCTGCTGAAGCCAAAAAACTGGTGGATGCTGCGCACATTGTTTGCCCATACTCCAACGCCACCCGCGGTAATATCGACGTAACGCTGAACATTATCGCGTAATCCAGACTGATTCCCTCTCCCTGTGGGAGAGGGTTAGGGTGAGGGCATCAACCCGCACTTTCCCCCTCCATTCCCTCCCCCGCTCTGTGCTACCATAAACCCATATCACGCCCGTAGTTATCAGCAGAGAAAGTGTTATGTCCTCCAGAATCCTGACCAACAGCGTCGCTGGCATTGATGCCTTTATGCGCGATCCCCGTGGCGTGTTGACCCATGCCGAAGGCGGTACGCTTGCCGTGTTTGCCGATAACGCTCCGGCGTTTTATGCAATTACACCGGAGCGTCTGGCGCAGCTTCTGGAGATTGAAGCGCGGTTGTCACGCCCGGCGAGCGATGTCACTCTGGATAACCAGTTCTTTGACGAACCGGGTCACGCCCCTGTGGCCATCCCGATGGGGAAATTTGCCCTGTACGCGGGCTGGCAGCCGGACGCCGATTTTCAGCGTCAGGCGGCGCTATGGGGCATTGCACTGACTCAGCCCGCAACCCCCGAAGAGCTGGCCGCGTTCACCGCCTGGTGGCAGGCAGAAGGCAAAGTATTCACCCATATTCAGTGGCAGCAAAAGCTCGCACGCAGCCTTCAAATCAACCGCGCCAGCAACGGCGGGCAACCTAAGCGCGATATCAACGCGTTTTCAGAACCGGATAAACAGATCCCCAACGGATTCCGAGGTGCGAAATGAAAAACGTCGGCGACCTGATGAAACGTCTGCAAAAAATGATGCCCGCTAACGTAAAACCCGCCTTTACCACGGGTGAAGAACTGCTGGCATGGCAAAAGGAACAGGGTGAGATCCGTGCAGCCGCCCTCGCCCGCGAAAACCGGGCGATGAAAATGCAGCGCACCTTTAATCGCTCCGGTATCCGTCCGCTACACCAGAACTGCTCTTTTGATAACTATAAGCTTGAGAGCAACGGGCAGATGAACGCTCTCGCCGCCGCACGTCAGTACGTGGATGAATTCGACGGCAACATCGCCAGCTTCATCTTTAGCGGCAAGCCAGGCACCGGGAAAAACCACCTTGCCGCCGCCATCTGCAACGAACTTCTGCTGCGCGGGAAATCCGTATTAATCATCACCGTGGCCGATATTATGTCCGCCATGAAAGACACCTTCAGCAACCGTGAAACCAGCGAAGAACAGCTGCTTAACGATCTGAGCAACGTCGATTTACTGGTCATCGACGAAATTGGCGTCCAGACCGAATCACGCTATGAAAAAGTGATCATTAACCAGATTGTCGATCGCCGCTCCTCTTCCAAACGCCCAACCGGCATGCTGACGAACCACAATATCGACGAGATGACCCGCTTACTGGGCGAACGCGTGATGGATCGCATGAAGCTCGGCAACAGTCTGTATGTCATCTTTGACTGGGAAAGTTATCGCAGCCGCGTCACCGGCAAAGAGTATTAGGATATTTCCAGGAAATGCAGGTGACCCGAAGGTATATACTGGAGCCACTTTCGGCCCGAAACGGACCTTTTTTGAGTAAGCCACTATGAAAAAAACTTTTCTTTTCAGCACACTGTTAGGCGCACTGCTGGTTACCGGCGCGGTGCAGGCTGCATCATGGCAGGATTCTCTGACCAGTGCCGCGAACGAACTCACCAAAGAGAGCAGCAGTTCTCAGGGCGGTCTGTCAGCGTCTTCCCTCACCAGCCTGTTAGGTGGCAGCACTCAGGGGCTGAGCGCGGGCACAATGAATAACGCCGCGGGTATTCTGGAGTATTGTGCGAAGCAAAAACTGGCCTCCGTGACCGACGCACAAAACGTGAAAAACCAGGTGCTGGGTAAACTAGGTCTGGATACCCAGGAACAGAAACAGGACACCAGCTATATGGATGGTATTCAGGGCCTGCTCAATGCGCAAAACGGGCAGCAGCTTAACCTGAGCACTATCGGCAACTCCTCGCTGGCGAAACAGGTGAAAACCAAAGCCTGCGATCTGGTACTGAAACAGGGCATTAATTTCATCTCCTGATCCACCCCATTTTCTGCCACAACACGCCGCGTTTATTACGATAGTCTTGCAACGCGGCGTCAACTGAGCGTTTTTACCACCTGCCACCGTCTCAGCGTCCATATGTCAGGATGCGACCGCCTTCAAAAAAGCGATTTTATAAACCAATTCCTAACAACTGCATGCTTTAGTGACACTAAAATTGCAGCTTAACAACATCGTAATTACATTGTACTACCAAAACATGAACAGTTAGCCAGCTAAGATCCTGGCGTGATGAGGATAGCTTGTTGTCAGAGTTAGTGTCCCTATTCCTTTTCCTGGCTTCCATCGGCGTTTACGCCTGGAAAGCGGGCCGTAACACCTGGTGGTTTGTCGTCACGCTGGGGGTACTCGGTATTTTCATTGTTTTAAACATTACCCTGTACGCCAGTAATTATTTTACCGGAGACGGTATTAACGATGCGGTGCTCTATACCCTGACCAACAGCCTGACCGGTGCGGGTGTCAGTAAGTACATACTTCCAGGTCTGGGAGTCGTCCTGGCGCTGGTTGCCATTTTTGGGACTCTCACCTGGGTACTGCGCCGCCGTCGGCATCGTCCTCATCATCATGGCTACAGCCTGCTGGCGCTTTTCCTTGCGCTGGCCTCCGTCGACGCCAGCCCGGCATTTCACCAGATAACCGAGCTGGTAAAATCCCAGTCGCGTGACGGCGATCCGGATTTCGTGGCGTATTACAAAGAGCCATCGAAAAAGATAGACCACCCGAAGCTCAACCTGGTCTATATCTACGGCGAGAGTCTGGAACGCACGTATTTTGATGACGATGCCTTCCCGAACCTCACGCCGGAGCTGGGCGCGCTGAAAAACGACGGTCTCGACTTTAGCCACACCATGCAATTACCCGGTACTGATTACACCATCGCCGGCATGGTCGCCTCACAGTGTGGTATCCCGCTGTTCGCGCCATTTGAAGGCAATGCTTCAGCTTCGATGTCGAGCTTCTTCCCGCAGAATATCTGTCTTGGCGATATCCTGAAGAACTCCGGCTACGAAAACTATTTTGTACAAGGTGCCAACCTGCGCTTTGCCGGAAAAGACGTGTTCCTGAAATCGCACGGTTTTGACTATCTGTATGGTTCAGAAGAGTTAAAAACCACGGTCGCCGATCCGAATTATCGTAACGACTGGGGCTTCTACGATGATACGGTGCTGGACGAAACCTGGAAGAAATTCGAGGAGCTGTCTCGCTCCGGCAAGCGCTTCTCGCTCTTTGCCCTGACCGTGGATACCCACCATCCTGACGGATTCGTTTCACGCACCTGTAAGCGTAAAAACTACGCCATTGACGGTAAGAGTAATAAATCCTTCAGCGCCGTGGCCTGCAGCCAGGAGCATATCGCTGCATTAGTCGAGAAAATCAAAGCCTCACCGTATTTTAAAAACACGGTAATTGTTGTCTCTTCTGACCACCTGGCGATGAAAAACAGCGCATGGGATGCCCTTAACAAACAGGATCGCACCAACCTGTTCTTCGTTCTGCGCGGCGATCACCCACAACAGGAGGTGATTGCCACCAAACGCAACTCAATGGATAACGGAGCCACCGTGCTGGATATCCTGGGGGGAGATAACTTTATCGGTCTTGGCCGCAGCACCCTGTCGGGACAATCGTTGTCAGAAGTGTTCCTCAACATGAAGGAAAAAATCCTCGCATGGAAACCGGATATCATCCGGCTGTGGAATTTCCCGAAAGAGATGAAAGACTTCACCATCGATCAGGATAAAAGCATGATCGCGTTCTCCGGTAGCCATTTCCGCTTGCCGCTACTGCTGCGCGTGTCGGATAACCGGGTCGAGCCGCTGCCGGAAAGCGAATACTCCGCGCCGCTGCGTTTCCAACTGGCCGATTTCGCCCCGCGCGATAACTTTGTCTGGGTCGACAAATGCTACAAAATGGGTCAGCTCTGGTCGCAGCCGCTGGCGCTTTCTACCGACTGGTGTGTTTCTCAGGGGCAGCTCGGGGGGGAACAGACTGTCCAGCGCGTCGACAAAGCACAGTGGAAAAGTAAAACCGCGTTTAAGGATACGGTTATTGATACCGCGCGCTACCAGCGTAACGTCGACATGCTGAAAATCGTCGACAACGACATCCGCTACAAGGCCGACAGCTTCATCTTCAACGTGGCCGGAGCCCCGGAAGAGGTGAAGCAGTTCAGCGGCATCTCCCGCCCCGAATCCTGGGGACGCTGGTCCAACGCACAACTGGGCGATGAGGTGAAAATTGAGTACACCCATCCTCTGCCGGAAAAATTCGATCTGGTGATCACGGCGAAAGCCTTTGGGCCGAACGCAAACCAGCCCATTCCTGTACGCGTGGGCAATCAAGAACAAACGTTAACGCTCGGAAACAACGTCACCACCACCACGCTGCATTTCGATAACCCATCGCGCAGCAAGACCCTGGTGATTGTGCCGCCAGATCCGCAATCCACTAACGAAGGCAATATCCTCGGCCACTCACCGCGACAGCTTGGGATCGGAATGGTTGAAATTAAAATCGTGAGCAGCGCGGGCTGATGGATCTGTACACCATGAAAATGACCGTTCGACCTGCAACATTTCACGATGTCGCTGCCCTGCCCGCCATTGAGCGCGCCGCAGGCCAGCGCTTTCGTGAGATTCCTGCGCTGGCATGGCTTGCCGACAGCCCTGCCATTTCAGCAGAACGTCATCTGGCCTGTATCGAACAAGGGATGAGCTGGCTGGCGCTGGTCGGGGATAAGCCGGTTGGTTTCATCCTCGCGGAGATACATCCCACATCGCTGTTTATTGTGGAACTCTCGGTTCACCTGGACTGGCAGAGAAAAGGCGTCGGTCGGCAGCTTATCGCCTGTGCTGTTGAGCAGGCTCGCAAACTGGGGCTGACGTCGCTCACGCTGACCACCTTCCGTGACGTACCGTGGAATGCGCCGTTTTATTCGCGGCTGGGGTTTGAAATAGTCACAGAATTAACGCCAGAGCTGCGTCAGAAAAGAGAGGAAGAAGCCGCGCACGGATTAGCGTATGACTCTCGCTGTGCCATGCGCCGGCATCTTATTTAGGCGCTAAAAAACCGAACCATCGGCCGGGTCAGGCGCAACCGCCACCCGGCACAACAGACAGAATTAGAACGTTTCCCAGTTATCGCCCGCATCGGCCGTTGCCGCTTTACGCGCCATGACCGGGGCAACGGTTTTCGCTGAGGCAAGCTCGCGCGCTTTCATCTGCTCCTGCTGAATGCGGAATACCGCAACGGCCTGCGTCAGACGGCTCGCCTGCTCTTCCAGCGCTGCCGCAGCAGCGGCGGACTCTTCCACCAGCGAGGCGTTCTGCTGGGTCACGCGATCCATCTCAGCCACCGCCAGACCCACCTGGTCAATACCGCGGCTCTGCTCGTCAGAGGCAGAGGCGATTTCACCCATGATGTCAGTCACGCGGGTCACCGCATTGACGATTTCACCCATCGTTTCACCGGCGCTTTCTACCAGGGTAGAACCCACTTCCACGCGGCCAACGGAGTCTTCAATCAGGCTCTTAATTTCGCGTGCCGCCTGGGCGCTGCGCTGTGCCAGGTTGCGCACTTCACCCGCAACCACGGCAAAACCACGCCCCTGCTCACCCGCACGCGCCGCTTCTACCGCCGCGTTCAGTGCCAGAATGTTGGTCTGGAAAGCAATACCGTCGATCACGCTGATAATATCAGCAATCTTCTGCGAACTGCCGGCGATGTCACGCATGGTTTGCACCACGTTATCCACCACTTTACCGCCTTTCTGCGCGGTTTCAGACGCGCTCAGCGCCAGGTTGCTCGCCTGACGGGCGTTCTCGGCGTTCTGCTTAACCGTCGCGGTCAGCTGTTCCATGCTGGCAGCGGTCTCTTCCAGGGAAGCAGCCTGCTGTTCAGTACGGGAAGAGAGATCGTTGTTACCCATCGAGATTTCGCTCGCGCCGCTGTAGATGGCGTTCGCACCGTTACGCACGTCACCCACGGTACGCACCAGCTCACCCTGCATATGACGCAGCGTGTCGGCCAGAACCCCCATCTCGTTGGAACCTTCCACATCAATGCGTTTCACCAGGTCGCCGCTGGCGATATGGCGAATGCTGTCGATCAGACGGTTCAGCGGGGAGATCAGCGCCTGCTTAATACCCAGCCAGACGGCAATAATCACTACCAGCACGGCAACCAGCACGCTAATCAGCACCCAGATAGCCTGGCTGTAAGAGCTGTTACTGTCTTCCACCGCGGTCTGGTACAGCTTGTCGTTCTGCTGCAGGTAGCTCACATACTGCTTCTCAAAACCATCCTGATAGCTCTGGGTTGGTTGATCGAAGAACGCATTGATTTTGCCTGCACCCAACAGCTGGATCAGCTCCGCCAGCGCACCGTGGTAGATATCGTAGTTACGTTTGATTTCCATCGCTGCGGCGTCGCTCTGACGCGGGTCACGCGGCAGGGCTTCGTAGTCAGCCCAGTTTTTTTCCGCCTGTTTCAGAGACGCAGAAGCAATGTGCATCAGATCGGAAACGGTCGCGCCGCTGCCAATATTGCTCTGATCCATCATGTAGCGGATGCCCGCACGGTTCAGGGTGTTACGGGTTTGCAGCAACGCAACCCAGCTGCCGTTCAGCGTGGATTGTTGCTGGCGAATGGTTTGCAGGACGGTGAAGTTCTCTTTGTCATGCTTGAGGGCATTGAAGAAAAGACCACCGGAGGTAAGTTGTAACAGGCCAAAAATAGCGAGAACCAGCATTAAGCTGGTGACAATCTTGATACGATTTAACATGTTTTCTCTTTCCATCAGACAGATAACAGAATTTTCGGCCTGGGAAAGGAAAACTTTACGAAAAACGTACTACCAGGAAGGACATAATCCCTCCTGATATGTTGATAACGCCGACAATTATTTGATCAGAGAAGAGATATCCCTGAAAAGTGAATGGGTTATATTCACTCCCTCGCGGATCGTACGCTCACGAGAAAAATAGCGACGCTCACCCGGCAGACGAGCGCCTTGCTGCTGCATCCCGATAAAAAGCGTCTCGGCACGCGCCAGATGCCGCGCTGCGTCCGTACCCAGGAAGCGATCCGGATCCAGCGCCAGAATAAGCTCACCACCATAGGGCAATCCGCCTGCGCCATTATCCCACGCCAGCGACTCCGCGCTGGTCATGTCGCCAATCAGCGGCCCGGCAAGCAGTTCAACCATCGCCGCCAGCGCCGAACCTTTATATCCGCCGAACGTCAGCATCGCACCGTCGAGGATCGCCTGCGCATCCGTGGTGGCCTGGCCGTCGCGGTCGATCCCCCACCCTTCCGGTACCGCTTTTCCCGCCCGTTGATGGAGCTGGATCTCACCGCGGGCTGCCGCACTGGTGGCCATATCAAAGATAAACGGTGGTTTATCCCCGCGCGGCCAGCCAAACGCAATCGGGTTAGTGCCAAACAGTGGCTTCGTCCCGCCAGCGGGGGCGACCCACGCATGGCTGGGGGTGGTAGCCAGTGCCACCAGCCCCGCATCCGTCAACGGCTCGACATCGGCAAACAGCGCCGAAAAGTGTACGCAACGATTAATCGCCAGAGCAGCCATTCCGCTGTGCCGTGCCTTTTCCATCAACAGCGGGAGCGCCCGCTCGAACGCCAGCAGGGAAAATGCCCCACCGGCGTCCACCTTCACGATGGCGGGCGCGGTATCGGTGATAACCGGCTCAGCGTCTGGCGACACCTTCCCTTTGTGCAGGGTCGCAACAATCCCCAGCAACCGCCACAAACCATGCGAGGCACAACCATCACGCTCACCGTGGGTGACATTTTTTGCCACCACGGCGGCATGTGCCTCACTGAATCCATTCCCGTGCAGCACCCGGTGTGCCAGCGCATAAGCCTCTGCTAACGAGAGGTTGACCATCTCCATTACCGACACCTCTTACTCTTCTTCGTCCCCGGTAAAGTTAGCCTGCGGCAGGCAGGTTCGCTCGCCCCAGTAGTAAATTCCCAGCGACATCACCGCCACGATGACTGTATCCCACGGATGCGCAATCACTCCCGAACCACCAAAGCTGCCAAGCCAGGAGAAGAGCATAATCAGCGCGTAGAAGGCGATAAGCCAGAGGGACGATTTCACCTGCTGCGCCAGGCTGACGGTATGCACCGGCACTTTAGATTTGCACAACACGTAGACCACAAACATCACAATTTGCAGCCCCAGCAGCCACGACAGCGTGCCCCAGCCAGACCAGAACACAATCAACGCCGAAATCACAAATGACACCGGGCCGATCACCCCGAAAGCACGCACGCGGAACGGGCGCGGCAGATCCGGCGCATTACGGCGCAGCCCCGCCGCCGTGACCGGTGCAATGGCATAGCTCAGCACCAGCGCCGCCGACACCACGCTAATCAGCTGTTCCCATGACGGGAACGGCAGCGTCCAGAAGATAGACATCGCGAAAGTCAGCCACAGCGCCGGACGCGGAATGCCAGACTCTTTATCAATGTGGGTGAATGCCTTAAAGAACGTCCCCGCTTTCGCCCAGCCATAAATCACGCGCGGCGTGGCGTTCATATAGATATTGCCGGTACCGCTTGGGGAGACAATCGCGTCACACACCACCATAAATGCCAGCCAGCCCATCCCGAGCGTAATGGCGATATCCCGGTACGGCAGCGAAAACTGCTTGCTGATCTCCGCCCAGCCGCTACCCAGCATCTCCGTCGGAATACTGCCGAGAAACGCCAGTTGCAGCAGCACGTAGATAATCGTCGACAGCACCACCGACAAAATCAGCGCCACCGGGATGGTACGCTGCGGGTTCTGCACTTCGCTCGCCACCGAGATGATTGGCGTCAGCCCCAGGTAGGCAAAGATTATCCCCCCCGCGCTGATCGCCGCTTCCACGCCCGACATGCCAAACGGCGCAATGCCCTGAACGTGCAGGTTCTCAGGCCTGAAGAAGGTAAACAGGGTGACGACGACCGCCAGTGGCACCAAAAACTTCAGAATACTGATGATGTTATTGGAGCGGGCGAACGTTTTCACACTGTAGTAGTTCAGTCCGAAGAAGAAACACAGCAACAAAAACTGCACCCCCCAGCCCAGTAGCGTCGGGTCACTCGACCCGGGCTGAGTCAGCATCGGGAACCAGGCTGCCGCATACTGGCGCGCGGCCACAATCTCGATAGAGATCAGGCTGGAGAACGCAATCAGCGTAATAAAGCCGAGCAGATAGCCCATCAGCTCACCGTGGGAGAACACCGGATAACGGATAATCCCCCCGGCGCGGGGCAGCGCGGCCCCCAGCTCACAATAGACAATCCCCAGCAGCAGAACCGCAATCCCGCCGATGACCCACGAGGCAATCCCCGCTGGCCCGGCAATGGATGCCACATGGCTTGCAGCAAACAGCCAACCGGAGCCGAAGATCGCCCCAAGACCGATAAACGTCAGGTCGGTGAGCGTGAGCTGCTTTTTAAATTTCCCCGACTCAACAACGCGGGACTGTGTTTGATGCGTAGAGTGGATCGTCATGGTCAAGCCCTTCAGTCAACAGAGGGGGAAATGGCTTCCCGGGTCCACTGCCCGTTAATCTGGCGCAGCAGGTTCAGGGGGTTGGCATCCTGGACAGCAGGCGGCAACAGTGCGGCAGGCACGTTTTGCAGGCACACCGGGC
Source organism: Enterobacter cloacae complex sp. 2024EL-00214 (assembly GCF_043945575.1). Lineage (NCBI taxonomy): Bacteria > Pseudomonadati > Pseudomonadota > Gammaproteobacteria > Enterobacterales > Enterobacteriaceae > Enterobacter > Enterobacter cloacae complex sp. 2024EL-00214. The sequence goes on along the minus strand of NZ_JBIMRC010000003.1, from coordinate 53,166 downwards.
GCAGAAAACGCTCAATGGCTTTTGTCCCTACGGAAGTACCGCGTGAGTCAGTGGTGGCAGGCCACGGACCGCCGTGTACCATCGCATCGCACACTTCCACCCCGGTCGGATAACCGTTAAACAGCACGCGCCCTGCTTTTTCGCTCAGGGCAGGCAGCAGGCGCTGCGCCAGCGGCCCGTCGTCAGATTCCGCGTGAACCGTCGCAGTCAACTGGCCCGGGATGGCGCGCAGAATAGACAACAGTTCAACCTCGTCAGCCACCTCCACCAGCACCGCCATCGGGCCGAACACCTCATGCTGTAACAGTGGATCCTCTGCCAGCAGCAGCGAAGCCGGAGCCTGATACAGCCGGGCCTGTGCGCAGCCTGTGGCCGATCCGTCAGCTCCCGCCAGCCGCTGAATAGCGGGATGCGCCTCAAACGCGCTGACGCCTTCCTGATAGTGCGCCAGCGTCGGGGCATTCAGCATGGTCTGTGCCGGAGCCTGATTCACCGCCGCCTTCAGCGCCTGAGTGAAGCGGGTAAAACCCTCCCCCCGCAGGGCGAGGATCAGCCCCGGCTTCGTACAAAACTGCCCACAGCCCAGGGTGAAGGAGGCCACCAGCTCATTTGCCAGCGTCTCTGCCCGGGTAGCTAACGCCTGAGGCAGAATCATCAGCGGGTTAATGGCTGACATTTCCGCAAAGACCGGAACAGGCTGCGGACGCTGCTGCGCCAGCTGCCACAGCGCCTTGCCGCCGCGCAGTGAGCCGGTAAAACCGACCGCCTGAATAGCCGGATGGCGAACCAGCTCAGCCCCAATGTCGGTGCCGAAAATCATGTTAAAAACGCCCGCAGGCAGCGACGATTTATCAACTGCGCGCACAATGGCCTGGGCGGTCAACTCCGCCGTTGCCATATGTCCGGGATGCGCTTTCACCACCACCGGACAGCCTGCCGCCAGTGCGGAAGCGGTATCGCCTCCTGCCGTGGAGAAGGCCAGCGGGAAATTGCTGGCACCGAACACCGCCACCGGGCCCAGCGCGGTCAGATACTGGCGCAGATCCGGGCGCGGCAGCGGCTGGCGTGCAGGCAGCGCGGTATCAATACGCACGCCAAAGGTGTCACCCCGGCGCAGCACACCCGCAAACATCCGCAGCTGATTGCTGGTACGGGCGCGCTCTCCCTGCAGCCGTGGCAGCGGTAGCGCCGTCTCCTGGTGAGCTATCGCGAAAAAGTCCTCGCCGAGTAAATCCAGCTCGTCGGCGAGGGTATCGAGAAAGCGGGCGCGCACCTCGGGTGAGGTCTGCGAAAAGACAGGGAACGCCTGCTCAGCCGCCAGTGCCGCAGCGGCGACCTCCTCGCGGGAGGCAGGGAAGAAACGGTATCCGGTCGGCTCATTGTCAGCGGCACGCAGGCCCGGCAGCGTCGCCTCACCGCTTGCCACGCGGCGTCCGGCGATAAACTGCTGGCCTGATATGCAGAGAGATAAAGTCATCGTCGTTCCTTTTCTCAGAGGCCTACGTCCGGCAGCTGCGGTCGGGTCGCCAGCGCCTTCTCAACAACCGCCACCACGTGCGCACGGGTCTCCCCTTCCAGCGCTAAACGCGGTGGACGGGTAATGGCGCTGCCGCGTCCCAGCAACTCTTCGCAAAGCTTAATGCACTGCACCAGATCCGGACGCGCGTCCAGATGCAGCAACGGCATAAACCAGCGGTAAAGTGCCATCGCCTCTTCGTACCGCTGCTGCTTCGCCAGGCGGAACAACGTCTCCCCTTCACGTGGGAAAGCGTTCGACATCCCGGAGATCCAGCCTTCCGCCCCAACGGCAATACTCTCTACCACCACGTCATCCAGCCCGGCAAACAGCACAAAGCGGTCACCAACGGCGTTACGCAGGTCGGTAAAACGGCGGGTATCGCCGGAGGAGTCTTTGAAGCAGACGATGTTGTCGCAGTCGGTGAGCGTCGCCAGAATGTCCGGCGTCACGTCGTTTTTGTAGATTGGCGGGTTGTTGTACACCATGATCGGCAGGTCGGTGGCGGTCGCCACGCTGCGGAAATGGGCGGCAGTTTCATGCGGCTTAGAGGAGTAAACCAGCGCAGGCATCACCATAATACCGTCAACGCCCACGCGCTCAGCCTCTTTCGCCATCTTCTGCGCAAACGCGGTGGTGAATTCAGCCACCCCGGCAATCACCGGGATCTGACCGCCCGCCGCGTCTTTCGCCACCTCGATAATCTGCAGCTTTTCCTGCGTGGTCAGCGAGGTGTTCTCCCCCACGCTGCCGCACACCACCAGGCCGGAAACACCATCCCTGACCAGGTTTTTCATCACTGCATGGGTGGCATCCAGATCGAGAGAGTAATCGCTACGAAACTGGGTAGTGACTGCCGGAAATACACCGCTCCAGTGAATGGCTTTCTTGCTCATGTTCAGTTCCTTGTCGTCAATTTGTTAAATCAAAGTGAATGAATGGTGAATATTCACTGACAGATTGACGTTTCAGGCGACCGACGGCTTGGTGGTTTTCCTCCCCTTTGATGACGAAATTAGCACAGTGAGTTTGTCTTACCCGGCCAGCGTGATGCGAAAATCACGCGGCGTAGAGCCGGTCATCGCTTTAAACTGGCGGCTAAACGCGCTGTGATCGGTATAACCGCATTGCAGGGCAATATCGGTAATCGGCGTATCGCCGGCCAGCAGCTCGGTGGCCTTTTCCAGCCGCACCTTGTGGATCATCTGGCGTGGGGTGAGGTGAAAAATGCGCTTACAGTAGCGTTCGATCTGCGCCACCGACATGCCGCTCAGCGCGGTCAGCTCTTCCATCGCGATTGGCCGGTGGTAATGGTTGCGGATATGCTCATCGACAATCGCCAGCCGCTGCCACGCCGGGTGACGCGCCTGCGCTTCCTGCAAGTCGTGCGAAATGCCTGCCATGCCGATCACCTGGCCCTGCGTATCCCGAAGCGCCAGCTTCTGAGTCAAACACCAGCCGCGCTCACGACCATTGTAGAGATGCATCTCCAGCTGATCGCGCAGGGTCACCCCCTCACGCAACACCCGCATATCCTGTTCGGTATACCCCTGCCCCAGCGCGGAAGGGAACACATCGGCAGAGGTTTTGCCCAGCAGAGAAACAACGTTCTTAAACCCACAGCGGCGTGCCAGGGTCATGTTGACCATCAGATAGCGCGCCTGCACGTCTTTAACAAAAAACACCACGTCAGGAATGGCATTGAGCAAGGGTGCAATCAACGCTATCGCATTCAGCAACATCTGGATATCTTCCGGACGCTGGCGCGCCAGCCCTTCACATATCTGGCTGAGTTCAGACACTTCCAGCACCGGCGACGGAGCCAGCACATCATCAATAACACAGGACATAACGCTTCCTCCCGATTAGTGAGCTGGATCTTTATTAACTTTTCATTAACTCATCAAGCCCCCATGCTGCGTTTTGCGATCCTGCCACAGGTTTGTCATTTCCTCTGTATCATCCACTGGCGCAGTCCCCTTTTTTGGTTTACCACACCATCAACAGAATGATTAATAAGAAATAAATATGAATTTCACTTAAGAATGAAACCGGTCACTGTGCTGATTTCGTCATTTCCGGTGACGAAAGCGATCAAGCCGGAACGTCAGGCTTACGCCAGCATTTAGCAACAAGATTTTAACTTTCCGGAGATCCCATGACAGCGCAGCACAGTGAACTGAGAGTAATTGACTCCCACACCGGCGGCGAACCCACCCGCCTGGTCATCGACGGTTTTCCGGATCTGGGAACAGGCAGCATGGCCGAGCGCCGGGCGCGCTTTGCCCGCGATTACGACGACTGGCGTAAAGCCATCATCCTTGAGCCACGCGGTAACGACGTGCTGGTCGGAGCCCTGCTCTGTAAGCCAGTTTCACCGCAGGCCACGGCGGGGGTCATCTTCTTCAACAACTGCGGCTTTCTGAACATGTGCGGCCACGGCACTATCGGGCTTATTGCCTCGCTGGCCTGGCTTGGGCGCATTCAGCCAGGCCGACACGTGATTGAAACCCCGGTGGGTGACGTTACCGCTACGCTGCACGAAGATGGCAGCGTCTCAGTCGAAAACGTCCCGGCTTATCGCTGGCGTAAGCAGGTGCAGGTAGAAACCGCCCACGGCACGGTCACGGGCGATATCGCCTGGGGCGGCAACTGGTTCTTCCTCGTCAGCGATCATCCGTTTGCAGTCACGCCGGATAAGCTCCCTGAATTGACCGAATACGCCTGGGCAATCCGTGAAGGGTTAGAACATGCAGGTATTCGCGGCGAACATGACGGCATTATCGACCATATCGAACTGTTTGCTGAGGATACCCATGCGGACAGCCGCAGCTTTGTACTCTGCCCCGGTAAAGCCTGGGATCGCTCGCCCTGTGGCACTGGTACCAGCGCCAAGCTGGCCTGTCTGGCGGCGGATGGCAAACTCAGACCCGGAGAAACCTGGCGACAGGCGAGCATCATCGGCAGCGAATTTACCGCCCACTATGTGCCGCATGGCGACAAAATCGTACCGACGATCCGCGGTGAGGCGTGGGTCTGCGGTGATAACCGGTTGATCCTCAATGCTGGCGATCCGTTCCGCTGGGGGATCGCGCTGTGATCGAAAGTGACGTGATTGTCATCGGGGCCGGGATTATCGGCGCGGCCTGCGCCTGGCAACTGGCAAAGCGCGGGCAACGGGTCACGCTGGTCGACGACGGCAACGCCGGGGCGACGGCAGCGGGTATGGGTCACCTGGTCTGTATGGATGACGACCCCGCCGAACTCACCCTCTCCGCCTGGTCTCTGGCACGCTGGCGGGAACTGACCCCCCGGATGCCGGAAAGCTGCGCCTGGCGCGGATGCGGCACCCTGTGGCTGGCGGAAACTGCGCAGGAGCTTGCGCTGGCAGAGGAAAAACAGCAGCGGATGGCACAGGTCCAGGTCACCAGCGAGATGCTCACCCGCGAGCAGCTTGCCGCACGCGAACCCCTGCTCACCTCCCGGCTCACCGGCGGGCTGTCGGTGCCCGGTGACAGTATCGTCTACGCACCGAACGTCGCCCGCTGGTTTATTGACGATGCCGGCGTCACGCATCTTCGTGATAGCGCCCTCTCTGTCGAGGCTCCTTACGTCACCCTGCGCAGCGGTCAACGTCTGCGTGCGGGCGCTATCGTCATCGCCTGTGGTCTGAATGCCAACACGCTGCTGGAGGAAAACTGGCTCAGGGCGAAAAAAGGCCAGCTGGCGATCACCGACCGTTACGGCCCGTTGCTCAGCCACCAGCTAGTGGAGCTGGGATACGGGGCCAGCGCCCACGCAGGCGGAACGTCGGTGGCGTTTAACATCCAGCCTCGCCCCACCGGACAGTTACTGATTGGCTCTTCCCGCCAGTTCGATAACACGGACCGCGAGCTGGATCTCCCCTTGCTGGCACAAATGCTGGCGCGCGCACGTCATTTTTTACCCTCGCTGGAGAGCCTGAATATCATCCGCTGCTGGAGCGGTTTTCGCGCTGCATCGGCAGACGGCAATCCGCTCATTGGCCCGCATCCCACACGTCCGGGTGTCTGGCTGGCGCTGGGTCATGAAGGGCTGGGCGTCACGACGGCCCCCGCAACCGCCGAGCTGCTTAGCGCGCAGATCCTGGGCGAGCGCCCGGCGGTTTCCCCAAACGCCTGGCTTCCCGCACGGCTGTACAAACAGGAGGCCATCGCATGACGATCCTGAACATGATTATCGACGGCCAGCCCTGCGAGGTTTCCGTTGGTATCAGCATCGCGGCAGCACTGGCGCTGATGGGCAACGGTGTCACACGCCACTCGGTCAGCGGCGAACGGCGAGCGCCCTTCTGCGGAATGGGAATATGCCAGGAGTGTCGCGTCACGGTAAACGGACGCCGGGTGCTGGCCTGCCAGACGGAATGCCAGCCCGATATGGTGATTGAAAGGAGCCAGTATGCGAATGTTTGACTGCGAAATTCTGATCCTCGGCGCAGGGCCTGCCGGGCTATCGGCGGCGCTGGCCGCCGCACGCTGCGGAAAATCGGTCATGGTTCTTGACGACAACCCGCGTCCTGGCGGGCAAATCTGGCGCGATGGCCCGCAGGTCTCGCTGCCCCGACGCGCCCGTCGTCTTCGTCAGGCGGTGGCAGAACAGCCGCGCATTACGCTGCTGAACGGCGCGCGGCTGATTACCCGTCCTCACGCGCATTCCATTGTTTTTGAAACCGCAGATGGCTGCGGAGAGATCCGCTGGCAGCGGTTAATTTTATGCTGCGGTGCGCGCGAGCTTTCGCTGCCGTTTCCCGGCTGGACGTTACCCGGCGTGACGGGAGCCGGAGGGCTACAGGCACAGATTAAACATGGCCTGTCGCTCAACGGCGAACGGGTGATCATTGCCGGAAGCGGCCCGCTGCTACTGGCGGTCGCCAGCACGGTGAAACGCGCGGGCGGAAATATCGTTGCCATCATCGAACAGGCTCCGGTGAGCGCGCTGGCCCGCTTCGCGGCGGGGCTTTGGCGCTGGCCTGAAAAACTGCGCCAGCTCGGCGAGCTTTTCCCCGCCCACTATCACCCGGCAAGCCAGGTTATCCGTGCGCAGGGTGTCTCACATCTGCACTCCGTCTCCGTACGTCATCAGGGAAACACCCGGGAGATCGCCTGCGACAGGCTGGCTATCGGTTACGGACTGGTGCCGAACCTTGAACCCGGATTGATTTTTGGCTGCAAAACGGAAAATCAGGCAATTTGGGTTGATGCAGGGCAACGCACCAGCGTGCCGGATATCTACGCCGCAGGGGAATGCACCGGCTTTGGCGGCAGCGAGCTGGCGCTGGCGGAAGGGGAAATAGCGGGTTATATCGCGGCGAATAATCCCGAAAAGGCAGCAAAAGCCATCGCCGCCCGTGCCCGCTGGCAACGTTTTTCCCGGGCGCTACATACCACCTTTGCCTTACCGGACGCGCTAAAAGAGGTTGTCACTGCGGATACGCTGCTCTGCCGCTGCGAGGACGTGCGCTGCGGCGATGTGCAAAATGCCGAAAGCTGGCAGGCGGCGAAGCTCGCATCACGCTGTGGGATGGGTGCCTGCCAGGGAAAAACCTGCGCCACCAGCGCCCGCTGGCTGTACGGCTGGCCGCTGCCACAACCGCGCGAGCCCCTTTCCCCCGCGCGTATCGACACGTTGATCCACCTGGCGAAACCGGAGGGCTGAATTATTCCTCTTCCCCACGCTCTGCAATATGGCGATTGCCGAGCGAGATAAACTCTTCCAGCAGCGTCGTCAGTTGCTTCATCTTCTCCGGCGTATATTCCGCTTCAATGTGCTGATACGCCTCTTCCACCTGCGCCTGTGCGTGCTCATACAGCACATTCCCCTCTTTGGTCAGCGACACGTACAGCTTGCGCTGGTCATTCACCGGCTTTAAGCGCAGCACCAGACCGTCGCGCTCCATGCGCGTGAGAATGCCCGTCAGGCTCGGACGCAAAATGCAGGTCCGAAACGCCAGGTCGTGAAAATCCATCGACGGGCTTTCTGCCAGCACGCGCACAATCCGCCACTGCTGTTCGGTCAGATTATGCCGCTTCACAATCGGGCGAAAGTAAGCCATCGCCGCTTCCCGCGCCTGCAACAGCGCGATGGTTAATGAGTCATGCATAGCCTCTCCCCGCCAATCATTAACAAGTAAACAATTTAAAAAAGATGTTTTTATAAACAACACGTTTTACATCAAAAAGTCTAACAGAAACCAGTCAATTTTATTAACAGAATGATTTATATAAAATTTAAAATTGATATGTAAATTTATTGTTACTCATATCACAATTTCTTCACTTCTGATTGCGAAACAAACAGCAAAAGCATAAAACCAGATTATTAACATATTAATGAAATCACAACCCGGATCCCCGGCCTGAGGAGTAGTCAATGAAAGGTACTGTTTTTGCCGTGGCGCTTAACCATCGCAGCCAGCGTGATGCCTGGGGCGACGCGTTTGAAAAAGCCCCTTATCACACCCCACCTAAAACGGCGGTATGGTTTATCAAACCCCATAACACCGTGATCCGCGCAGGTGAACCCATCCCGTTTCCGCATGGGGAAACGGTGTTAAGCGGTGCAACGGTGGCTCTGGTGGTCGGCAAAACGGCCAGCAAGGTACACGTGGAAGACGCTGCGGAGTACATCGCCGGATACGCGCTGGCCAACGAGGTGAGCCTGCCGGAAGAGAGCTTTTACCGCCCGGCGATCAAAGCCAAATGCCGTGACGGCTTCTGCCCTCTGGGTGAGCTTGTCGCCGTTGATAACGTCGATAACCTGACCATCATCACCGAGATCAATGGCCGCGAAGCCGACCACTGGAACACCGCAGATCTGCAGCGTAACGCGGCCGAACTGCTGAGCGCCCTGAGCGAATTCGCCACCCTCAACCCCGGCGATGCCATTCTGATTGGCACGCCACACTCGCGCGTGGCGCTGCGCCCCGGCGATCGCGTGCGCATCCTGGCGAAAGGGTTCCCGCCCCTGGAAAACCCGGTGGTTGAGGCGTGCGACGTCGCCACCGTTCAACGCCCACACCCTCACGCCACGCTGTTTGCGCTGGGCCTGAACTACGCCGATCACGCCAGCGAGCTGGACTTTAAGCCGCCGACTGAACCGCTGGTGTTCATCAAAGCACCGAACACCTTTAACGGCGACAACCAGACGTCGGTACGCCCGGACAACGTCGACTACATGCACTACGAAGCGGAGCTGGTGGTGGTGATCGGCAAAACCGCGCGCAATGTCAGCGAAGCCGGGGCGATGGACTATGTGGCGGGCTACACGGTGTGTAACGACTACGCCATTCGCGACTACCTGGAAAACTACTACCGCCCGAACCTGCGGGTGAAAAGCCGCGACGGGTTAACCCCCATCAGCCCCAACGTGGTGCCCAAAGAAGCTATCCCCGACCCGCACAACTTAACCCTGCGCACCTTCGTTAACGGCGAGCTACGCCAGGAAGGCACCACGGCGGATCTGATCTTCAGCATCCCGTTCCTGATTGCGTACCTGAGCGAATTTATGACCTTACAACCGGGCGACATGATCGCCACCGGCACGCCAAAAGGCCTTTCCGACGTAGTGCCTGGCGACGAAGTGGTGGTGGAAGTGGAAGGCGTTGGCCGCCTGGTGAACCGAATTGTGAGTGAGGAAACGGCAAAATGAAAAAGATTAACCATTGGATCAACGGCAAAAACGTAGCAGGAAGCGACTACTTCCACACCACTAACCCGGCCTCCGGCGAGGTGCTGGCTGAAGTGGCCGCCGGCGGTGAAGCAGAAATTAATCAGGCGGTTGCGGCGGCAAAAGAGGCATTCCCGAAATGGGCCAATCTGCCGATGAAAGAGCGCGCACGCCTGATGCGCCGTCTCGGGGATCTTATCGATCAAAACGTCCCTGAGATCGCCGCAATGGAAACTGCCGATACTGGCCTGCCGATCCACCAGACCAAAAACGTGCTGATCCCGCGCGCCTCGCATAACTTCGAGTTCTTCGCCGAAGTGTGCCAGCAGATGAACGGCAAAACCTACCCGGTCGACGACAAAATGCTCAACTACACCCTGGTGCAGCCCGTTGGCGTCTGCGCGCTGGTGTCGCCGTGGAACGTACCGTTTATGACCGCCACCTGGAAAGTCGCACCGTGTCTGGCGCTGGGCAATACCGCGGTGCTGAAGATGTCTGAACTTTCGCCGCTGACCGCCGACCGTCTGGGCGAGCTGGCGCTGGAAGCGGGTATTCCGGCAGGCGTGCTAAACGTGGTGCAGGGCTATGGCGCAACGGCGGGCGACGCGCTGGTACGCCATCACGACGTGCGTGCCGTCTCCTTTACCGGCGGCACTGCCACCGGACGCCGTATCATGCAGAACGCCGGCCTGAAAAAATACTCAATGGAGCTGGGGGGAAAATCCCCGGTGCTGATTTTTGAAGATGCCGACATTGAGCGCGCACTGGATGCCGCCCTGTTCACCATCTTCTCCATCAACGGCGAGCGCTGCACCGCCGGTTCACGCATCTTCATTCAGCAGAGTATCTACCCGGAGTTCGTAAAACGCTTTGCCGAACGCGCTAACCGTCTGCGCGTGGGCGACCCGACCGATCCAGACACCCAGGTTGGCGCACTGATTAGCCAGCAACACTGGGAAAAAGTCTCCGGCTATATTCGCCTCGGTATTGAAGAGGGAGCCACCCTGCTGGCAGGCGGCCCGGACAAACCCACCGATCTGCCTGCGCACCTGAAAGGCGGCAACTTCCTGCGCCCGACCGTGCTGGCAGATGTCGACAACCGCATGCGCGTGGCGCAGGAAGAGATTTTCGGACCGGTGGCCTGCCTGCTGCCGTTTAAGGACGAAGCGGAAGGTCTGCGCCTGGCCAACGACGTGGAATACGGTCTGGCGTCGTACATCTGGACGCAGGACATCAGTAAAGTGCTGCGCCTGGCGCGCAATATCGAAGCGGGCATGGTATTCGTCAACACCCAGAACGTGCGTGACCTGCGCCAGCCGTTTGGCGGCGTGAAGGCCTCCGGCACCGGGCGTGAAGGCGGTGAATACAGCTTCGACGTGTTCGCAGAGATGAAAAACGTCTGCATCTCGATGGGCGACCATCCCATTCCAAAATGGGGAGTCTGATATGGGCAAGTTAGCGTTAGCGGCAAAAATTACCCATGTTCCGTCGATGTATCTTTCTGAGCTGCCGGGGAAAAACCACGGTTGCCGTCAGTCGGCCATCGACGGCCACAAAGAGATCAGCCAGCGCTGCCGCGAGCTGGGCGTGGATACCATTATCGTGTTCGACACCCACTGGCTGGTGAACAGCGCCTACCACATCAACTGTGCGGATCACTTTGCAGGGATCTACACCAGCAACGAGCTGCCGCACTTTATCCGCGACATGACCTACGACTACGACGGCAATCCGGCGCTGGGTCAGCTGATTGCTGACGAAGCGGTGAAGCTCGGCGTGCGCGCCAAAGCGCACAACATCCCGAGCCTGAAGCTGGAGTACGGCACCCTGGTACCGATGCGCTACATGAACAGCGACAAGCACTTCAAAGTGATCTCCATCTCGGCGTTCTGCACCGTGCATGACTTCGCCGACAGCCGCAGGCTGGGTGAGGCCATCGTCAGCGCCATCGAAAAATACGACGGCACCGTGGCGGTGCTCGCCAGCGGTTCGCTGTCGCACCGTTTTATCGACGACCAGCGCGCGGAAGAAGGGATGAACAGCTACACCCGCGAGTTCGACCGTCAGATGGACGAGCGCGTGGTGAAGCTGTGGCGCGAAGGCCAGTTCAAAGAATTTTGCAGCATGCTGCCGGAGTACGCCGACTACTGCTACGGCGAGGGCAACATGCACGACACGGTGATGCTGCTGGGGATGCTCGGCTGGGATAAATACGACGGCAAGGTGGAGTTTCTCACCGAGCTGTTTGCCAGCTCCGGTACCGGTCAGGTCAACGCCGTTTTCCCGCTGCCCGCGTAAGGAACCCCTATGCCGCACTTTATTGCTGAATGTACTGACAACATCCGCGAACAGGCTGACCTGCCGGGGCTGTTTGCCAAAGTGAACGACGCACTTGCCGCCACGGGCATCTTCCCGCTCGGCGGTATCCGCAGCCGCGCGCACTGGCTGGATACCTGGCAGATGGCCGACGGTAAGCACGATTACGCGTTTGTGCATATGACGCTGAAAATCGGCACGGGGCGCAGCCTGGAGAGCCGGGAAGCCGTGGGGGAGATGCTGTTTGAGCTTATCAAAACGCACTTCGCGGAACTGATGGCAAACCGTTATCTGGCGCTGTCGTTTGAGCTCGACGAGCTGCACCCGACGCTCAATTACAAACAAAACAACGTGCACGCCTTGTTTAAGTAATACCGTCCCCTCTCCCTTTGGGAGAGGGTTAGGGTGAGGGGAAATCTCTGCGGCCTGATGCCATCACCCCGGCCCTCTCCCACGGGGAGAGGGAGAAAACAAACATAAAACTGGATACCGCCATGCTCGACAAACACACCCATACCCTGATCGCCCATCGTCTGCATCAGGCTGAACAGTCCCGGGAGCAGATCCGCCAGATCTCACTCGACTACCCGACGATCACCATCGACGACGCCTACGCCGTACAGCGCGAATGGGTGAGCCTGAAGATCGCCGAAGGCCGGGTGCTGAAAGGCCACAAGATCGGCCTTACCTCCAAAGCGATGCAGGCCAGCTCGCAGATTAGCGAACCGGACTACGGCGCACTGCTGGACGACATGTTCTTCCACGACGGCTGTGACATTCCCGTCGATCGCTTTATCGTCCCGCGCATCGAAGTGGAGCTGGCCTTCGTGCTGGCAAAACCGCTGCGCGGCCCGAACTGCACGATCTTCGACGTTTACAACGCCACCGATTACGTGATCCCGGCTCTGGAGCTGATCGACGCCCGCTGTCACAACATCGACCCGGACACCCAGCGCCCGCGCAAGGTGTTCGACACCATCTCCGATAACGCCGCCAACGCAGGCGTGATCCTCGGCGGCCGCCCGATTAAGCCCGACGCGCTGGATCTGCGCTGGATCTCCGCCCTGCTCTATCGCAACGGCGTGATCGAAGAGACCGGCGTCGCCGCTGGCGTACTCAACCACCCGGCGAACGGTGTGGCATGGCTGGCCAACAAACTCGCACCGTACGACGTACAGCTTGAGCCAGGGCAGGTCATCCTCGGAGGGTCGTTTACCCGTCCGGTCACCGCCAGTAAGGGCGATACCTTCCACGTGGACTACGGCGACATGGGTTCCATCAGTTGCCGCTTTGTCTAGGAGACAACCATGCAAAACGCATTCAAAGCGGCGCTGAAAGCCGGAACACCGCAAATCGGTTTATGGCTGGGACTGACCAGCAGCTACAGCGCTGAACTGCTGGCGGGTGCAGGCTTCCACTGGCTGCTGATCGACGGGGAGCATGCCCCCAACAGCGTGCAAACCGTGTTAACCCAGCTTCAGGCGATTGCGCCGTATGCCAGCCAGCCGGTGGTGCGCCCGTCGTGGAACGACCCGGTACAGATCAAGCAACTGCTGGACGTGGGCGCGCAAACCCTGCTGGTGCCGATGGTGCAAAACGCTGACGAAGCGCGTCTGGCCGTACGTTCCACCCGTTATCCGCCTGCGGGAATTCGCGGTGTGGGCAGTGCTCTGGCGCGTGCATCACGCTGGAACCGCATTCCCGATTACCTGCAACAGGCCAACGACGCCATGTGCGTGCTGGTACAAATTGAAACCCGCGAGGCGCTGAAAAACCTGCCGCAGATCCTGGATGTAGAAGGCGTGGACGGCGTGTTTATCGGCCCGGCGGATCTCAGTGCCGACATGGGCTTTGCCGGTAATCCGCAGCACCCGGAAGTACAGGCCGCCATCGGGCAGGCGATCGTGCAGATTCGTGCTGCGGGCAAAGCGCCCGGCATCCTGATGGCCAATGAGCAGCTGGCAAAACGCTATCTCGAACTCGGCGCGCTGTTTGTCGCCGTCGGCGTGGACACCACCCTGCTCGCCCGCAGTGCCGAAGCGCTGGCGGCACGTTTTATCGATAACCCGGTTACGTCAGTTAATAACAATAAATCCGTCTACTGAATGTAAGATCTGGAGCGCACCATGACGACCTCTACCCTGCAAGATAATAAAGCTGTTGAACATCGCGTTATAAACAAGCTGTTCCGTCGTTTGATCGTGTTTCTCTTTATCCTGTTTGTCTTCTCGTTTCTCGACCGCATCAACATCGGCTTTGCCGGGCTGACGATGGGCAAAGATCTGGGCCTCACCTCCACCATGTTTGGCCTGGCGGCAACGCTGTTTTACGTCACCTACGTGCTGTGCGGTATCCCCAGCAACATCATGCTGGCGAAAATCGGTGCGCGCCGCTGGATCGCCGGGATCATGGTGGTGTGGGGCATTGCCTCCACCTGCACCATGTTCGCCACCAGCCCGCAGACGCTCTACGTTTTACGCATGCTGGTGGGTATTGCGGAGGCGGGCTTCCTGCCGGGGATTTTGGTCTATCTCACCTGGTGGTTCCCGGCCTATCACCGCGCCCGTGCCAACGCGCTGTTTATGATTGCCATGCCGGTGACCATGATGCTCGGCTCGATCCTCTCTGGCTATATTCTGGCGCTGGACGGGCTATGGAATTTGAAAGGCTGGCAGTGGCTGTTTCTGCTGGAAGGGCTGCCCTCCGTGGTGCTCGGCGTGGTGACCTGGTTCTTCCTTAACGACACGCCGGATCAGGCCAGCTGGCTGGATGATGACGAAAAACGGGTGCTGAAAACGATGATCGCCCGCGAGCAGGAAGTCGCCATTGCCCGCTCCGTCACACCACGATCGACGCTGCGCGAAGTGCTGACCCCGGCAGTGCTGCTCTACACTCTGGCCTATTTCTGCCTGACCAACACGCTGAGTGCTATCAACATCTGGACGCCACAGATCCTGCAAAGCTTTAACAGCCACAGCAGCAACATCGTGATCGGCCTGCTGGCGGCGATCCCACAGTTTTGCACCATCCTCGGGATGATCTGGTGGAGCCGCCGCTCCGACAGGCTAAAAGAGCGAAAAAAGCACACCATCCTGCCGTATCTGTTCGCGGCGGCGGGATGGATGCTGGCGTCGGCGACAGACCACAGTCTGATCCAGCTGCTTGGCATCATCATGGCCTCAACCGGATCGTTTACCGCTATGGCGATATTCTGGACGACGCCGGATCAGGTTATTAGCCTGCAGTCCCGGGCGGTCGCGCTGGCGGTGATCAACGCCATCGGTAACGTAGGATCTGCAGTCAGCCCCCTGTTGATAGGCATTTTGCGCGATACGACCGGCAGCTTCAGCTCTGGTCTGTGGTTTGTGGCCGGGCTGCTGGTGGTTGGCGCGCTGGTGCTGACCCGGATCCCGATGACGCAGCGGGAAAGCCTGGAGCATGAACCGGACATCGCCGCGCAGAAGATCCACTGAGGAACGGTTATGTGCCAGAGCCCTGTCGCCAATATCGACATCAGCAAAGAGTACGACGAAAGTCTGGGTACTGACGATGTGCACTACCAGTCGTTCGCCCGCATGGCGGCCTTTTTTGGCCGCGACATGCAGGCGCATCGTCACGACCAGTATTTTCAGATGCACTTTCTCGATACCGGGCAGATTGAGCTGCAGCTCGACGATCACCGCTACTCGGTGCAGGCTCCGCTGTTTGTCTTAACGCCACCGTCGGTACCGCACGCGTTTATCACCGAATCCGACAGTGACGGGCACGTGCTGACGGTGCGCGACGATCTGATCTGGCCGCTGTTAGAGGTGCTCTACCCCGGCACGCGGGAAGCCTTCGGCCTGCCGGGCATCTGCCTGTCACTGGCCGATAAACCCGACGAGCTGGCGGCACTGAAACACTACTGGCAGCTGATTGCGCGCGAATCCACGGAACAGCTGCCCGGGCGCGAGCATACGCTGGCGCTTCTGGCACAGGCAGTTTTTACTCTGCTACTGCGCAACGCGAAGCTCGACGACCACGCCGCAAACGGCATGCGCGGCGAGCTGAAGCTGTTCCAGCGCTTTAACCAGCTGATTGACGTCCATTACCATGAACACTGGACGGTGCCGGATTACGCCAACGAGCTGCACCTTACCGAATCCCGACTGACCGATATCTGCCGTCGCTTCGCCAACCGGCCGCCAAAACGGTTGATCTTCGACCGGCAGCTGCGTGAAGCCAGGCGGCTGCTGCTGTTTTCCGACAGCCCGGTGAGTGAAATTGCCTGGCAACTGGGGTTTAAAGATCCGGCCTATTTCGCGCGGTTTTTTAATCGCTTAGTGGGGTGCTCACCCAGCAGCTATCGGGCGCAGAAAGTACCGGTGTCGCCTGTTCCCCTCACCCCTGCCCTCTCCCAAAGGGAGAGGGAGTAACCGTCCCCTCTCCCTTTGGGAGAGGGTTAGGGTGAGGGAAATCACACTCTGCGATCTATCGTGAAAAGTACCCGTCGTTGTCCCAATCGTCCCTTCACCTGCCGCCTCTCTCACGCTTCAATTAAACAACAAAAACAAAACATAAATTTAACAACACTATTCCGTTACGAGGTCCCTATGAAGCCTGAAGATTTCCGCGCTGATGCCAAACGTCCGTTAACCGGCGAAGAGTATTTAAAAAGCCTGCAGGATGGTCGTGAAATTTATATCTACGGCGAGCGCGTCAAAGACGTCACCACCCATCCGGCGTTTCGCAACGCGGCAGCCTCCATCGCCCAGATGTACGACGCGCTGCACAAACCCGACATGCAGGACACGCTGTGCTGGGGCACTGATACCGGCAGCGGCGGCTACACCCACAAGTTCTTCCGCGTGGCGAAAAGTGCCGACGACCTGCGCCAGCAGCGTGACGCCATCGCCGAGTGGTCGCGCCTGAGCTACGGCTGGATGGGCCGCACGCCGGACTACAAAGCAGCGTTTGGCTGCGCGCTGGGAGCCAACCCGGCCTTCTACGGCCAGTTCGAGCAGAACGCCCGCAACTGGTACACCCGCATCCAGGAAACGGGGCTGTACTTCAACCACGCCATCGTTAACCCACCGATTGACCGCCATAAACCGGCGGACGAGGTGAAAGACGTCTACATCAAGCTGGAAAAAGAAACCGATGCCGGGATCATCGTCAGCGGTGCAAAAGTGGTGGCGACCAACTCGGCGCTGACCCACTACAACATGATCGGCTTCGGCTCTGCGCAGGTGATGGGTGAAAACCCGGACTTCGCATTGATGTTCGTCGCACCGATGGATGCCGAAGGGGTGAAGCTCATCTCCCGCGCCTCCTACGAAATGGTGGCTGGCGCAACCGGTTCTCCGTACGACTACCCGCTCTCCAGCCGCTTCGACGAGAACGATGCCATTCTGGTGATGGATCATGTGCTGATCCCGTGGGAAAACGTGCTGATCTACCGCGATTTCGATCGCTGCCGTCGCTGGACGATGGAAGGTGGTTTTGCGCGGATGTACCCGCTGCAGGCCTGCGTGCGTCTGGCAGTCAAACTCGACTTCATCACCGCCCTGCTGAAAAAATCACTGGAATGTACCGGCACCCTGGAGTTCCGCGGCGTACAGGCCGATCTGGGCGAAGTGGTGGCCTGGCGCAATATGTTCTGGGCGCTGAGTGACTCCATGTGCTCCGAAGCTACCCCGTGGGTGAATGGCGCGTATCTGCCGGATCATGCCGCGCTGCAAACCTACCGCGTGATGGCCCCAATGGCCTACGCGAAGATCAAGAACATCATCGAACGTAACGTTACCAGCGGTCTTATCTACCTGCCGTCCAGCGCCCGCGACCTGAACAACCCGCAGATTGACCAGTATCTGGCGAAATACGTGCGTGGCTCCAACGGCATGGATCACGTTGAACGCATCAAGATTTTGAAACTGATGTGGGATGCCATCGGTAGCGAATTTGGCGGTCGTCACGAGCTGTATGAGATCAACTACTCCGGCAGCCAGGATGAAATTCGCCTGCAGTGTCTGCGCCAGGCGCAGAGCTCCGGCAACATGGACAAGATGATGGCGATGGTCGACCGCTGCATGTCCGAGTACGACCAACACGGCTGGACGGTGCCACACCTGCACAACAACAGCGATATCAACATGCTGGATAAGCTGCTGAAATAACGCAGCGGGAGGTTTCAATGCAATCAAATGAACAACGCCTGCGTTTTCGCGATGCGATGGCCAGCCTGTCGGCGGCGGTCAATATTATCACCACTGAGGGCGATGCAGGTCGCTGCGGCATTACCGCCACCGCCGTCTGCCCGGTCACGGACACGCCCCCTTCGTTGATGGTCTGTATTAACACCAACAGCGCGATGAACCCGGTGTTTCAGGGGAACGGTAAACTGTGCGTCAACGTGCTCAACCATGAGCAGGAGCTCATGGCTCGCCATTTTGCCGGGATGACCGGCATGACGATGGAGGAGCGTTTTAGCCTCTCCTGCTGGCAGAAAGGCCCGCTGACACAACCCGCGCTCAAAGGCGCGCTGGCAAGCCTTGAAGGGGAGATAAGCCAGGTGCAAACCATCGGCACGCATCTGGTTTATCTTGTTGAAATTAAAAACATCATTCTGAGCGAAGAGGGCCATGGCCTGATCTATTTTAAACGCAACTTCCACCCGGTGATGATGGAGCCAGAAGCAACCGTCTGATCTGCCACGCGCTGGCGCACCCCGCAGCCAGCGCGTTTCCCGCAAAAAATACTAAGGTTTCCGCTAAATCACGCCGTTATATAACCATAAGATAAATTTTCTGTGTCTGAATACTGACATTTCCTGTCAGTGCCACCCGCATAATTCAGCGCATATCCCTTAAATAAACAGGAATACCTTATGGCTAATTCGACGCGGAGCCGCTCGGCTGAACGTCTGGTCGATATTCTGGTGGAGCTACATTTAAACGGTGTGGTAAACCGCAGCGCGCTGATGGAAAAATTTAAAATTACCGAGCGTACCGTCTACCGTGATTTAAATGCGCTCTCCCCGATAGTGGAACATACCGGTAATGGGCTATATCGTTTGATCCACACCGCACAATCAACTTATGGACAAGGCCTGCACCACACCATCTCTAACTTCCTGAATGCTGATAATTTTTTCCCGGAAAGAAATACAGATTTTTGGCAAAAACTTGAATCCCGCGTTGACGAAAATCATATTCTTATTCTTGGAAATGATGCAGAGCATACCGTACAGCGTGATATTCTCCGCCATTTATCGAAAATTGAGAAATCGATTAAGAATCGTAATGTTTGCCAGATTGTGTATAAAGGCAAAACCCGTCTGATTAATCCATACAAACTCATTAACCAAAAAAATATATGGTATTTACAAGCCACCGAAAATAGCAGGTTGAAATCCTTCTCCCTGAGTCAGATTAGCTGGCTTGATATTCAGAAAAGCACATTTATGCCTGAGGAGCACGTGATTGAGCTACTGGAGAAACGCCTCGATCCGTGGGTGTCTGAGAGTACTTTCGAAGTGAAAGTATTTATCAATCGTAATATTTCGCACTACTTCCAGCGCCGCAATTTACTACCAGAACAAGAACTACTGGGTGAGGAAAGCGGTGGCGTCACGCTCCGCTGCCTGGCGGCACATGAGAACCAGATCCTGCCGCTGCTTTTCTACTGGCTGCCGAACATTCAGATTTTAGAGCCGGTGTGGCTGAAAGAGAAGTTCGTGAAGACGCTGGAAGCCTATCTGGCACAGGAGTCTGCACCCTAATCAGGTGATCTCAATCACATAATTTCATCCACTGACGGCGGGTCTGAACCACTCGCCGCCACCTTTGACCGCTTACTCATCGCTTTCAACCACTCACCGATTTACCGTCCTTGACACACGCGACACTCTGGCACGATCGCTCCAGCATTAATCAATACCTCCTCAACGAACCCTGACCCTTTTTTCTTCACATAAAAAACCAGGTCTTACTATGGATACTAAAAAACTACTGAAGCACGTGCCCTGGGCATTACTCGGGATCCTCGGCGCTTTCTGTCTGGCGGTTGTCGCATTACGCCGGGGCGAACACGTAAGCGCCCTGTGGATCGTGGTGGCGTCTGTTTCCGTCTATCTTGTGGCTTATCGCTACTACAGCTTGTACATCGCGCAGAAGGTCATGAAACTCGACCCGACGCGTGCTACCCCGGCGGTCATTAACAATGACGGCCTGAATTACGTGCCCACCAACCGCTACGTGCTGTTTGGTCACCACTTTGCCGCGATTGCGGGTGCAGGTCCGCTGGTCGGCCCGGTGCTGGCCGCGCAAATGGGCTATCTGCCAGGTACCCTGTGGCTGCTCGCAGGCGTCGTGCTGGCGGGTGCAGTGCAGGACTTCATGGTGTTGTTTATCTCTTCTCGCCGTAACGGTGCCTCTCTGGGTGAGATGGTCAAAGAAGAGATGGGCCGCGTGCCGGGAACGATCGCCCTGTTCGGCTGCTTCCTGATTATGATCATCATCCTTGCGGTGCTGGCACTGATCGTGGTGAAAGCGCTGGCCGAAAGCCCGTGGGGGGTGTTCACCGTCTGCTCAACCGTGCCAATTGCGCTGTTCATGGGTATCTACATGCGCTTCCTGCGTCCGGGACGCGTGGGCGAAGTGTCGGTGATTGGTATTGTGCTGCTGGTCGCGTCCATTTACTTCGGCGGCGTGATTGCACACGACCCGTACTGGGGTCCGGCACTGACCTTCAAAGACACCACCATCACCTTCGCACTGGTCGGTTACGCATTTATCTCCGCCCTGCTGCCGGTCTGGCTGATTCTGGCTCCGCGTGACTACCTGGCAACCTTCCTGAAAATCGGCGTTATTGTCGGTCTGGCACTGGGTATCGTGATCCTCAACCCGGATCTGAAAATGCCTGCGGTCACGCAGTACATCGACGGCACCGGTCCACTGTGGAAAGGCGCGCTGTTCCCGTTCCTGTTCATCACCATCGCGTGTGGTGCGGTCTCGGGCTTCCACGCCCTGATCTCCTCCGGTACCACGCCAAAACTGCTGGCGAATGAAAACGACGCACGCCTGATCGGTTACGGCGCAATGCTGATGGAATCCTTCGTAGCGATCATGGCTCTGGTTGCCGCCTCCATCATCGAACCGGGTCTGTACTTCGCGATGAACACCCCACCAGCGGGCCTGGGCATTACCATGCCAAACCTGCATGAGATGGGCGGTGACAACGCGGCAATGATCATGGCGCAGCTTAAAGATGCCAGCGCCCATGCGGCGGCGACCGTCAGCTCCTGGGGCTTTGTGATCTCGCCTGAGCAGATCATGCAGACCGCAAAAGACATTGGCGAACCGTCCGTACTGAACCGTGCCGGTGGCGCACCAACGCTGGCCGTCGGTATCGCACACGTGTTCCACAAAGTGCTGCCGTGGGCGGACATGGGCTTCTGGTACCACTTCGGTATTCTGTTCGAAGCACTGTTCATCCTGACCGCGCTGGATGCCGGTACCCGTGCAGGCCGCTTCATGCTGCAGGACTTGCTCGGTAACTTCGTACCGTTCCTGAAGAAAACCGACTCTCTGGTCGCGGGCGTGCTGGGTACGGCGGGCTGCGTAGGCCTGTGGGGTTACCTGCTGTATCAGGGCGTTGTCGACCCGCTGGGCGGCGTGAAGAGCCTGTGGCCACTGTTCGGTATCTCTAACCAGATGCTGGCAGCCGTTGCTCTGGTGCTCGGTACCGTAGTCCTGGTGAAAATGAAACGCACCAAATACATCTGGGTGACCGTGGTTCCTGCGATGTGGCTGCTGCTCTGCACCACCTGGGCGCTGGGTCTGAAACTGTTCAGCACCAACCCACAGCTGGAAGGCTTCTTCTTCATGGCTAACCAGTACAAAGAGAAGATTGCCGCAGGCGGCGGTGACCTGACCGCGCAGCAGATTGCCAACATGAACCATATCGTGGTGAACAACTACACCAACGCGGGTCTGAGCATTCTGTTCCTGGTGGTGGTGTACAGCATCATCTTCTACGGCATCAAAACCTGGATGAAAGTGCGTAACGCTGAAGGTCGTACGGATAAAGAGACTCCGTATGTACCGGTTCCGGAAGGCGGCGTGAAGACCTCTTCACACCACTAAAAATAACGGCGGGTGGCGCTACGCTGACCCGCCCTACAACGGTACAGTAGGCCCGGTAAGCGTAGCGCCACCGGGCTTTTTCTGTCTGGAACGTACAATGTTTGGTAACTTAGGCGAAGCAAAAAAATACCTCGGTCAGGCGGCGAAAATGCTGATTGGCATTCCGGACTATGACAACTACGTTGAGCATATGAAGACCAACCATCCGGATAAGCCGTACATGACCTACACCGAATTCTTCCGTGAGCGCCAGGAAGCGCGCTACGGCGGAAGTGGAGAAGGCGGCATCCGTTGCTGCTAAAGGAGAGATCATGACCCCGATTACCGTCACCCTGTTGACCGGTTTCCTCGGCGCAGGCAAAACCACCCTGCTGCGCCACATTCTGAATGCGCAGCATGGCTTCAAAATCGCCGTCATTGAAAACGAGTTCGGCGAAGTCCCGGTGGACGATCAGCTGATTGGCGACCGCGCCACGCAGATCAAAACCCTGACCAACGGCTGCATCTGCTGCACCCGTTCTAACGAATTAGAAGATGCCCTGCTCGACCTGCTCGACAGCCGCGATCGCGGTGATATCGACTTTGACCGCCTGGTGATTGAATGCACCGGCATGGCCGACCCGGGCCCGATTATTCAGACCTTTTTCTCCCATGACATCCTCTGCCAGCGCTATCTGCTGGACGGTGTGATTGCCCTGGTCGATGCGGTTCACGCCGACGAGCAGATGAACCAGTTCACTATCGCCCAGTCACAGGTGGGTTACGCCGACCGCATTCTGCTGACCAAAACCGACGTGGCAGGTGCCAGCGAAAAACTGCGCGAACGTCTGACGCGCATTAACTCACGCGCCCCGATTTACACCGTCACGCACGGCGATATTGACCTGTCTCAGCTGTTTAACACCAACGGCTTTATGCTGGAAGAGAACGTCACCTCAAAACCGCGCTTCCACTTTATGGCGGATAAACAAAACGATGTGTCGTCGATTGTGGTCGAACTGGATTACCCGGTGGATATCAGCGACGTCTCCCGCGTAATGGAAAACCTGCTGCTGTCGTTTGCTGACAAACTGCTGCGCTACAAAGGGATGTTGTGGATCAACAGTGAACCGAACCGCCTGCTGTTCCAGGGCGTGCAGCGTCTGTACAGCGCCGACTGGGACAGACCGTGGGGAGAGGAAACGCCGCGCAGTGTAATGGTGTTTATTGGTATGCAACTGCCGGAAGAAGAGATCCGGGCAGAGTTTGCGGGGCTGAAAAAATAAAATACAGACTCCCTTTTGATTGAGAAAGGGAGTAATTTTTCCGTAACACAAATTTCGTGCAGCCTCCTTTGTGTTTCCCATATTGTCTGTTAAGGTCATTAACAATAATTAAATTATGCTTTGGATGAATATTCACTGAAATATTAATCGAGCGTAAATCTATATTTTTCATGAATTGATAGGCGTAATATGGCAATCGTCATCCCCACAATTAGTAGTTGTAGCGAGAAAATCACGGCCGGCGAGAAAAGACTGGCAAGGCTTCTTGAAGGGGGGCTCAGCGATTTGTGCACATGCTGGTATGATACCCGAATGGGGGAAAAGCAAAATCACCCAGATTTTGTGATATTGACCCCAGACAAAGGCTTGTTATTCATTGAGGTCAAAGACTGGTATATCACAAAAATAAAATCTGCCAACAAAACGCATATTCATTACGAAACCAGGAACGGCGTTGAGCCGTTGAAAAACCCACTCGAACAGGTTCGTCAATATACCTTTCACACCATTGACAGCCTGAAAAAAGATCCTCTGCTTCGCCAACAAGAAGGGGATTATCAGGGAGGTTTTATTATGCCGTATGGATATGGTGTTTATTTTAGCAACATCACCCGAGCCCAGCTTGAAAAGAGTTTTCTACCCGACGAACTAAATGAAATATTGCCCACCAGCCAGGTAATTTGTAAAGATGAGCTCACTGAATTTATGACCAGGGAACAAATCTCTGCCCGGCTCGAATCCCTTCTCAAGCATAACTTCGTTCATCACACAACACCGCAACAGCTTGATCGCATCCGATGGCATCTTTATCCCGATGTACGCATTAACACGTCTGTTACGCAGGGTGTTCTGGATAATTTTACGTTCCATACCCCTGATATAGTTTGCATGATGGACAGGAACCAGGAACAACTCGCCAGAAGCATGGGAGCGGGACACCGGGTTATTCACGGCGTGGCAGGATCCGGCAAAACGCTCATTTTGCACCACCGCTGTATTGAACTTGCCAACAATATTGAAAACACCAAACCGATTCTGGTGATTTGCTACAACATCACGCTGGCCAAAAAACTCAAAGCGCAACTCGAGCAGCACACCCTCAGACTCCCCGTCGAAGTCATCCATTTTCATGCCTGGTGTTATCAGCAATTAAACGCGCATCATCGTATTCCGCCAAATAACAAAAACTTTATTGAGCTGATGGAAAATGCACTGACGGTGGCATTTGAAGAGGGGATTATAAAACCGGAGCAATACAGCGCCGTTCTAATCGACGAAGGACACGATTTCAAGCCAGAGTGGTTGAGAATACTCGCCCGTATGCCGGACAACAAAGATAATTCGCTTCTTTTCCTCTACGATGACGCCCAGTCTATCTACCAGAAGAAAAAAGCGCTCGACTTCACACTCTCCAGTGTCGATATCAAGGCCCTCGGCCGCACGACCATCCTGAACACCAATTATCGTAATACCCGGCAAATACTCCATTTCGCCAGCAGCATTGCATTTAATTACCTCAATAATCACATTGAAGAGGCGCTCAAATACCAGCAACCTGATGCCGGAGGATTGTCAGGTAATTACCCGGCACTGGCCAGCTTTGATAATCAGGACCAGGAGATTACTCACGTGCTCGATTGGGTGACAGAGCAGCGGCAGCAAGGTGTTGCATGGTCAGAGATCGCCATACTGTGCCCTTCAACATACAGCCTCTCGGGTATGCTGGGGCCACGTCTCTCGGCACGTAACATCCCTTACCAGATGATTGTCACCAGCGATGATAAAAAGCACTGGTCGCCGCAAAATGATTTCCTTTGCGTGATGCCGTTACCAAGCAGTAAAGGGCTTGAATTCCACTCGGTCGCTATTATGGATGCCGCAAAGGAAAGGGACGAGGAGGATCTGAGTGACGATATCAAGCGCCTGTATGTCGGATTTACCCGCGCGCGCCAGAATCTTCTGGTGACAATGCACGGAACCGGAAGCCTGCGCGATCATCTTGTCGATACCTACGAGCATAGCGCGAAGGCAATTTAGTGAATCTACGCTATTAATCAACACACATTCCCTCTCCCCGGGCTGTACACCAACGAGGAGAGGGTCAGCCCCTACTTCAACGCTTCCGGCAGCGTCACAATCCACAGTTCACTGTCTGACTCCGGCTTCTTCAGCGGCTTCACGCTGAGCGTGGTGGTCACCGGTTTGTCATCCAGCGTCAGAGCCCCCTGGGTATTCACCCGATAATCCTTGAGCTTCTTACCTTCGACCGGGTTTTGCATCGCCACCTTCACGCCAAAGTCGTTATCGTTCGCCACCGCCAGCGTTTTATTGTCAATCAGCGCCAGCCCTTCGGCCTTCTCCTGTTGCCAGCCCAGCGCGCGCAAATCGGTCACCCGCGTTTTACCCGCAAGTGTAATACCGCGCTTCGCCAGCGTCTTCTCATCATCAAATTCCGGGTACTCATCCGGCTTATCGAAAGCGGCTAAATCGCTCGCCTTGCTGAGATCGACCTTGTAGATGAGGTTACGCATCTCTTCGTTTTTACCCTCACCTTGCTCAATCAGCAGGATGTGCTGGTTATCAAGCGCCACGATATCGCCGATTTTGGCATCACTGTTTTTGCTGTAGGCCGCACTGTCTATGGGATAGCCGTACATCGCGGTTTTTCCGGTTGCCGGGTCGAAGCTCACCAGACGCGTAAACAGCGCCTGTTTTTTACTCTTACCGTCGATATCCAGCGTGCTTTGTACTGCGGCAATAATACGCCCGTCCGGCATACGGGTGAGGCCTTCAAAGCCCCGGTTCGGTTGACGCCATTTGATAATATTGGGCAAACCACCCGCGACAGATTTTTCCCCCTCCGCCGCCTGCGGCCCGTGGACGGTCAGGATTTTACCTTTGCTGTCGACGTTAATCAGAAACGGGCCATACTCGTCACACAGCCAGTAACCGCCTTTCCCATCCGGCGTAATCCCTTCCGTATCCAGCCCGCGATTGTCGCCCTTCAGCACCTTTAACGTGTCGCTGAACGCCACTTCATTGGTGGAGCCGATCACGCCGCTTTGTAGCGGCAGCCCGTTAATTTCACCTTTATCGTCATGCAGAGGACGGGCATCAATGGCCTCTGCTTTGCCGTTCTGTACGCGAATTGTCATGAGAAGCGGTGCGAAATCCGGTGTCACAAAGATTTTGGCTTCGTTTTTACCCACCTTTGGCGAATCCGCATTCGGGCCGCGATCGGTGACGGTGACAAAGGTCAGGGCATCACCCTGTTTACCCGTAAACAGCAGGCCGGAACCAATACCAACGGGGAGTCCATTCGGGAACGCACTGGCAAACGCACCGCTGTATTTCACGTGTGTACCTTCGGGAAAACTCACGATATAGCGTTCGGCAGTGGGCTGCGCCGCCAGGGCAGAGGAAGAGAGAACACAACCGATAAATGCGGGAATAATTTTTCTTTTCATAATGTTAGCATCCATAAAGGGAAGCTAACACCGTAAAGAATAAACGTGTCAGGAAAATGACATTGGATGGAAACATTACCGCTCCCGATGGTGCTGCATCTCCAGTAGCAGCAGCATGGTCAGCGCCTGTGCATAAGGCACGGGTGCAACCGCGATATCGCAGTAATACTGGATATCCCAGCCGAGCATGGTACCGCGCGACGCCTCAAGCACCAGCCCGTCGTCGTCGATACGCGCCATCACGGCGTCGCAGGCGCGCAAAGCATGTGCTCTCACGTCATCGTTCAGGATCCCCATACGCATACCGCGCAGCATTCCATAAGCAATACCGGCTGTTGCTGAAGATTCCTGCGGAGACAACGGGTCGTCGAGCACCGTGTGCCACATGCCGTTCTCCGCCTGCAGTTCGCACAGCGTGCGCACCTGGCGCACCACAACCTGCGACAGATAACGGCGTACGCTCACGTCAAGATGCTCACCCATCAGTTCAATAAATTCAGGTATGGCAACGGTGATCCACGCGTTCCCGCGCGCCCAGAATACGCCAGCAAAATGGTGCTTATCGATAAACGTCCAGCCGTGATACCACAGACCGCTGACGGGGTCGCTCAGGTAGCGGGTGTGCAGCAAAAACTGGTATCCCGCTTCGTCGATGAGCTGCCGGCGTTCAAGCACAACCCCCGCCACGCCGAGGAACAGACACGTCATAAACAGCGTATCGTCCCACAGTTGCCCGGTGTTGGGCTGCTCCTTCACCACATGCTGGAAACCGCCCTCTTCGGTTTTCGGTAGCTCACGCAGCAACGCATCGGCCCAGTGGTTGACCACGGCGAGCAGATCCTGACGCTGATGGTGCCCGGCCACCAGCGTCAGCGCGATCATCGGCGCAGTGGTATTGATCTGCACCTCCGGCAGACCTTTGCCAATCTGCGCGTCATACCACGCGAGAATGGCACGTTGTAGCGCCGTATCGTTGCGGAAATCAGCAAAGCGCCAGTAACCGTACAGCCCCACGCCCACCTCCCATTCCCACTCCTCGAAATGAATGGCAAATCCGTCCCCCACGCCCACTTCATCGAGATTTTTCAGGCGACAAAAACCACGTACCACGCGCTCCAGGGTGTTCATTAGCGGCTCGTTGTTCATGCTTTGCCTCCCTTCATCCGCATCTCGCCAAGCCGCCGTTGCCGATCTCCGGTACGTGAAGAGGCAATAAAAAGCGCCTCCGGGAACAGCTGTCCGGCAAGATGCTGGGCGGTATGAAACGCAGCAGCATGGCCTGGGTCCCAAAAATCCATCACATCGCAACCCCGTTCGTCGTGCCAGTAGCGATACCCCAGAATGGCCGATTTCACCCTTCGCCACAGCGGTTCAGGGAAACAGGCATTCCGGTGCGCCTGCCAGAGCCGCAGCAGCGTCAGCAGGGAAAACACAGATCCTTCCTCACGTGCGCTCACCCGTTTGAGCAGCCCATACAGCAGGGCATCTGCCTCCGGGCCGTATTCACGCTGCGCCATCAGCGTCAGCAGGCGCTCCGCGTCAGGCTCCGGCGGCACAGATCTTTGGGGAAGTGCCTCACCCTCATGCCACACAACACCCAGCGGCGGTTCACCGAGATAGACCATTTTCAGCGCACAGAGGGTATCGCGCTCAAACAATTCGTCGAGATGGAGAAGCACGCGGTTTTCGCCCTGGCAAAGCGGGAGGCTGACGTCCAGAAACTGCATTTCGTTACGGGTAAAGGGCGTAAAGCAGGCCGCCAGTGTACCGGAGCACCACAGACGCACGCCGCCGCAGGTACCGAGACGAAATGCATATTCCCCGCCATGTGGCGCGATAACATCGACCGCCAGCCAGCGCTGAACATGAAACGGTAAAGGGCAAAACGCGGAGAAAGAGACAACGCCGTCTGCATCGCTCGCCGCAATATGATCCAGCGGCCACGCCTGCAACGGGTCGATGCCCCGCCCGGCATAGCGGTGCTGGAATATGCGGCGGCAAAACGACATATCCTGTGCCCTGCGGGCATGGCGGATACGTTCGTCAAACACTTCCCCGGTATAAAATTCCGCAAAACGTTCTTCTTTTGCGGCAGATACGCGAAAACGCGTCAGCGCCCCGCCCTGCGTCAGTTGCCTTTCACCCTGGAACATCGCTTCCTCATCTCACGAATCCATACAAAACACGGATATTTTCAGAGAACGGGATAAACAGAACGAGGGAACATCACCGACGAATATCAGGTTCTGCCTGGTCACTCACAAAGCCGCCAGGCTCCGGGGGAACAGCGTGACAGGTATCACACCTGACGGATGGCAGAAAAATCGTGATGCGACAAACGTCACACAAACTCCCCAGTCCGGGATTTTTATGTGATGCCCGTCGACTTACTTAAGCCCTTTCAGCTCCTCGCCCAGGCTATCGGCCAGGGCGCGAACGCGGGATGCATCAAACAAGACGTGTAAGCCGGGGGAGGCATCAGCGTGCTTTGCGCAGTAGTCGTCCATCTCGGCGGCGCTGCGGTACAGCTCCTGAATGTTGATCTGACAAATTTCCCGCATGCTCCAGCTGTTCTCCACTTCACGGGCAAAACGCAGGGTAAAGAAGGCTTTCTGCGCATGTAAAAACAGGAGGCAGTAGAGTGAAAAACCCTGCCACTCCTCCAGCCAGCGCTGTTTGAGCGCCCACGGGAATGCCGCTGTGTCGGCAAAACGCAGCGCCTGTTCACGCAATTCGGCAGACGCCGCCCCCGCATCGTCCTTCTCTTTAGCGATCCGCGAAAGGGAGCTGGCAGACGCCTCAACGTCGTGGGCGCTGAAAAAGACCTCGCGCTCCGAACCAGGCAGCCAGTGGTTGCGGTTAAGCTGCCCGAACAGGCTCCACACCGCCTGACCGTAGCTTTCGGGTACCTGGCTGTGACGATGAAAAACGTGATCGCGCACGTAGATAGCCTGGTAAAGCACCTGTCCGGCTCGCTCCAGCAACGCCTGGAACGTCTCAAAAGTCTGCGCATCTGGCCGCCAGCCGTAGCGCTCATCCAGCCAGTGAGTCAGCAGCTGCGCCTGCGTCTGGTGCGTGTCATCACTCGCCAGCATGCGGCTACAGGCCACCAGATTGCATTCACTCAGGGTGCCGATGATCCAGTGGTTATCAACCCCTTCCCAGCTGGCTTTGCACACTGCACCGCGGATCGCCGGGTTGCTGCGACACCACAACAGCCGCCCCTGCAGTTCGTCAATACGCGGGAACGGAAACACGCCCCAGCCCACCTCTTCTCCTACCAGATCGATCTCCGCCCACACTTCACGTTCCTGTACCGCCAGCAGCGCCGGGTTATTCGGGAACGACGGCCAGAACCGTTCAGGCGTCAGCTTGATGGAGACGCTCACGCTTTCCGGCAGCGGGTGAATAGCATCCAGCACGTTAGCCACATCATGATTCCCCGCCGGGAAAACGCGCAGCACCAGGTGTTTATTTTCGTGCTGCATGGCGCGAGACAGGGCGTTAAAACAGCGGCTGTAGAGCGCTAAACTGCGCTCATCATGCTGCGGCGCTTCCGCGCTTAGCTCCCAGTTCGGACGCGAAACAGGCAGCAGACCGTCCGTATTGGAGATGGCCACCAGCAGGCCATGCAGCGCGGGAATACGCTGGCAAATGAGTGAAACTTTCTCGGCCAGATACCCGCTCCAGAAATCCACGTCAAAGCGCACACCGTGCCCTGGCTCAAACAGATGAGGGTGCGCGAGCAGCAGATCGGTCGGGAAGTTGAACTCTTTCGCCTGCAGGTAAAAACGCAGTCCCTTTTGCTGACACAAAAGACCGAGGCGGTTGAGATACACGCAGCGGGCGCGCTGCTGGCTGGAAAGGCGGTCATTGTACTGATGCGGCGTGTAGCCTTTGGGAGAGACAAGTTTGTCGAACAGATCCACCTGCCCGACAATCACGGTATTGAACGCATGTGCGACGGCGTATTCCACCAGCTCACAGGCCTTTTCCCAGTTCCAGTAAGCCTGATTATTTAACTCCAGCGCGCGCGTCTGCCACATTCATTCGTTCCTTTTGTCGCCCGGTTGACCGGCCAACAGTGATACCACAGAACGACAAAAAGAGATGTGTCACGTGTTACGGATCACGTAGCGCGTCGCCTCAAAGCGATTGAGGATCAGATGCACCAGAAAGACCATCGTCAGCGTCGCCACCAGCGCAAAGGTCACGGAGGTGATGCGGTACAGATCGCTGAACACCAGATCGCTGTCCGGGTGCATGTTCTGCCCGAACATAATGCCGATGGTGGTAATGCTGGCAAAACCCACGCCTGCCCCAACCTTCTCCATCACGTGTAAGCGTGCGCCAAACGCCAGCCCCATGCCGATAAGCGGCATCATCAGCAACATGTGGCTGCTGTGATCGTAGAGGATGAGCTGCACAACAAGAATATACAGGCAGCCCAGCACCACGCCAACCACGCGCCAGATCGAGCTGATTACCGCGCCACGGTAGTGCATCGGGAACAGGATCAAAATCCCCGCCATCAGTGCTGAAAGAGAGTCGCTCAAATCGCTGAGCTGGAAGACCACAAAAATCAGCGTGGCGACGGTGCCGGAGAGCAATGACTCATGGCGTACGCGGGCGTCATCTTTCTCTATCAGCGGCGGCGGGTTGCGCGGCTCAACGTCCGGCAGCAGGTAGTTCATCAGCGCGCTCAGGCACACGGCCATCACGCTCGCTTCGAGGTTGGAAAACAGCAACGTGTGCCAGTGAGTGGTGGGGTAACTCATAAAGTTGAGCATCACGCTCTGGCACACCACGCCCATCGAACCGAACAGGAACAGCGGCCCCTTGCTCATAAAGCGAAAACGCATCACGTACAGGGCAAATACCACCAGCGTCATGATCAGTGGCCATTGCGACAGATAGCCGATGATCATCACCATTTCGACGCAGTTCAGCAATGCACTGAAGATAAACTGCTTCGCTACATGGCGATTAAACACCGGTACCAGCGACAACAGCATGATGGGGTACACCACATAAAACACGCCGTAGCGGGTGTTGTAAAAACTCGAGATGCTGAGCGCAATCATCCCGGCAAAGACGATGCGCAGGGTCTGGCGAAAGTCGTTTGCCGTGTAGACGATGTTGCCGTGCGGGGTAAACACCCGCGCCAGAGTGCTAATAGACATAATGCAGCAGGCTCACCAGATGGATTTGCATCCCGGAGAAAAAGCGCGCAAACGCCCCTTCGCTGTTGTAGAGCTGCACGGTGGCACGTGCGCCTGTTGGCAGGTGTTTCGGCAGCGCCTCATCCACCGCCACGTGAATACGCATGCGCTGAGCATCACGCACCCAGCGGCTGGAGGTTTCTGGTTCAGACAGTTCACCGTTAACGGCCTCCTGCCCTGCGAGGATCCCCGCGTCGCTGCTGGTCACATGGGCGTGGAACACCTGCCCCGGGAAGGCATCAAACACCACGGCGGCATCGGTCCCCTCGCGGGTATGGCGCAGACTCTTCTCACGAAAATCTGCCACAATATCGGTCTGGTTGTTCACCAGCGCCAGCGAGGCCGAACCGGAGGAGGCGTAAAATCCAGGACTGAGCTGCAGGTTACTGACCGTACCGTCCGCTTGCGCGTAGACCTTCGTCCAGCCGAGGTTCAGCTCGGCTTCATCCAGCGCATTACGGTATTTTTGCAGCGTAACGTTGCGGTGTTCATCCCGCTCGCCGCGCTGGATACGCAGGTTATGAATGTTCGCCTGAATCGAGCTGACGGACTGCTCGCTGCTCTGCCATGTGGTGCGAACTTTATCCAGATCCGCCTGCGAGACGTTTTGCAGGGTGCTCAGCTTCTGGTAGCGGTCAAAGGTCACTTTATCGTTACGCGCCGTCAGTAGCGCCGTTTGCAGGCTGGCCTGTGCGGCGGTAATTTGTGCATCCAGCTGGGCATTGGAAAGACGCGCCTGCGCCAGCGCAATTTGTGCCGCTTCAACCTTGTTGCGAAACGGCGTGTCATCCAGCTCAAACAGCAGATCGCCTTTCTTCACCAGGCTGTTGTTGTGCACATGGACTGCCGCGACATAGCCGGAGACGCGCGCCGATACCGGTGTCACCACGCGCATCACGGTGGAGTCCGGCGTCAGCGGGATCCAGATATCCGCGACGATAAAGTAAACAAACATCAGCAGGAAAGAGGCAATACTCACCCTTACCCAGCGGGCAAACTTTTGTTCAGGAGTCATTATTTTTCGGTCTTGTTATCTTCTTCGCGGATAGTCCGCAAATTGCAGGCAAATTGTTGTAATGTGGCGCTAAAAGCCGCCATCTGTTCCGGCGCGATATTGTGCGATACACGCGCCTGATATGTCTCAATCACCCGGGTAAGCCGTTGCAGGATGGCGTTACCTTCAGGCGTCAGCGTCAACAGCCGGATGCGTTTGTCATAGGGCGATACGGTGCGTAGCAGGTAGCCCCGCGTCTCCAGCAGTGTGAGGGTGCGCATCAGCGGCGGCAGTTCAATGCCCTGCACTTCCGCCAGCTCGCTCACCGAGACGTTATCCCCGAGTTGTTGCAGCTGAACCATCACCGTCCAGCTCGACTGGGTCAACCCGGTATCGAGAATGGCATCGTCGATAACAGCACGCCACTGGCGCACGATCATCGCCATCTGCATACCCATCGGCCTGCGGCTAAACAGTTCGTCTTCACTCATGGGGGAACCCTCTTGCATAACATGATCACGATAATAGTTATCATGGTAACTATCAAGAAACGCGAGGGGAAAGAGCAGGAATTGCGAAAGAAGATCCTCCTTCTCTCTGCGGGGCGAGGGGCATCGGACCGCAGAGAAATTTAGCGACTAAAATGCTTCTTAACGGCACTCCTGCCGGAAGCGGTCACCACCACCTCCCGAAACCCCACCACCCGCTGGATCCACCCTTTACTTTCAAGATGAATCAGTAACGCCGCACCTGCCTCACCGCCAAGGTGAAACCGCCGTTCACTCCAGTCGAGACAGGCGCAGCAGGCCTTACGGCGCGAATGTGCACTCAGGGAAATGCCGAGCTGCAGAAACTGCTCGCGACCATACAGGGTCAGTGCCGAACCGTCCTCCTCCAGCCAGCCCTCCGCCTGCATATAATCGTAAATCTGTACAGCAACCGCGCCCGCCAGATGGTCATAGCAGGTTCGTGCATCACGCATCGCTTTCGGCGCGGTGGTTTCCGGCGGAGTAATACGGTTCCAGGAGAGTCCCATCATCTGCTCAACCAGCACCGCCACATCGTGCCCCGTCAGGCGATAGTAACGATGCCGCCCCTGTGCAAGACAGGCGATCAACTTCCCCTCCACCAGCCGGGCGAGGTGCCCACTGGCAGTCGAAGGAGCCACATCCGCCACCGCGCTCAGCTCGGTGGCGGTCCACGCCCGTCCGTCCATTAACGCGCAGAGCATTTTCACGCGCGATGCATCGGCCATCGCCGCAGCGACCGCCGCAATGGCCTGCTCCAGTCCCGCATGATTATCGGGAGGTAAGCTCGTTTTTAACATCGACAGCCCACGGTTCAGTGATCTCTGCGGCCAGCTTATCATTATCCGTCAGCAGGATAAGCTGATTTGCATGGTCGCTGTATTGAGTAAGGATAGAGACCCCCTGCCCGGCCAGCACCGCCGCAATCTCACCCAGCTCGCCGGGGCGCTCCTGTTTAAGCTTGCGGATTATCGGCCTGCGCACCGAACGCACCTCAAACCCGGCCTCAAGCAGAATGCGTCCTACTTTTTCCCCCTCTTCCACCAGGAAATGTGCCTCAACGCCAAATACACCACCGCCTTCCAGCCCCACGCCGCTGCGTCCCAGCAACTGGCCGAATCGCGCCAGTTCGCCTGGCACATCATTGAAAATCACATGAACGTCATACATTCGCGTGACCTCCTGTTTCGAAAGAATATTCCCGCACCATCTGCGCGATGCGTATGCGGTAGTCGCTAAAAATCGACTCTCGCCCCTCGGCCTGTGCGGCCTGGTGAAAGACGTTCTGCTTCCAGTTGCGGATAGCCTCTTCGTCCCGCCACCAGGAGAGGGAGAGGATCTTGCCGTCGTTCGTCAGGCTCTGGAATCGTTCAATATCGATAAACCCGTCAATTTCCGCCAGCAAAGGCTTAAGCTCTGCGGCAAGTTGCAGGTAGCGAGCCTGGCAGGCAGGTTCAACTTTAGCTTCGAAAAGGACTGCGATCATGTTTGTCTCTCCGTTGTGGGTTAGAGAGAGCATGCGGGAAAGAAAAGCGTGATGCTTCGGTGAGGAGCGAAGTATTTTGTCGGTTGACGCTGCGCTTATCCGCCCTACACATTC
Organism: Enterobacter cloacae complex sp. 2024EL-00214; assembly: GCF_043945575.1. Lineage (NCBI taxonomy): Bacteria > Pseudomonadati > Pseudomonadota > Gammaproteobacteria > Enterobacterales > Enterobacteriaceae > Enterobacter > Enterobacter cloacae complex sp. 2024EL-00214. Next base: position 18,431 of record NZ_JBIMRC010000003.1, on the reverse strand, counting down.
CCGTCAGTCCGGTAAGCGCAGCGTACAGCGATTACTCCAGATTAGCCTTATTCAGCCCGTAAGCCGCATCCAGCGAGCCAGGTTCCATGCGGGAAGTGATACCCAGACGGTTCCAGGCGTTGATTGCCACGATGGCGAAGTTCAGCTCTGAAATCTCCACGTCCGAGAAATGCTCCGCCACGCTGCGGTACAGTGCATCGCTCACGCCGTGAACGCCGATTTGCGTCAGCGCTTCGGTGAACGCCAGTGCCGCTTTCTCACGAGCGCTGAACAGCGGGGACTCACGCCATGCCGCCAGATGGTACAAACGCAGCTCACGCTCCCCGGCAATTTTGGCCTCTTTCGAGTGCATATCCAGGCAGAAAGTACAGCCATTCAGCTGCGAAACGCGGATGTCGATCAGGTGCTTCAGTGCCGGGTCGATGGAGGTTTTCGCCACTTCCATGCTCAGGTCGGACAGCGCTTTGGCGAGGGCTGGTGTGGCTTTATGGTGATTGACGCGAGTGCTCATTGTCTTTCCTCTTTTGTATGCGGCATATGTCATGCGATGAGGAAAATTTACGCGATTCATGACATAGTAAAAAGATACAAAAAGCGTGAAATGAGGTAGGACATGAAACCCGGCTATCACGAGATTTATACCCGCTATCGCGACAACATTACGCGCGGCGTGCTGAAGCCTGGCGACAAGGTGCCCGCCATTCGCGTCCTGGCGGAAGAGCTGAAGGTAGCACGCAAAACTGTCGAAACGGCGTATGCCATCCTGACGGGCGAAGGGTATCTGGTGAGCCAGGGCGCGCGCGGTACGCGAGTGAACCCGGATCTCCTGTTACCTGTCCGGAACGTGCCCGCAGAACAGGCGACCGGCACGCTGCCGGCATCGCTTATCAGCCAGCGTGAACGGGCCGGTTTTTTGCGCCCGGGGATCCCGTCTCTCGACAGTTTTCCCTATAAAAAATGGCTGCTGCTTTCAGGCCAGGCAACGCGCTCTATGCGCCAGGAGGAGATGCTCAACCCGCCGGTGCTGGGCTGGTATCCGCTGCGCCAGGCCATCGCCCGCTATCTGAACATCTCGCGCGGGCTGTCCTGCACCGCCGAACAGGTGCTGATCACCAGCGGCTACAGCGGCAGCCTGCGCCTGATCCTCTACACCCTCGCCAGCCGTAGCGACAAAGTCGTGTTTGAAGATCCGGGTTATTTTATGGGACAACAGCTGCTCAAACGGATTGTGCCCCGGCTGCACACCGTGCCCGTCGATCATTCGGGTATGGATACGGAGTACCTGCTTCGCCACCACCGCGATGCCCGTTTTGCTATCGTCACGCCCTCGCACCAAAGCCCGCTCGCGGTTACGCTCTCCCTGCCGCGTAAACAGCAGCTTCTCGACTGGGCAAGCCAGAACGAGGCGTGGATCATTGAGGATGATTACGACGGCGAATTTCACTACACCCGCAAGGTGCTGCCGTCGCTGAAAAGCCTCGACCAGCATGACCGGGTGATCTTTATGGGCACCTTCAGCAAAACCATTATGCCGTCACTGCGTATGGGCTACGTGGTGATGCCCACCAGCACGGTGGACGCTTTTACCGACTGCGCGGATATCGTCACCAGCGGCCAGCCGGTGCTGACGCAAAAGATCCTCACCGCCTTTCTCAACGAGGGCCATTTTTTCCGTCATCTCAAGAAGATGCGTGCCCTGTACCAGACCCGCCGTGACTGGATGATCGCCGCGCTCAAAGCGGTGTATGGCGACCTGTTCTTTACCGAACAGAACGACGGCGGGATGCACATCGTGGCGTTTCTGGCGAAAGGCAGTTGCGACAGGGAGATCGCACGTTGCTGGCAAGCACAGCAGTTGCAGGTCAATGCACTCTCCGAGTGGTATCGCGGGTCAGGCAAACGCTACGGGCTGGTGATGGGGTATAACAACGTGCGGAGCTATGAGGAGGCGCTGGCGTTACTGGAAAGGCCGAAACAACACACGCTGGAATTACTACTCTGAAATCAGATAGCTGTCCGGCTGGCTACTGATTGTGATACAGATACAATCTTGACGCTTTTTTATATTTCTAAGGAAAAGAAAATGAAATCAATTCTGGGATTCGACTATTTATTAACGCCACGCGTGCTGGTCTTTTTCTACTGGATCGCCATGCTGCTTATTTTCGTCGGCGGCATTTACTCCATGTTCACAGAGCATCTGATTACCGGATTTATCGGTATGATCTTCAGCCTGATTGGCTGTCGCGTCATGTTCGAACTGATCATGGTGGCGTTTAAGAATAACGAATATTTGCGCCGCATCGCTGAAAACACATCCGTGAAATCAGTCGAATAATCCTGTTCGTAAGCCCGGTAAGCGTAGCGCCACCGGGCGATACCCGCCAAAACTTACACATCATGTCGCGACAGCCCGACATCCCTGAGCTGCTCGTCGCTCATCTGGCTTAAAATCCTGCGGGTACGGTTGATCAGATACCACTGTCTCACCGTTTTCCAGATCCAGACAAACGCGATAAACGGACGTTTTGAACGATTCTCATAGAATTCCATGATGCTCTCCTCACTGTGCCAGTGGGGTTATCATCGTGGAAATCAGCCTGCGCAATACAGACTCAAAAACAACTTTTGTTTAACATACAGATCCGCTAAAACAGTATCTGCATGCCGTTTTTTACGGCAATCTGTACTGGTTTTTAAATCTGTATGGTGAAAACTGAGGATACAGCATGACGCGCTATCAACATCTCGCCAACCTTCTGGCAGAACGCATTGAACAAGGGTTGTATCGCAGCGGTGAGCGTTTACCGTCGGTTCGCACGCTGAGCCAGGAGCACGGCGTGAGCATCAGCACCATACAGCAGGCCTACCAGATCCTCGAAAAGCTGCAGCTGATTACCCCCCAGCCTCGTTCCGGCTATTTTGTCTCTCAACGCAAAGCTCAGCCCCCGGTCCCGGCCATGACGCGCCCGGTGCAGCGCCCCGTAGAGGTCACCCAGTGGGATGAAGTGATGATGCTGCTGGATGCCCGCGCAGACAAAGAGATGATCTCTTTTGGTGGTGGCTCGCCGGATATCTCCCAGCCCAGTATGAAGCCCCTGTGGCGCGAGATGAGCCGCATTGCGCTGCACAATCCGAACGAAATGCTGAGCTATGACGTCCTCGATGGCCGCCTGGAATTGCGCGAGCAGATCGCACGCCTGATGCTGGACGGGGGGTCTACCGTGGCAGCGAACGAAATTGTCATCACCAACGGCTGCCACGGCGCGCTGTCGATTGCCCTGCTTTCGGTCTGTAAACCGGGGGATATCGTGGCAGTCGAATCCCCGTCATTCCACGGTACCATGCAGATGCTGCGCGGGTTTGACATTAAGGCCATTGAAATTCCTACCGATCCTCAAACAGGGATCAGCATTGAGGCGCTAGAGCTGGCGCTGGAGCAGTGGCCAATCAAGGCGGTGATCCTCGTGCCTAACTGCAATAACCCGCTCGGTTTTATCATGCCGGAGGCACGCAAGAAGCAGGTGCTGGCACTGGCCCAGCGTCACGATATCGTCATTGTTGAAGATGATATCTACGGCGAGCTGGCGGCAGAATACCCGCGCCCGCGCACCATTCACTCTATGGACATTGATGGCCGCGTGCTGCTGTGCAGCTCGTTTACCAAAACCGTCGCACCGGGGCTGCGCGTCGGCTGGATTGTGCCAGGCCGTTATTACGACCGGGTGATGCACATGAAATATGCCGCAGGCGGGTTCAACGTGCCGGGCACGCAGATGGCGGTGGCGGCGTTTATCCGTGACGGTCACTACCATCGCCACGTGCGGCGTATGCGCCAGATTTATCAGCAAAATATGGAAACCTATACCTGTTGGGTACGGCAGTATTTTCCGGCAGGGATCTGCGTGACGCGTCCACAGGGAAGCTTTCTGCTGTGGGTGGAGCTGCCGGAGAAGGTCGACATGGTGTGCGTCAGCAAGCAGCTGTGTCGCCTGAAGATCCAGGCCGCGGCGGGGTCACTCTTCTCCGCATCCGGGAAATACCGCAACTGCCTGCGGATCAACGTGGCGTTGCCGCCTACCGATAAAAATCGCGATGCGCTGAAGAAGATGGGTGAAGCGATTGTGATTGCAATGGAGGCGTAGGGAGTTTTGCCCGGTAGCCTGTGCCTACCGGGCAAGGGATCATTACTCTTCGAAGAACCAGTAACCCTGGTTAATCAGCCCGGTCAGCTCTTCAACAAACGCCGGGTTATTCAGGGCATCGCCCAGCTCGGTCTGGCCGAGTTCGGTGTAGCGACACAGCGCATCCGCCGCCTTCGCATCAACCGTTTCCAGCTGTTCACTGTTGATAAAGAAGCTGCCGCCAATATTCAGCACGCGCAGACCACTCAGGCGAGTCAGGGTTTCCCCGCCCTGCAGCGCATCCAGCACCTCTTCCGGTGCATACGGCGGTTCGGCGGTGGCGATATCCAGCTCATGACGCGGCGTAGAGACAAAGCTGCCGAACCATTTTGTGAAATCGTCCGGTTTTCTGATCATGTCGATCATCATCTGGCGAATACGATCAAGTTCGTACTGTTCAATACGGCCTGGGTGTTCACGGCAGGTGAGATCCGGATCGCTGTAATGCTCGCCGCCCAGATCGTTTTCCAGCGCGTAATCAGCAAAGCTGCTGATCAGATCGCGGCCGTTCGGCCCACGGAAACCGACAGAGTAGTTCAGCGCGGTTTCATGGGTAAAGCCGTCGTGCGGGAATCCAGGTGGAATGTAGAGGATATCGCCCGGCTCCAGATCTTCGTCGATGATCGGCTCAAACGGGTCAACATGCAGCAACGCCGGGTGTGGACAGAACTGACGCATCGGCAGTTTGTCTCCTACGCGCCAGCGGCGGCTTCCCATCCCCTGAATGATAAACACATCGTACTGATCGATGTGCGGACCCACGCCGCCGCCAGGGACAGAGAAGGAGATCATCAGGTCATCGAGACGCCAGTCCGGCAGCACGCGGAACGGACGTACCAGCTCAGCCGCCGGCATATGCCAGTGGTTCACCGCCTGCGCCAGCAGCGACCAGCCGGTCTCGCCAAGCCCGTCAAAATGCTCAAATGGCCCATTGCTGGCCTGCCACTTGCCGTTGAAATGGCTCACCAGACGGCTATCGACTTCCGGCTCCATCGCCAGACCGGCCAGCTCGTCCGGGGTAATCGGATCGACAAAATTCGGGAAGGCATTTTTCAGCACAACAGGTTGTTTCTGCCAGTATTTTTCAAGAAATTCCGGCCAGTTCAGGTTCAGTTGATACGCCATAGGTAGCACCCGTGAGAAGGTAAACAGGTGTGATTATGAAAGACGCCGTACCGGGCTGCCTTGTCGTGGGTCAAACGGGAATAAAAAGCTGCCGCTTTCAGACTTTCTCATGACACACCATGACAGTTTCACGCTTTATCGTTACCGCCAGGATTTACAGCAGCTTATATCGTTACGTTAAGAGAGTGTGTTTGTCATGAGGCCTGAAATGAGCGATTTCACTGAACTGCCGGTGACGGGCAACGTGAAGACCATCATCGGGGTCTACACGCGCAAGGATAACCCGTCGGTTTTCTCCCCGGTGGCACAGGCACTGCCTGCGGGAAGCCGGGTGACAATCCAGGCCGCCGTGGTGGGTGATGCGGTAGAAGGTAATGCGCACTGGTATCGTATTGATGAGAATACGTTTATCTGGGCGGGAGCCTGTACACGCCTTGATCCGTACCCGGAGTTTCCGGAAAACACCCGTATCAACTGGATGGCGGTGGTGTTTGAGGTGCGTTAGCGCCCGCAGCCGGGCGCTATTGCGAACTTAGTCGAGCTTCAGCTCGTCATAGTGGGTAATCAGCTTGCCCACGATGCCGTAGTCCAGCGCTTCTGCCGGAGACATCCAGAAGTTGCGGTCGGTGTCTTTTTTCACTTTTTCCAGCGGCTGGCCGGTGGCGTCAGCAATCAGCTTGTTTACGCGATCCAGCATGCGGATGATCTCGCGCGCTTCAATTTCAATATCTGTCGCCTGACCACGCACGCCGCCCAGCGGCTGGTGGATCATAAAGCGGGTATTTGGCAGGGAGTAGCGGTGCTCTTTTTTCGCTGCCAGGAAGATGGTGATCCCGGCGCTTGCCACCCAACCGGTACCGATGACGTGTACATCCGGGCGAATAAACTTGATGAAGTCGTGGATGGTGTCGCCCGCTTCCACGTGGCCGCCCTGGCTGTTGATGTACAGCTTGATAGGATCATTGCTTACGCTTTGCAGCAGGATCATCTGGGTGATGACTTTCTCAGCCAGCTCCTGGTTGATCTCACCGGAGATCACAATCGAACGGGATTCCAGCAGTTTTTGCTGCAGAGCGCCCGCGCCGTGTGTCCCTTCCGCTTTACCTTTATCGTCGCTGTCTTTCAGTGTGTAGTGCATTGTTATTTCCTCAGCATTAGCGCTCAAAACCAGAGTGTAGCCTGTTTTACCTGTTGAAGTCCTCACGCGATACGGCGCTCAGCACACCGCGTATGACAATCAGAACCCGACGGAAAAAAAATTAACACCCGCCGTGCCAGTGCTGTCAGGCCCGGTGCTTTTGCTATCTTGCCTGAATACCGTGGTCAGAGCCACGCGCGCAGGATGCTGCAAAATCTCAGCGCGCTCTATCCGGGCATCTGCACACCCGTCGCAGTACCCGAGAGATTTGCGCCGCTGTTCACCTCCGCCGGATATCAGCCGCTGGCGGTTACTCAGTATGAGAGGATTCAGGATCCCTTCTGCGGATAAAAGACCATCCCCGCATACGGTTTCTCCCGACACGCAGCCAGCCGCGCGGCAAGATTGCCGACATGCAGCTCCAGCTTGTGCCCGTCCGGGTCGAGAAAATAGAACGATGCTCCCTCACTTTTGTTCTGCTTCCAGACGGTGACACCCGCCTGCTCCAGCCTGCGCGAGAGCAGCGCAAAATCGTCCTTCGCAACGGTAAACGCGTAATGGGTATAGTCGCTCTCCTGCGGCGGCACGTAATGGCGCGCCTCATCGTATGACAGGCACAGCCAGAGATCGCCACAGGTGAGATACGCCCCGGTATCCCAGCGAGCATGAAGGGTTAAGCCCAGCAGCTCGTGCCAGAAGGTGATACTTTTTTGCAGGTCGCTGACCGCGAGGGTCAGATGGTTGAGAGATTGCAGCATGACGTGCCCTTTTGTTTTTCGCGCCAGTCGTGGTACGGTAATGGAATGAACATAAATCACGCCGCGCTCACCGTAAACCGTTGGTGGCTGCCTTCTTAAAGGCGGCATAGCGTAGTTCACCCTACATTCAGATAGCCGCCGAAAGGCGGCTTTTACACATTTAAGACCCCTTTCGGCATTTGCACATTAAGGAGTCTTTATGAACACCCCAACCACTATCCTCACCGGCGACCGTCCGACTGGCCCACTGCATCTTGGTCACTACGTCGGTTCCCTGCGCCAGCGCGTGGCCCTGCAACAGACGCACAATCAGTTTGTGTTGATTGCCGACCTGCAAGGGCTGACCGACAACGGCAGTAACCCGCAAAAAATTCGCGACAACATCCCCGAAGTGCTGGCCGACTATCTCGCCGCCGGTATCGACCCGAACCTGACCACAATCTGCCTGCAGTCCGCCCTGCCCGCCCTCGCCGAGCTGACAATGCTGTATATGAACATCGTCACCGTCGCCCGCGTGGAGCGTAACCCGACGGTGAAAAACGAGATTGCGCAGAAAGGCTTCGCCCGCTCGCTGCCGGTCGGGTTTATGGCCTACCCCATCAGCCAGGCGGCGGACATCACCGCGTTCAAAGCCGGGTGCGTACCCGTCGGCGACGATCAGTTGCCGATGATTGAGCAGACCAACGAGATTGTACACAAGATGAACAGCCTGCTCCCCGCCCCGGTGCTGCACCACTGCAAGGCGATGCTGAGCGACACCAGCCGCCTGCCGGGTATCGACGGCAGCGCCAAGATGTCGAAATCCCTCGGCAACACGCTGCACCTCTCCGCAAGCGAAGAGACCATCCACCGCGCGGTGAGCGCCATGTACACCGACCCGAATCACCTGAAGGTGAGCGACCCAGGGCAAATTGAGGGGAACGTGGTGTTTACGTATCTCGACGCGTTCCACCCGGACAAAGCCAACGTGGCGGCGATGAAGGCGCACTATCAGGCGGGCGGGCTGGGAGACCGGGTGTGTAAGAACGAGCTGGAGATGTGTTTGCAGGAGCTGATTGCGCCGATGCGGGAACGACGGGCGATGTATATGCAGGACAAAGGGGAGCTGATGGCGATGCTGAAACGCGGAACAGAACGGGCACAGGGGGTGACGCAGGGGACGTTAAGGGAAGTGAAAATGGGGCTGGGGGTGCCGGTGTTTTGAAAGTAGCTTTATTATAAATAACAATCCCGGCGCAGGGCCGGGATATTTCTCAGGCATTGCGCTTAATGACCGGTATATCGCCGGTATCATTCAACGCCCCCGGAAACGTCTTCAGCCACTGCGCGACTTTCTGCTTATTAATATTCACCACGCTCATACCTTCCAGGCATCCCCATAATTCTCTTGTATGTTGTGGGGTAATCACAATGCAGTCTTTCATCGCGCGGATTTTCACGGGCATACCGTTAATAAAGCCCGCCCGTTTTAACCAGTCGCCGCCCAGAAGAAGGTATTTCATGTCTATGCGCGCATACAGTTCGCAGCAGGCTGCACTGTCTTGCGGCGTTTCCGCACGGGGATGGACGGGCGCGGCATTGGGCTGGTTGCCATGTAAACGGCGGGCGCTGTTTTTGCGTACCAGCTCGCGGTTTTCAATCATGCCGGTAAAAGCATCTGATTCTGTTTTGCAAACAGTAAACTCTGGCTTAAAATTCGTCGCAGCCATTTTCAACTCCTTCGTAGTTGGTTGTGGTTAGCGGTATGGGGGTGTTGCAGCACCTTCATATCGCGAATTCTTCATTAATTTCCTGTGATACTTCCTTTTGCCATTCGGCGTTATTTATTGTGGCTATTATACCGTGCTGAATATAAATACAGCGGTTTTGGATGGGGTAAATTTGAGAAATGCGAGGAGGGTTCAGGAAATAGAGATGGGTGGAGTAAGGTCATGTTTTTGCTGGTTGTGGGTTGATTGACCTCAGTTTTGCGAGCATCATCGCAATTATTTACCTTCTTCCGTAACGCGATGGCTTCCAGCAAAACTCTCGAACAGGCAATTGCCGACATCACCATCTGGCGCAAAGGCGAACAACGTGCGCCACATAAGCCTTTATTGCTTCTGTACGTGCTGGCGAACTACCAGCAGGGGCATGCGCGTTTGTTTGATTATGGTACGGAAGTACGCGATCAGCTGCACAGCCTGCTGGAACGTTTTGGGCCACAGCGTGCACAGTACCGTCCTGATATGCCGTTCTGGCGTTTACAAGGTGATGGCTTTTGGGAACTACAAAATGCGGCGCGCTGTTCCACATCAGGTACCAGCAGACAACCACCTGCGGGAGAATTAGTTGAACATCATGTTGCAGGTGGTTTTGACGAGCAGCATTACACTCGTTTGATCAACAGTAAGAACCTGATTAACGCTATCGCTCAGCAAATCCTCGAAGCACACTTTACCGAAAGCATTCAGGAAGAAATCGCCGACGAGTTGGGATTTAATCTCCTGCAAATTCGTAAACAGCGCGATCCCTTGTTCCGACAGCAGGTATTGCGTGCTTATAACTATCAGTGCGCCATTTGCGGTTTCAATATGCGACATGATAATACCTCTGTCGCACTTGAAGCCGCTCATATCAAATGGAAGCAACATGGAGGACCATGTGAGGTCGTGAATGGCTTAGCCCTCTGTGCAATCCATCATAAAGCCTTTGATAAAGGATCTCTTGGAGTGGATGAAAACATGCGTGTTCAAATATCTTCCGCTGTAAATGGCAATAGCGTTGTATCCAGATTCTTTTGGGACTTCGCAGGATCTCAAATTCACCTCCCACTACAGAAAGAAAATTATCCGCAAGCTAGTTTTATTGAGTGGCATATACGAGAAATTTTCAGGAAGTAATCCATACAATTTGGAGAGCATAAAGATGTCGTTCCCTGGCTACAAAGAGATTGAAATCCCTTTACTTTTAAATATTTATAATCGTGGCGGAGAAGTAAGCTCTTCCTCATGTTATGAACCGCTGGGGAAGGAGTTTGGCCTTACAGATGAAGAAATGAGCATCTTACTTCCTGATGATAGCAATCGTCCTCAATGGAATAACATGGTCCAATGGGCACGAAAAAAGCTAGTTGATTACAAGTACCTTCATAATGCTAAAGAATCAGGCCTTGGCATCTGGAAACTCACGCAAGATGGCATCAAAAAAGCAGAGTCGCTTTCTACAAGGTTAGATATCGACTATCCAGATGATGTGCCCGAAACCTTTTATGAGGGGGCTGTTAAGCAGATCAAAGTTAATAAATACGAACGTAGCAAAACAGCAAGAGATAAATGTATAGATCATTACGGCTGTCAATGTAGCGTGTGCAATATGGACTTTGAGAAAACGTATGGTGAAACCGGTAAGGACTATATTCACGTCCACCATATCACGCCTCTCTCTGAGATTGGGGAGCGCTACAAACTCGACCCCGTGAAAGATCTTCGCCCTGTCTGTCCTAATTGCCATGCAATGCTCCACAGACAAAAACCCTCACTCACTATTGAAGAATTGAAAGCCTTGATGACCAAAGCACAAAAAGTAGATGAATCAACACAGAGTGAGTTAACTCAGTAATTCATCACTTTGGTCAGCTCAACTTCACCCGTAGCGGCATTAAAGTACAGATAGAAAATGTCCCCTTTTACCTGTTCGGGTTTTGACCAGATCTCCTTTTCCCCCAGGCGACGCTTTTCCTTCGCGTATCCCAGCGTTTCGAGATACGCGCGCAACGGTGCGACCCCGGTAGCCCCTTTAAAAACGATACTATTTGAAGGGGCATAACCATCGCCGGGATGCGCCTCGAAATAGTAGTCGTCCGTTACACGCGGGGCGTGTTCAATATCCTTGTCAGTCAGCGTGTGGTAGTGGAAAAAATCATGTTCTGTGTAAACCGTCGTTTCCTCAGAACCCGATGCCACGAGCCAGACAAACAGCCATCCAAGGATAAAGACTGTGGCAACCGAGAGTGCGCACCACTTCAGGATTTTTAAAAGGATTGTCATAGCTTAGCCCCCATGAACGAGAGCGATGTCCCATCATTTGTAATGACCTTCACCACTCCGGATGTGAAATCATCCCACGGCCTGAGCCATGTCATAAAATGCGGAAGATTAACCGTATACGGCTGGTGTCGCACACACTGGTCAACAGGATCGGGAAAAAGAATCGGACGGAACCCACGATTTTTATGGGAACCGATAGCGCCGTAATAATCCCAGCGACGCACGGCTGAATCATAACTCACGGGCTTGAGACGATAGCCATACCGACCCGGTATGATAGCCCGATAGAACCCGAACAAGTCAGACACCAAATCCTCACCGCTAAAGCCGCTGTCTGTATACCAGGAGAAGAACCGCAGGCTTTGCAGGCCTTCAAATCTGGATGCGGTCATCATCATCATCGCCAGCATGATTCTGTTAATGTCTTCGGTACTCCGGCCACGCTTAATTTCCCAGTGAGAGAACTTCCCGACGCCAAGCCGCGATTGGAATTTTAAGACGCCCATATCTTGCCGATACATGACGAAATAAGATGGTTTGCCGCTACGCTCTCCCTCAACGAATTGACGTTTAAGCGCCGCCACATCATTGCCACGGGCATGTCCCATATCAATCCAGCCCAACACCTCTGTGTAGACGATTCCTCTGTCGAGAACGTCAAACAGAGCCCCATCCCTTATCTCTCCTCTGGTGCTCATACTTACATCTCCATATGTAGTCTAACTGGCTATGTTATAGACGATTTTTCAGGCAGTCCAGATAACTGTTAAAGTGTTTGGGTGTAAGTATCCCAGTAAAACGAACCACTCACTTTTAGAGATCTTCCGACATACTGATTGTATTCCCTGAGGAGATCGCCATGCGTAAAGCCCGATTCACTGAGCACCAGATCATCGCTGTCCTGAAGTCTGTTGAAGCCGGACGTACCGTCAAGGATGTCTGCCGCGAAGCAGGGATTTCTGAAGCCTCGTACTACAACTGGAAAGCAAAGTACGGTGGGATGGAAGCCTCTGATATCAAAAAGATGAAAGATCTTGAGGACGAAAACCGACGCCTCAAACAGATGTTTGCTGATCTCAGCCTTGAGTGCCGGGCACTTAAAGACGTCATCGAAAAAAAGCTTTAAAACCAGCGATAAAGCGTGAACTCGTCAGCTATCTGACAGCGCAATTTGCCATGAGTTTACGCCAGGCCTGCAGGTCAGTATCGCTGAGCAGGACGGTGTATTTTTATCGGCCCGATACTCGGCGTGATGAACCGGTGATCCATGCACTGACTGAACTGGCAGAACGCTATCCGCGATATGGTTTTAAGAAGCTGTTCCAGCTGCTGCGCAGGCAGGGCAATACCTGGAACCATAAACGCGTTCACCGGATTTACTGCCTGCTGAAACTGAATTTTCGTCGCAAGGGAAAACAGCGTCTGCCAGTGCGTAACCCGGCACCACTGGCGACGCCGAAAGCGTTAAACCAGAGCTGGTCCATCGATTTTATGCACGACGCGCTGCTCTGCGGCTGACGCTTCCGGACCTTCAATGTGGTGGATGATTTTAACCGTGAAGCACTGGCGATAGAAATCGACCTGAATATCCCGGCTCAGCGAGTCATCCGGGTGTTGGACAGGATCGTGGCAAACCGCGGCTACCCGCTGAAGATGCGGATGGACAACGGGCCAGAACTGGTCTCACTGGCGCTGGCACAATGGGCCGAAGAACATGGCGTGCAACTCGAATTTATCAAGCCGGGTAAACCAACACAGAATGCTTTTATCGAACGGTTCAACCGGACATACCGGACAGAAATCCTGGATTTTTATCTGTTCAGGACACTAAATGAAGCACGGGAAATTACTGAGCGCTGGCTGATGGAATATAACAGCGAGCGACCTCATGAGTCCCTGAATAACCTGACGCCGGAAGAGTACCGGCTGATGGCTGAAAAACTGGAAATCTCAAAAAGTGCGTGGAACTAAAACAGGTGTGCTTACAATTCCACTAGCTGGTCCTCGCCAGCACTAAAGAAATTTATCCGATGCAAAACAAAAAACGATGGAAGCCAGACTGGTTTCTACAGTCACTCCTGAACAACCATGTCGACAAACTGGTAGAGCGCTATGCTTGCCTGCGTGCATTCCGAACAGATCTGTTTTACCAGGATCATACCACTAAGTTTTTCCTGCGGGATCATCACCAACTTGAATGGGATGTCCGAAAGCTGATGAACCGTATGATGCAACTCGAAGCGGTAGTCGGTTTCTTCTGGGTTATCGAATGGACCGAAGATCACCACTACCATGCCCACGTCGTGTTCTGGCTGGATGGTAGTAAAACTCAGAATACATATTCCTGGGCGCAGCAAGTCGGTTTGTACTGGAGCGATATCACTGACCGAGATGGATGGTATCACCGATGCGAGTTTAAAGAGCATTACGAGGCCGATATCAATATCCCAGTACGTTACAGCGATCCGGACAGTATCACCAACATCCGACAGGTACTGGCGTATATGACCAAAACCCATCAGAAACATGGCCTACTGTTGTTCGGCTGCAATGAGGTCCCCCAACGACCGTTAAGCGGACGGCCACGCAGAACAACCTCCTGAGCATGAAAGTTTTTACGCCAACAGCCCATAGTGTGACAACTACATCGCTATCCACTTCTCAATTCATTTAGACCAATTCAACAGCATGGCGTCTGTCAGTCCTTAAGAAACGGCTTACGCCTGCGTGTTGTCTGACAGGAGCCATTGTTATGTTTGCCAAATCTTTTATCACTCTCGATGGTATCGGTTGCCTGAGCGGTGCCCGTACCTTGCTCAATATATTGCTTAGCCACCGGCATTCCGGCCTCGACTTATTTCAGGATGGGCATGATCTGGCCATCAGAAAAGCATAATTTTTTATAGAGCTGTCTCCGGTTGAGATTAAGAGAAAAATCTAATTATCAATACATCAGATTTTCGAGGGGATTACCGAAGAGCAATAAAAATACCTCAATCCTGAGCATCAACATCGTTTTCGTCGTTTCCTATTGGTATGGCCTCCCAATAGGAACAAAATATGAGCGTACACGACGAAAGGCCATCAAGGAATAACATGTCAGAACATTAAGATCCAAATACTAATTTAGACAATATAATTTAACTTCAAATCGCAAAATATGACTTCAGTATAAAATTTGTGGTACAATCTCTTACTATAGTCAAGACAACTACAAGAGGCATCGCCATGGTCCGCTGCCACCTCGCCCGCATGATGGGTGAACGCAAAATGCGTATTGCAGACGTTGTCAGAGAAACAGGACTCAGCCGCACTACGGTGACTTTACTCTACAAAGAGACAGCACAGAAAGTGGATCTGAAAGCGCTCGATAAATTATGTGAACTATTCGACTGCGGCATTAGTGAACTGTTAGAACGTGCGACGCCGACAGCCAACAAATATTAAGTGCGCAACGACAACCAGTAGGCAGGGACTTAAAGCATGGTCAATCAAAATCCAGAACAAAAAGCTCGCGACCAAATAGACGTGTTGCTCGCGCAAGCGGGATGGGTAGTACAAGACAAGAAGAAGATCAATTTTTCCGCTTCTACTGGTGTTGCAGTGCGCGAGTATCAAACCGACGTAGGGCCTGCAGATTATGTGCTGTTTGTTGATAAGCAAGCAGTGGGTGTGATTGAAGCCAAACCTGAAACTTGGGGTGAAAAGATCACCACAGTTGAGGATCAGTCACAAGGATATGCTAACGCAACTTTGAAATGGGTAAACAACAACCACCCTTTGCGCTTTATATATGAAAGTACTGGAGTTATTACACGCTTTACTGATGGTTTAGATCCACTTCCACGCTCCCGCGAAGTGTTTAACTTCCATCGCCCGGAAACCCTCGCCAAGTGGCTCAAAGAACCTAAAAGCCTGCGCGGTCGTTTGCAAGATTTCCCACCACTGATTAAAGAAGGTTTGCGTGATTGCCAGATTACGGCCATCACCAACTTAGAAAAGTCATTCAAACAAGACAGACCCCGTGCACTGGTGCAGATGGCCACTGGCTCCGGAAAGACCTTTACTGCTATTACGGCCAGTTATCGCCTGCTACGGGAGCCCGTGAATGCTAATCGCATTCTGTTTCTGGTGGATACCAAAAACCTTGGGGAACAGGCCGAACAAGAATTCATGAGCTTCGTGCCAAACGACGATAACCGAAAATTCACCGAACTATACACAGTTCAGCGATTGAAAAATCAGTTCATCGCCAAAGATGCACAGGTTTGTATTAGTACTATCCAACGTATGTACTCCATTCTAAAAGATGAGGCGCTGGATGATTCTCTCGAGGAGCAAAACCCAGCGGAGCAATCTACTAAGCCCAAAGAGCCACTGCCGGTGGTGTATAATGAAAAGATTCCACCTGAGTTTTTTGATGTAATCATCATTGATGAGTGTCACCGCTCTATTTACAACCTGTGGCGGCAGGTGCTGGAGTATTTTGATGCCTATCTGGTTGGTCTGACCGCCACGCCGGACAATCGTACCTACGGATTCTTCCGCAAGAATGTTGTCAGCGAGTATAACCACGAAAAAGCCGTGGCCGATGGTGTTAACGTGGGTAACGAAATCTTTGTGATCGAAACCGAAAAGACCAAGCAAGGCGGAAAGATTGAAGCGAAGCAGCAGGTGGAGCGCCGCGAGCGTACTACCCGCCGCAAGCGCTGGGAGCAACAGGATCAGGACGAGGCCTACACTGCAAAGCAACTCGACCGCAACATCGTGAACCCGGACCAAATTCGCACTGTCATCCGTACTTTCAAAGATTCACTGCCGACCATCTTTCCCGGTCGTCAAGAAGTACCCAAAACCCTTATCTTTGCCAAATCCGACAGCCACGCTGATGACATCATTCAAAACGTGCGCGAAGAGTTTGGCGAAAGTAACCAGTTCTGTAAAAAAATCACCTACCGTGTTGTCAATGACAAAACTGATGCTGAAGGCAAAGTGATTGAAAAAGGTGAAGACCCTAAATCTGTGCTCGCCCAGTTCCGCAATGACTATTACCCACGTATTGCGGTTACCGTCGATATGATTGCCACCGGAACCGACGTAAAGGCGCTGGAATGTTTGCTGTTTATGCGTGATGTAAAAAGTAAAAACTACTTTGAACAAATGAAGGGGCGCGGTACCCGCACACTCGATAAAGACAGTTTGCAAAAAGTCACTCCATCCGCGCAGAGCGCTAAAACACACTATGTGATTGTCGATGCTATTGGCGTCACCAAGTCGGTTAAGACCGCAAGCCAACCTCTGATCACCAAACCTAGCGTGCCGCTCAAAGACTTGGCAATGGGCGTAATGATGGGTGCAAGCGATATTGATACTGTATCATCGCTAGCCGGACGCCTGGCGCGATTAGACAAACAGCTTGATGACAAAGAACGTGCCCGTATTGCTGAAAAAGCTGGTGGCACGCCTTTACTTACGATTGTTGGTGAACTCTTCAACGCCATCGATGGTGACCGCATAGAGCAAAAAGCGTTGGAAATCGTCGGACAGCCGGTCGGCACCGACCCTGGTGACTATGCCCGTAACAAAGCTCAGCAGCAGTTGGTCGGCCAAGTGGCAAACGTGTTTAGTGGCGAGCTGATTGAGCTGATCGATACTATCCGTCGCGACAAAGAACAAACCATCGTGCACGATGATCTTGATACGATACTCAAAGCCGAATGGGATGGAGAAACAACCGAAAACGCTAGGGTGCTCATCCAAGAATTTGCCGACTATCTGCAAGAGCATGCCGACGAGATCGATGCGCTTAACATCTACTTCCATACACCTGCGCGCCGCAGCGAAGTGACCTTTACGCAAATCAAAACTTTGTTAGAAAAGCTAAGGCAAGATCGCCCCAAGCTGGCACCGTTACGTATTTGGCAGGCTTATGCCCATTTGGATAACTATCAAGGCGAAAACCCTTTAACTGAACTCACCGCCTTAGTCGCTCTGGTCCGCAGGGTGTGCGGCATAGATAGTGAAATCAAGCCTTTTGACAACACCGTAAGAAAGAATTTTCAGGATTGGATTATGAAGTACCACTCAGGTAATTCAGAAAAATTTAATGAACAGCAAATGCAATGGCTACAAGCTATTCGCGACCATATCGTGAGCTCTTTTCACTTCGAACGTGATGATCTGGATATGACCCCCTTCGATGCTCAGGGCGGTTTGATGGGCATGTATCAACAGTTTGGGGACAAGATGGACTGGTTGCTTGAGGAATTGAATCGGGAGTTAGTGGCATAATGGCTATTGAAACTATTGACACTGTTGTATTTAAAAAAGTTGAATCAAGAATTTTAGATGTTATTCCAGAAAGTTGGGTAAAAACAACGTTGGGTGAATGCTTTAAATGGGGAAGTGGTGGCACCCCCAAAAGCGGTAATCCAGAGTATTACGGTGGAAACATTCCTTGGCTGGTTATTGGTGATTTAAACGACGGCATCATTAATGAATCCAGCCAAAAAATTAACGAGAAAGGCCTGCAAAATAGCTCAGCCAAACTAGTTGATGAAGGTACACTGCTTTTAGCAATGTATGGCTCTATCGGAAAACTGGGAATAGCTGGTATGAAGTTAGCGACCAATCAAGCAATAGCTTTTGCTGAAAAAAATGAGATCGAAACAAAATATCTATTTAATTTCCTTCGATATGCCAGATTAGAACTGGCCGGTTTGGGAAAGGGCGCGACACAACAGAATATAAGTCAAACAGTTATTAAGGCCTTTCCATTTCCATTAGCTCCGGTAAATGAACAAAAGCGCATTGTCGCTAAAATCGAACAACTATTCTCTGAGTTGGATAATGGAATTACCGCGCTGAAAACTGCCCGCGAGCAGCTTAAGATCTACCGCCAAGCCGTTCTCAAACACGCCTTTGAAGGCAAGCTCACTGCAAAGTGGCGTGAGAAAAATGCCGATAAACTGAAATCCACTGAACAACTTCTAGCCCATATCCAGCAAGAGCGCGAATCCCGCTACCAGCATCAACTGAATGATTGGAAGACTGCGATAAAAGAATGGGAAGCTAAGGAAGGTGCGAACAAGTTCCTGATATGAGATCATCATATTCATCCGGAGCGCATCCCAGAGGGACATCATGAGCCATCAACTCACCTTCGCCGATAGTGAATTCAGCACTAAGCGCCGTCAGA